>DASQMW010000039.1:0-22807 GCA_035645295.1 Archangium sp.
GAAGACCCCCCCGACTCCGCCCACCCCCCCGAGCGTGCCCCAAGGGAACCGCCACGAGGAGATGGAGGAGGACGACATGTTCGCCTACGTCCTCCTGCGCGGTCCCAACAACGACGCGACGATGTCCGGCTCGACGCGCGACCTGCGGCGGGCCCGCTCCCTGGCAGGCAATGGACCATGGCCCGTCCTCTACATGCGGCGAGACGAGCAGGAGTACCTCATCCGGGACGCGGCGACGCTGGAGGCCTTCGAGAGCGCCTTCGCCCCCGTGAAGGCGATTGGCGATAAGCAGTCGGAGCTTGGCGACAAGATGGGTGAGCTCGGCGACAAGATGGGTGAGCTCGGCGGCAAGATGGGTGAGCTCGGCGGCAAGCAGGGCGAGGTCGGCGGGAGGCTGGGCGAGCTCGGCGGCAAGCAGGGAGAGCTCGGCTCGAAGATGGGGGAGATCGCGCAGAAGGAGGCGGAGCTCTCGCGCGCACAGGACCGTTACGAGCAGGAGCACGGCAAGGAGTCCCCGGAGCTCGCCCAGCAGCTCGAGCAACTGGAGCGCGAGGAGGAAGCCCTCGACAAGCAGATGGATGAGATTGGCCGGCAGATGGATGAGATCGGCCGCGAGATGGACAAGTACAGCGCGCCCATGGAGGAACTGGGCCGCGAGATGGAGAAGTACAGCGCGCCCATGGAGGAGTACGGCCGGCAGATGGAGGTGCTCGGCGAGCAGATGGAGAAGGCCCACCACGAGGCTCAAAAGAAGACGCTCGCCCTCCTGGATGACGCGGTGCGGAAGGGAGTCGCCGAGCCCGTGAAGCGCTAGCTCGTCTCACGAATTTTCCCACTCGCGCGCGAGTGAGCCAGAGTGCGCCGCCACCGACCCCGGCAACCGGGGCAGTCTGAAAGGTGTGCGATGCACGGCATGAAGTCTCTCCTTGGCGCGGTGCTCCTCGTCGTGAGCGTGGCCGGTTGTTCCCGGCGTGCTCCCGAGGCGCAGCAGGCCCCTTCTTCTTCCACCACCACCGTGTATGTGGCGCGGCGCGTGCGGACGCTCGATGCGGAGCGGCCCATGGCCGAAGCGCTCTCCGTGCGCGCGGGGAAGGTGCTCGCGGTGGGCACCCGGGACGAGGTGCTCGCCGCGGCGGGCGCGGGCGTGCGGGTGGTGGAGCTGGGAGACGCGACGGTGGTGCCCGGCCTCACCGATGCACACGGGCACCTGTCGGGCCTCGGCGCCAGTCTCGCCGGGGTGCGGCTGCAGGGCACGGCCTCGCGTGACGAGGTGCTGTCACGCGTGGCCTCCGCTCCCGCCACGGCCCGGCAGGGGGACTGGCTGCTCGGCCAGGGGTGGGATCAGAACGACTGGCCGGAGAAGAGCTTCCCCGGCCGGGCGGAGCTGGATGCGAAGTATCCGAACACGCCCGTGGTGCTCGAGCGCATCGACGGCCACGCGATGTGGGTGAACGGCGAGGCCCTGCGGCGCGCCAGGATTACGAAGGACACGCCGGACCCGGCGGGAGGCCGCATCCTGCGCGGTCCCGACGGTGAGCCCACGGGCATCCTCGTGGACAACGCGATGAACCTGGTGGGCGCGGTGATTCCGCCGGCCACGGACGCGCAACTGGAGGCGCGGCTCGCCGCGGCGCTCGCGCGCTGCGCGGAGGTGGGGCTGACGGGCGTGCACGACGCGGGCATGGACCTGCGCACCTTCCGGCTGCTGCAGCGCTGGGACAAGGAGGGCCGGCTGCCGCTGCGCGTCTACGCGATGGCGGAGGGCCAGGGAGCGGACCGCGAGGCGTACCTGAAAGAGGGCCCCTTCCAGGGCCGGATGCTGACGCTGCGCTCGGTGAAGCTGCTCGTGGACGGGGCGCTGGGGAGCCGGGGCGCGGCGCTGCACGCGCCATACAGCGACGAGCCGGGCCACCGCGGGCTGCTGGTGCTCTCGCCCGAGGACTATGAGGCGCGGGTGAAGGCCTTCATGGAGCGCGGCTTCCAGGTGTCCACGCACGCGATCGGGGACCGGGCGAACACGCTGGTGCTGGACACGCTGCTGCGCCAGGCCGAGGCCACGGGGACGCGCCACCTGCGGCACCGGGTGGAGCACGCGCAGGTGATGCGGCTGGAGGACATCGCCCGGCTGGGGAAGAACGGCTTCGTGGCGAGCATGCAGCCCACGCACGCGACGAGCGACATGCCGTGGGCGGAGGCGCGCGTGGGGCCCGAGCGCATCCAGGGCGCGTACGCGTGGCGCAAGTTGAAGGAGGCGGGGGCGCCGCTGGCGTTCGGCAGTGACTTCCCGGTGGAGCGTCCGGACGTGCTGCTCGGGCTGTACTCGGCGCGCACCCGGCAGGACGCCTCGGGCCAGCCCCCGGGCGGGTGGTACCCCGCGCAGCGGCTGAGCGGCGAGGAGGCCCTGGAGGCCTTCACGGCCGGCGCGGCCCAGGCGGCCTTCGCGGAGAACGAGCGGGGCCGGCTCAAGCCGGGCATGGACGCGGACTTCGTCGCGTTCTCGGTGGACCCGGTGGAGGCGCCCCCGGCCGAGCTGCTCACGGCCCAGGTGAAGCTCACCGTGGTCGCCGGCGCCGAGGTCCACGCGGCCCGCTGAATCCCCGGCGTCGACGTGTCGAAGCGGGCATTCGACACGTCGACGCCCTCCTCTCACGGCCCACCTCCCCGGCGTACAGGGTCCTGGCCTACCCCTTGCTGAAGCCTGGGCTCTTCACCCGCGAGGAGGAGTTTGTAAGATGTGCTCTCACACAGGGGAACTTTCGTGAGCGATGCGTTCGACTCGGAACTGCGCATGGCGGTGGCCGAGGGCCTTCTGTCCCGGGAGGAGGCGGAGGCCTTGCGCGAGGAAGCACTCCGCCTGGGACGCCCTCCGCTGGAGCTGCTCGTGGAGCGGGGGAAGCTCTCCGAGGACTCGCTGGCCTCGCTGCGAAAGGAGGCCCAGGAGCAGACCCGGACCCCGATGGACACGGCGGACGACACCGTCACGGTGCAGCGTCCCTCGCGCGAGCTGCCCGTGCTGGCGGTCGCGGACTTTCCGGTGCCCGGCTGGGAGCGCTACCAGTTCATGCGCATGATTGGCCAGGGCGGCATGGGCCAGGTCTTCCTCGCGCATGATCCCCGGCTGCGCCGCGACGTCGCCCTCAAGTTCGTCCGCGGCGACGACCCGGACGCCGCGCGCCGCTTCCTCTTCGAGGCCAGGGCCCAGGCGCGCGTGGTGCACGAGCGCGTGTGTCAGGTGTACGAGGTCGGCGAGGTCCAGGGAAAGCCCTTCATCGCCATGCAGTACATCAACGGGCTGCCGCTGAACCAGCTCGCCCAGGAGCTCACCGTCGAGCAGAAGGCGATGGTGCTCCGGGACGCGGCCGAGGGAGTGCATGCGGCCCACCGCGTCGGGCTCATCCACCGGGACCTCAAGCCCTCCAACATCGTGGTGGAGCGCTCCCAGGATGGGAGCCTCAAGCCCTACGTCATGGACTTCGGGCTGGCGCGCGACTGGAAGGAGGGCATGACGGCCTCGGGCTCGGTGCTGGGCACGCCCCACTACATGGCGCCCGAGCAGGCCCGCGGCGAGGTGACGCGGTTGGACCGGCGCGCGGACGTCTACAGCCTGGGCGCCACGCTCTACCACCTGCTGACCGGCACCTACCCGGTCCAGGGCAGCAACCACCTGGAGGTGCTCAGCAACATTCCCACCGTGGAGCCCCGGCCGCTGCGCGTGCTCGACAAGGACATCCCGGTGGACCTGGAGGCCATCGTCCTCAAGTGCCTGGAGAAGGAGCGCTCGGCCCGCTACGACTCGGCGCGCGCCCTGGCCGAGGACCTGGACCGCTTCCTCAATGGCGAGCCGGTGCGGGCACGTCCCGCCGGGCTCTGGTACCGCCTGCGCAAGAAAGCGCGCAGGCACCGGGGCGCCGTGGCCATGGGCTCGGTGGCGCTCACCCTGGTGACGTTCGCCGTGGGCCAGAACCTGCAGGCCCGCCGCGAGATCGCCCAGGCCGAGCGCCGGGCGCGCTACTTCGCCGGGGAGGCGAAGGAGCTCGAGAACGACGCGATCAAATCGTACCTCTCGGCGCCGCACGACATCCGGCAGGACCGGAAGCGCCTCCAGAAGAGGCTCGACGCGTTGAAGGCCCAGATGGGCGGCGCCAGCACGCAGCTCCAGGGACCGCTCCACTCCGCCCTGGGGAAGGGCTGCATCGCGCTGGGGGACAAGCCCCAGGCACGCGAACACCTGGAGAAAGCGTGGGCGTCGGGCTACCAGACGCCCGAGGTGGCCTACGCACTGGCCGTGGTGTTGGGACAGCTCTACCAGGAGCAACTCCTGGAGATGGAGCGCCGCTACCGGCAACGTCTCGGGACCAGGCTGGAAGGCGAGCCCACTGCCGAGCAGTGGCGCAAGACACGCCTCCAGGAGCTCGAGCGGGACTGGCGCAACCCCACGCTCGAGAAACTCCAGTGGCTCGAGGAGCGGATGGGGAAGGACAGCGGGGACGCGCCAGCGCCGCCCGCCTACGTGAAGGCGCTCCTCGCCTTCTACGAGGGCCGCTTCGACGAAGCCCTGAAGCACCTGGATGCACTGGGCGAGGTGCTCCCCTGGTTCTACGAGGCCCCCCGGCTGCGGGGAGACATCCTCCTGGCACGGGGCACCTGGCATTGGAACCAGGGCCACGCCGAGCAGGCCAAGGCTGATTTCACAGCCAGCCGCTCCGCCTATGAAACGGCCGCGGAGATCGGCCAGAGCGACCCCGCCCTCTACCACGCGATGGCGCAGCTCGCCCGTACCCGGCTGGGGCTGGAGGTCTCCAGCGGGGGGAAAGAGGTCGAGACCCTGTACACCCACGGCCTCGGGACGGTGAAGCAAACCCTCCAGAGAGATCCCGGCCACCAGGAGTCCAGGATCCTCGAGGCACGCTTCCACAACCTCTTCGCCTGGTACCAGGAGGTCCAGGGCGCTCAGGCGCGGAAGCCCCTGGAGCGTGCACTCGAGGCCGTACGGGCCGCCGAGGAGCTCGAGTCTCAACCCCCGGAGGCAAGGGTCGAGCAGGCCTGGGCCTACTGGCAATGGGCCCAGAGCCGCATCGCCAAGGACGAGAACCCGCTCGAGCAGCTCCGCGATGCCGTCGGCGCCATCGCTCACATCGCCCCAAAGGACCGGGGCTTCGAGGCCCACCAGCTGCTAGGCCGTATCCACAAGACCTGGGCCGAATACGAGCACGGGAACGGGAACGGCGGTCAGGACGCAGCCGCCCGGAACGCACTCACCCAGCTGAACAAGGCCATCGAGTCCTTCTCCGTGGCGTTCGACATGGACGCGAGCCAGATGTCCACCCGGGTCGCGCTCTCCAGCGCGTATCTCATGCGTGCCTTGAATCGTTACGGCCCGGATGCGGAGGGAGACCTGGAGCAGGCCAGGAAGCTGCTCGAGAACGGCCGGAAACAGGATCCCACCTACGTCCTGCTCTACTTCTACGAGGGGCGCGTCCACCGGAAGATGGCCGAGAGGATCCGCTGGCATGGCGGGGATCCCCGGCCCGAGTATCGGAAGGCCCTCTCGCTCTTCCAGGACGGGCTCACCCGCAGCGGCAAGTACACGCTGCTCCGCTACAACGCGGCCCAGATCCTGATCGAGCTGGCCAGGGAGGAATGGGAGCGTGGAAACGATCCCTTCCCATCACTCGAGGATGCCAGGAGGCTTCTCACGCAGGCCGACGACCAGGAGCGGAACACCCACTTCGTCCAACTCACCCTCGGGGACATGCTGGCGGCGCACGCCGAATACCTGGCGATGCAGGCCAAGGAGCCGCGCCTGAGCGTGAGCGAAGCCGAGGCCGCCTTGATGAAGGCCGCCGGATCGAAACCGGCGAGCCACCTCCCGTGGGCCAACCTGGGCTGGGTCCACCTCACCCAGGCCGCGTTCGACCTGGAGCACGGAGGCCACCCGGGCAAGAACCTGGAGCGGGCGTTGAGGGAAATCACGGAGGCCGACCAACGCGAGGCCGACGGCTTCAACTGGCTGCAACGCGGCAGGGCCCTGGAGCTGAAGGCACTGCTCGGCCAGGCCCGCGACGAGGACTTCGAGCAAGCGAAGAAGGCCTACCTCCAGGCACTCGAGTCCGAACCCAGCAACCAGGACTTCCGGTTGGCCCTCGGCCGTCTCTACTGGGAGTGGGCCTCCTGGTGGGAAGCGCGGGGGAAGGATCCCGGTCCGCTCCTGGCTCAGGGACTCGTGTTGGCCGACGGGCTGCGGCGGGAGCGCGGCCAGTGGCAGGACGCGCAGGTACTGCGTGCGGTTCTGCTGCTCCTGGCGAAAGACGCCGCGCCGCCCGGGCAGCGGCAGCTCCAGGTCTGGCAGGAGCTCAACCGGATACTGGAGGGCAATCCCAACCTCAAGGGCCGGTGGAAGCGCCAGTTCCTGCGCGTCAAGCAACGCGTGTCCCGGTCCCTGGACTAGGCCGCTCTCCCCTTCGAGGAGAGCGGCCCCCTTTTCCCTCACGCCGCCACACGCGAGGGCTGCGAGGCCTGCACCTCGCAAGCGCACTGGGCGCGGACCGGGTAGAGCACCTCCTCGCTGGAGACGCCCCACACGAGCCCGGGCGGAGGCGGAGGCGGGCACTCCGTCTCGTTCTTGCACACCTCGCCCGCATCGCTCTCCTGGCCATCCGCCCAGAGCGCCACCCCATTCGCCCACACGTCCTTCACCTTCACCCACAGCTTCTTCGCCGCCGGGTCCTGCCGCGCCAGCAGTCCCCAGCCCGCCGCGACACAGGGGCAGATGGCGCGGGCCAGGGCCTTCTTCTGCCACGCCTTCTCGACACGGACCGACGCGAACTCGGGCAGGGCCTCAAGCTCCTTCCCGTTGGAGTCCACGCACGCCTTGCCCATCACGTCAGTCAGGCCCTGCTTCCAGGGCAACAGGCGCCTCCTGGACCGGGCAAGACAAGGGCACTTGGGTGCTGCAACGAAAGCCATCCCCTGCTTGGAATTGTGCTGCAACATGACTTCCCCCTCCTGAAATCAAAATGCGTCTATGCCTGGGAACTCCAGAGGTCGGGGAGGAGCCGCCCCCCTTGCTGCCCGGCTCCTCCCCGCCTCGGACGTGGACAGGCTAGAGCAATGGGTGTGCCGCCCCGCTCGAAGCCCCAAAGCCGGTTTTTCCGGCCGGGCTCTCTCGAATCCGCATGGGGTGAGAAAGTCTCGACATGTCGAGCGGCGTCGAGCGACGGGCCCGGACGCGTGCTCGACATGTCGGCGGCGCCCTCGAATCCGGAGGGCGCGGGAGTTACCAGACTACGCGTCGAGTCCCTGATCCTTGAGGCGGCGGCGGAGACCCTGTTTGGAGACCTTCAGACGCTGCACCATGGCGTCCAGGTTCCCCTGACACGCCTGGTAGCCGTCGATGATTTCCTGGGGAGTGAGGTCTCCCGCCTTCCGGATGTTCGGACTCTTGTCCATCAGGTCGTAGATGGAGGAGCGGGCGATGCCGAGCCGATCGGCCGCCGCCTTGGGCTCCCAGGCACACGCCTCCAGCGCCGCGAGCAGCTCCTGCTCGGAGACGTCGGCGGGCTTGCGGCGGGGCACGGCCTTCTGCTCCGGCGGGGCCTTCGGTTCGGGCGGGGCCTTCTGCTCCGGCGGGGCCTTCGGCGCAGGCGTCACCTGGGGATCCCAGCCCTCCCCCAGACGCAGGGGGCGTCCGGGAGGGGTCGCGGCCGAGCCCAGCTGCTTCTCGAGCTGGGGATCCACGCGCAGGTGCGGCTGGCCGCGGCTGGCGATGACGAGTTGGCGCGTCAGGTTGCGGAGCTCGCGGATGTTGCCGGGCCAGGAGTAGCGGACGAGCCGGGCCGCCAGCGACGCGGGCAGCCACGGCTCGGCACGGGGATCCCCGGGTTCTTCCAGGCGCCAGGCTTCCCCCAGCTCCTCGAGCGCCTCGCGGGCGAAGTGGAAGAAGAGCAGCCCGATGTCCTCGCGGCGCTCGCGCAATGACGGCAGGCGGATTTCGAAGCCCGCCAACCGGTACTTCAACGGCTCCTTGAAGCGACCTTCGCGGATCTGCTCCTCGAGATTGGCATCCGTCGCGGAGACGAGGCGCACGTCCGTGGGGATGGGGACGCTCGAGCCCAGGGGGAACATCTCCTTCTCCTGCAGCACCCGCAGCAGCTTCGCCTGCACCTCGGGGTGCATCTCGCCCACCTCGTCGAGGAACAGAGTGCCGCCCTGGGCGGTGCGGAAGTGGCCGTCGGTATCCTTGGTGGCGGTCGAATGCGAGCCCTTCTTCGCGCCGAAGAGCTCGGCGGCGGCCAGCTCCTTGGAGCTGGCCGCCAGGCTCACGCCGAGGAAGGACGCTTCCCGGCGGCGGCTGTGCTGGTGGATGGCCCGGGCCACCAGCTCCTTGCCCGTGCCCGTCTCTCCGCGGATGAGCACGGGCTCCTCCAGCCCGGCGACCTGCACGATGAGCTGGCGCACGCGCCGGATGCCAGGGCTCTGCCCCACCATGCCCAGCGAGTCATGGGCGTCTCCCGTGTCGGGCTCCGCCAGGTGCAGCAGCAGCACCACGCGGTCGGCGAGCTCGAGGGGAATGCCGACGGCCAGCTCCTCGGGGCCGAACTCCCGGCCTCCCCGGATGGGCTCGCCCGCCACCACCTGGGTGCCACCCTCCTCGACGAGCAGCCGCACCCGGCCCCCTTCGCCGGGTGCGAAGACGATGGGCTTCCTGCTCAGACAGGGATCCGCCAGGGGGGCGCCCCGCTTCTGGCCGGGCCGCAGGAAGTCCGGCGCCTTCCGGGAGAGGGGGACCTCGCCACCGGAGAGCAGTTCCTCCAGCAGGAGCCGCTCGCCAACCCGCTGGGTGGCGGGATGGGAGATAAGGGTCAGCGCCGGAACGAGCCGGGGGGCCCGCTCGCCAGCGCCCCGTTTTGGCAGGGAGACCGTACTGACATCATCCAGCTCGACTTCACGCATGGCCTGCAAATGTACACCGTCGCTGCTCCCCGCCGAGGGCTCCGGTGGGCCAAAGTCCGGAGCTGTGCGAGAGACGCCCGCCCCCGCCCAACACCCCCACCGCCAGGCCCAGCGCGAGAACCACGCCCCAGCCGAACATGGTTGGAGCCCCTTCCTGTTTCGAGCTCACGAGGCATCTCCCCCACGGCCCGCCGGACACGGTCCGCCACGTGCCGCGGGAGGGCCGCGACTCCCGTGCACGCCACGACGCCCGAAGGGAGAGGTGTGTAAGCCGCTCCCCAGGTGGCTACCGCGGGCCCTTGCCAGCCGGCGGCGTGCCCAGGTCCGCGGTGAAGGCCAGGGCATTGACCTTGTCGAGCACCGCCTTCTGCGCCGCCTTCTTCTCGAGCACCACCCGCTCCAGCTCCCGGGCAATCGCCTCCAGCCGATCCTCCTGCTCGTTGAGCTTCGTGACGAAGCGCTCGGCCAGCTCCCGCTGGGACGCCCCGCTCTTGAGCGAATCGACGTTGGCCCGGATGCGCTCCTGGTCCTTGAAGAGCTGCTCCCGCTCCGCGTTCAGCCGCTTCTCCTCCTCGCCGAGCTGCGCCCCCCGCTCACGCAGGGAGATGATCTCCCGCGCGGCCTCCGCCACCCGCTCGTCGATGAAGCCCGACTCCAGCAGGAAGAGCACCTCGTCCGTGGTGGTGCCCGAGAAGAACCAGTTGCGCTGGCCTCCCGAGTACTCGGTGACGAAGAGCTCCTCGCTCGCGCCCGCCGCCAGCTCCCGCTTGAAGCGCCAGAAGTTGTCCGTGGTCTCGGCCGGCTCCTGCCCCTCCTGCAACTGCCACCCGGTGCGCGGGTGCTCCACGTACAACGTCCGCGCCTGCTTCGCCTTGTTATGCACCGTGTAGCGGGTGCGACGGAAGGTGTAGAACTCCGCCGACAGCACGCCCCGGGTCACCACCACCTTGCGCACCGGCCCCTGCTCCGAGGTGTCGTCCACCGAGACGGTGCACCCCAGCTCCACCGCGTACGGAACGAAGCGCTTGTCATCCGGCTTCATCGTGTCGAGCATCGCCTCGCCCACGTAGGTGTCGCCGTCCGTCACCGTCACCGGCCCGCCCTCCAGCGTCAGCCCGGTGGTGTTCGTCAGCTCGATGCACGCCATGGGGTTCTTCTCGCGCGTGGCCCGGTTGTAGAGCAGCACCCGCCTGCCCTCGAAGGGCCGGTGCAGGATGGGCACCAGCGCGCTCTGGTTGCGGTGCACCGTCACCGGATGGTCCACCCGGTACTCGAAGAGGTCCCCCACCTCCTTCGTCAACGTCTTCACCGCCACGCTGCGCTCCACGGCTTCGCGCCGCATCCGGATGCTCATGTAGCGCGCGGGCGAGTCCTCCTCGTCGTCGGCGACGAGCTCCTCCTTCATCACCCCTGACTGCGGGGCCACCATCATCGGCGCTGCCGCCGGTGCAGCGCCGTAGGCCTCCTCGGGGATGACGGGCGCCGCAGCCGCCTCGGTCTGCACCACCACCTCCGGCCGCCGCATGTAGCGCGGGTTGTAGAGGTCGTGCACGAAGGACACCGGCAGCCCGGAGATGAGCGCCAGGTCCACGTCCTCCCAGTCCTCGTCGCCCGTGTTGTCCACCACCGCCCAGCCCTGCAACAGCGGCGGCTGCTCCTCGTCGAGCAGGATGCGGTAGCTCGTCTTCCACACCGGCGCTTCCAGCACGTACGAGACGAACAGCTCCCGCTCGCCCTCGCCCGCGGTGAGCACCGACAACCGCTTGGTGTCCTTCTTGTACGAGGACAGCACCGTGGCCAGGTAGAACTCCAGGTCCTTGCGCACGGTGTCGTCCAGGAAGGTCAGCTCCGCCACGTCCAACAGATCGAAGCTGCGCAGCGACGCACCCACCAGCAGCGTCAGGAAGGGCTTGTGCACCGCCGCCTTGCCCTCGGCCACGGGCAGGGACTCGAGCCCCACGATGAGGCCCTCGACGAGCTGCTCCTTGCCCACCCGCAGGCGCACCCGCGCGCCCTTGATCTGCCCCAGCAGCGCGGTGAGACTCCCCGAGTCGGGGATGCGGATGGTGGCCTCCTGCAGCAGCTGCTCCAGCGGCTTGGTGGAGTCGTAGCTCACCGCCGACACCGAGCCACCCGACAAATCCAACACCGTCATCGACTTCAGGACGTCATTCATGTCCCGCGCCTTGAAGTCGAAGAGGAGCATCTCGCTGCCACTCACCTTGCCCCGGCGCTCGAAGTAGCCGACGCCATGCTTGTAGAGGACAACGCGGCGGATGGGCAGGGTCGGGGACATGCGCGCGGCTCCGGTGAAATATGGGAGTGAACTACACTCCCGGTGTATCAAGTCCCGCATGCGAATGCGCCACTCCACCCGCCCCCTGGCCGCCGCGCTGCTGAGCGCGGCCCTGTCCTTCCTCCCTGGCTGCGAGAGCACGAAGTCGAGCGGCCCTTCTCCTTCCGACACCCAGGCCCAGAATCCCTCGCCCGTGCAGACCGACACCACTTCCTGGCAGCGCGCCCGCGTGGGTGACCGCGTCGTCTACTCCTTCACCGCCAACCAGGGCGCCTCGCCCCAGGGCAGCCCCCCGCGTGCGCTCGCGGGACAGGTGGTGGTGGAAGTGGTGAGCGTGCAGCAGCCCTGGGTGTGGCTGCGCGTGTCCTTCACCGATGAGGCCGGCAAGCCCCTGGCCCACCCGCGGCTGGCGCAGGACCAGCTCATCCCCGTGCGCGCGGACACCACGCGCACGCTCGACGTGCCCCCGCGGGGCGAAGCCACCGCCGAGCGCGCCTCCGCCGTGGGCCGCGAGTGGGATGTCATGCGCTACGTGAGCGACGAGCGCCCCGCGGACGGCCCGCTGCGCACGAATGTGTACGCCGTCCAGCCGGGTCCGCTCTACCTCACCCGCGGCCTGCTCGAGTCCAACATCACGCTCTCGGGCTTCATCACTCCAGGCAACTACCAGCTCAAGGTGCGCGAGGTGCGCGAGGGCTCGACGGGAAGCACCGCCGCGGCACCGGCGCTGGAGCGGCCCCTGGGCCCCGGCGCGTACTACGACCGGCGGGTGGAGGTGGGCCCTTCGCCCTCCGTGCAGCGCGTGTGCTTCGGCGCCGAGCGCGGCTTCCTCCTGCGCGCCGAGGCCCCCGTCGACGCCAACGCCACCCCCTGCTCCGACTTCTCCGGGGCCGAGCCGGTACCGCTCGAGGAGGTGCTGCTGGGCCTGCCCTTCGAGGCGCTGGCCAGCGGTGAGTGGCCTCCGGCCGCGGTGGCATCCGCCACCCGTGGCACCTTCACCGTGGAGGGCCGCGACGTGCCCGCCCTCAGCGTGCAGCGCAAGGCGGACGAGGAGGGCACCCAGCGCATCTACTCGGAGACCTACGCGGCCGACCCGTGGGCGCCCGTGCTCGCGGGCCTGCCCTACGAGGCGCGCTTCATGACGCTCTCCGAGGGCACCGAGCGCGTGGGCGCGGGAGTCAAGCGCGAGCCCGAGGGCAGCACGCGGCTCGTGCGCTGGGGCACCTGGCTCCCGGGGGTGCAGAAGTGAAGCCCCGCCTTCTGACGCTCTCCACTGCCGTCCTGCTGCTGGGGCTCGCCTCGGCCCGCCCCGCCGCCGCACAAGGCCCGGCCCTCAAGCGGATCGACACGTTCGTGGCGGAGGAGATGGCGCGCCAGAAGGTGCCCGGTGTCGCCATTGGCATCGTGCAGCGCGGAAAGGTCGTGCTGGCCAAGGGGTACGGCTTCGCCAACCTCGAGCACCGGGTTCCGGTGCGCCCGGAAACCCTCTTCCAGACCGCCTCCGTGGGCAAGCAGTTCACCGCCACGGCGGTGATGCTGCAGGTGGAGGCGGGCAGGCTCGCGCTGACGGATCCGCTGACGAAGTTCTTCCCCGACGCTCCCGCCACGTGGGGCGCCATCACCGTGCGCCACCTGCTGACGCACACCTCCGGCCTCACCGATCTCGAGGGCAAGCTCGACTACCGCAAGGACTACACCGATGAGGAGCTCGCGCGCTTCAGCTACGCGCTGCCCCTCGAGTTCACCCCCGGCTCGCGCTGGAGCTACAGCAACACCGGTTATGTGCTGCTGGGCATCATCGTGAACCGCGTCGCCGGCACCTTCTATGGCAACGTCCTCCGCGACCAGGTCTTCAAGCCCGCCGGCATGACGACGGCGCGGATCATCAGCGAGGAGGACATCGTTCCCCACCGCGCGGCCGGCTACCGCCTGGTCAATGGAGAGGTGAAGAACCAGGAGTGGGTCTCGCCGTCGCTCAACACCACGGCGGACGGCGCCCTCTACGTCTCCGTGAAGGACATGATCGCCTGGGATGCGGCGGTCCAAGCCGGGGCCCTCCTCAGCCCGGCGAGCTGGCAGGAGATCCTCACGCCGGCGAAGCTCTCCAGCGGCGCCACCTATCCCTATGGCTTCGGGTGGGGAATCGACGAGCGCGGCGGAAAACCACTGCACCACCACTCGGGGTGGTGGCAGGGCTTCACGACCTACTACGCCCGTTTCCTCGGGGACTCGCTCTCCATCATCGTGCTGACCAACTCCGCCCACGCGAGGCCCGTGCTCTTCGTGGACGGCATCGCCGCGATGATGAACCCCGCGCTCGCCGTACCGGTCCCCACGCCGATCCCGGACACGGAGCCCCAGGTCACCGCGAAGCTGGCGGCGCTGCTCGAGCAGGTGCGGAGCGAACCGCTCACGCCGGCCCACTTCGCGTACGTGCCCGGGAGGTTCTTTCCGGAAGGCGCCAAGGCGTACCATGAGCAGCTGAAGGCCCTGGGACCCGCGGGGAAGCTGGTGCTGGTCCAGCGACGAACCCTGGGCGATGACCGGGTCTACGCGTACGAGGTGCAGTTCGGAGCCAAGACCTACCTCTACGCGGTGGGGCTCGCCCCGGACGATCGGCTGACGATGTTCCGGCTGCGGCCGAAATGAGCACGCTCAAACCCGGGGGGCGTGGCACCCTCCCCCCCGACCCCTCTCCCGAAGGGAGAGGGAGAGGGAGAGGGAGAGGGAGAAGAGCGTGGTCTCAGGCCACCTCGGACGAGAGCTTCACCTCGATGTTGTCCTTGGTGGCCAGCGAGTACGGGCACACCTTGTGCGCGGCGTGCATCAACTCATCCGCCTCGGCCTGCGAGACGCCCGAGAGCTTGCCGTGCAGTTCCACCGCCAGACCGAAGCCGCCCGCCTGCGTCTTCCCGATGGTGGCCTTGGCCGTGATGTGGGCGTCCTTGATCTGCTTCTTCATCTGCCCGGCCACCAGCCGCAGCGCGCCCTCGAAGCACGCCGAGTAGCCCGCGGCGAAGAGCTGCTCGGGATTGGTGGAGCCAGCGGTCTCCGGGCCCCCCAGCGCCTTGGGCATGGTGAGCGCCATGTCGATCGTCCCATTTTCCGAGCGGACGCGGCCGTTGCGGCCTCCGTGCGAGGTGGCGGTGGCGGTGTAGAGCGGCTGGATGGCGACAGGGGCCATGGGGAGACTCCTCCGGAATGAACTGCGAGGTGAGCGGCCCTTCTAACCCGCTCGCCGCCCACTCGCATGGTTCCGGAGAAGCCCCGGTGCCTCAGTGTCGGGGGTATTTCACTTCCAGGAGGCGGCGTGCTGCCTGGCGAACTGGGCGAAGCTCACCGGCGCGCGGCCGGTGAGCTTCTGCACCGCGTCCGTCACCTCGGCGGCGTAGCCCGCCTTGTCGATGCCGTGCAGCTCCATCATCGCGTCCACCATCCACGCGGGCATGCCCATGTCGAGCATGGCCTTGTTCGCGGCCGCCTCCGGCACGTCCACGTAGTTGGCCTTCTTGCCGGACACCTCGCCGAGGGTGGCGGCGGCCTGGCCGATGGTGAAGGCCTCGGGGCCGGTGAGGTTGTAGCCCTTGTTCTCGTGGCCGCTCGAGGTCAGCGCGGCGGCGGCCACCGCGGCGACGTCCGAGCCCGCGATGAAGCTGCACGCCCCCTGGCCCCAGGGCAGGTAGATGTTCCCGTCCTTGCCCGGCGGGTAGAAGTTGATGAAGTTCTCCATGAAGTTGTTGGGCCGCAGGAAGGTGTACGTCAGGCCCGAGCCCTGGATGTAGCGCTCCAGGGTGCGGTGCCAGCGGCCGAGCTGGATGCCGCCCTCATAGTCCGCGCCCATGGCCGACAGCTTCACGATGTGCTTCACGCCGGCGGCCTTGGCGGCGTCGACGAGCCGGGCCCCCAGGTCCACCTGGTCCTGGGTGAAGGGCGTGACGAGGAAGAGCTTCTCCACGCCCGCCACGGCCTTCTGGAGGAGTTCCGGCTTCGTGTACTCGAAGTCCACGGGTGTCACGTTGCCGCCCTTGAGGGACTCGGCCTTGGCCGCGCTGCGGACCGCCGCGCGCACCGTCACACCGTTGTGCCCCTTGAGGACGGACACCACCTGCGAACCAATGGTGCCCGTGGCACCCGTCACCAGAATCGTCGTCATCTCTGCTCCCCTGTTGGACTGAAGGCGGAGCGTACGTTAGCCCTACCGGCGCCCGTGCACCATGCACTCCCCCAGGCCCTCCAGGGTCTTCGCGGTCACTTCCTGGCGAGCCAGTACGCCGGCTGTCGCCGCACATGGGCTACAGCCAGCACGAGCAATGCCTGGCCTTCCACCACATAGAAAACACCGTACGGGAAGCGCCGCACCAGCGCCCGGCGTACTTCGCCGTGCACGCGTGGATTGACATCAGGGTTTCTGGCTGCTCGCGCGATGGCAGCCTCGACACAGGTGACAAACTCACCACCGAGACCCTCGCGCCGGGCCTCGTACCAGTCCCAGGCTTCGGTGAGCTCGGCTTCAGCCTCCGGGCGAAAGGAGCGGCAAGCTCACCGCTTCGTTCGCAGGCGGGCCTTCAGCGTCTCCCAGGGAACCGCCGAGGATGGATCGGCCCGGTGCTCCGCAAGCCGACGATCGAGCTCGGCCTTCAGCTCGTCACTGACGGGCACGTCCTCCGGGTGCTCAGCAATGCGATCCCAGAGATCCTGCACGTAGAGGATACGCTCGGCGGGACTCATCTGGTCGAAGCTGGAATCCATGACCCCACTATACGTACCCGGATTCACGAGGCCCACTGTCCGGACGGACATCCGTGGCCTCGAGGTCCCGCCAGGGTAGAAGGCGAGGCTACCGGCGCCCGCGCACCATGCGCCCCTTCGTCAGGTGCGCCACCGCCTCCCCCAGGCCCTCCAGCGTCAGCGGGAACATGTCGAAGACGTTCTTCACCGCCTGGATGGTGTTGCCCCGCCACGTCTGCACAGGCTCCGGGTTGAGCCAGGCGCTGCGCTCGAAATGCCGCGCCAGCTCCATCAGCCACACCAACCCCTCCTTCCCCTCCGAGGGGTCGTACCGGCCCTCCGCGTTCGTCCGCATCGTCAGCTCGTACGGCGCCATCAATGCGTCGCCCACCACCACCAGCTTGTGGTGCCGCCCCACCTGTCCCAGCAGATCCGGCACGCTGATGCCGCCCACCAGGTAGGGCGAGTCGAACACGCGCCCGTACACGCAGTTGTGGAAGTAGTACGTGCGCAGCTCCTTGAAGTGCGTGGCCTGCTTGGCCACCGAGAAGAGCCGGCTCACCAGGTGTGCGTACGGGTCCATGGACCCGCCCACGTCCATCAGCAGCACCACGCGCGTGTTCGGCCGGCGCGGCGGGCGCGTCACCACCTCCAGCTCGCCCGCGTTCTTCGCCGTGGCCGCGATGGTGCCCTCCACGTCCAGCTCGTCCGCGACGCCCTCGCGCGCGAAGGCCCGCAGCTTGCGCAGCGCCACCGCCATCTGCCGCGTGTCCAGCACCACGTCGCCCCGGTAGCCCTGGTACTTGCGCGCTCCAGCGATCTTCATCGCCATGCGGCCGCCGCCGCCCTGGGCCCCCTCCCCTCCTACCCGGAAGCCCTCGCGCGGGTGCCCCGAGTGCCCGAAGGGTGATGCGCCCCCCGTGCCAATCCACTTCTTGCCGCCATCGTGCCGCTCGTCCTGCTCGTCCAACCGCTGCTGGAAGAGCTTTTCCAGCTCCTCCGCGTTGAAGTGCTCCAGCAGCGCCCGCTCCTCGGGCGTCAGCTCGGGCCGCTCGCGCGCCTCCTTCAACCACTCCAGCAGCTCGTCCTTCAGCTTCTGCCCCGCGCCCTCCATGCCCTTGAAGTGCGCCAGGAAGGCCTGATCGAAGGCGTCCAGGTGCGTCTCCGCGTGCACCAGCAGCGCACGCGCCACGTGGTAGAAGCCGTCCAGCGAGCTGTCGTGCAGCCCCGCCTTCAGCGCCCCCGCCAGCGCGAGCGCCTCCTGTGCGCCCACCGGCACCCCGCGCCGCCGCAGCTCATAGAGGAAGGGCAGGAACATGGCTCGCCTCCTCTCAGGCCTTCGTCCGGCGGCCCCGCCCGAAGGCCTCCGCCACCGCCATCAGGTCCTGCTCACGCTTCAGCAGCGCGCCCAGGAAGGGCAGGTTGTCCTCCAGCTTCACGTTCGTGACGCCGTTGGCCTTGAGCACGGCGATCCAATCCACCAGCTCGCTCGTGGACGGGCGCTTGCGCAGCCGCGTGAAGTTGCGCAGCTCGTAGAAGACCTTGAGGGCCTGCTCCGTCAGCGACTCGTCCAGCCCCGGGTGGTGCACCGCGACAATCCGGCGCATCAGCTCCTGGTCCGGGAAGTCGATGAAGTGGAAGACGCACCGGCGCAGGAAGGCGTCCGGCAGCTCCTTCTCGTTGTTGCTGGTGATGATGACCACCGGGCGGTGCGCGGCCACCACGTCCTCGTTGGTCTCCGAGATGCGGAAGCGCATCCGGTCCAGCTCGTGGAGCAGGTCGTTGGGGAACTCCACGTCCGCCTTGTCCACCTCGTCGATGAGCAGCACCACGCGCTCCTTCGAGGCGAAGGACTCCCCGAGGGGACCCATGCGGATGTAGCGGCGGATGTCGCGCACGTCCCCGTCACCGAAGCGCGAGTCGTACAGGCGCTGCACGGTGTCGTAGACGTAGAGGCCGTCCTGGGCGCGCGTGGTGCTCTTCACGTGCCAGGTGAGCAGGCGCTGGCCCAGGCTCTCTGCGACGGCCTCGGCCAGCAGCGTCTTGCCCGTGCCGGGCTCGCCGCGCACCAGCAACGGACGCTGGAGCGTCAGCGCGCAGTTGACGGCGGCCTGGAGGCCCTCGCTGGAGAGGTAGGAATCGGTTCCGCGGAAACGAGGAGGAGAGGACGTCATGACGTCCTCTCCTTTAACACCGGTCCGCCTCCGGCGCCTGCCCGGCCGCTAGTTGCGGTCGCTATCGTCGGCCACCACGATCATCGGCTCCGCGTTCACGCGGCGGCCCACGAAGCGCAGCGAGGCGTCGCAGTTGGGAGCGCAGCCCGTGCCGCCGCTGCACGCGTAGCTCAGCGCGATCGAGCCCTCCGCGGTCTCCCCCAGCTTGTCGAAGGTGTAGGTGGCGCGGGTGGTGCGGTTGGGACCGGTCTGCGTCCGCTCGACGGTGAAGGTCGGCTTGTCCGCCTCGGTGCTCACGATGGCGTCGCCCACGGTGAGCTGCACCCGGGCATCGCCCAGCCGGTAGTCGATGTCGCCCACCTGCAGGTACTGCCGGTCCTCGACGCCGTCCCAGATGATCCACTGCCCGACATCGACGACGTTGACCGTCCGGTCGTCGGTGGGCACCGTGCCCGAGCTGTAACAGGAGGCGGGCAGGTTCGCCAAGGGCGCACGGTCGATGGACACCCGGTAGTACTGCGGCTGCTGACCACAGCCCATCAGGCCCCCCACCATCACGGCGGCCACGGCGTGCAGCGTCGAACGCATGTTCATGGTTGTTCCTCGTCGGGTTGGGAAACGCGGGAATCCGCGCTGGACTCCGGGCCCGCTGCCGGCCAGCGGGCGGTCTGCATGCTTCCGGGGGAGCCGAGCAACCCCGGTAGCGGCGGAGTATCCGGAGCCAGGGGGGATGCGCAAGGTCCAGGGTGCTCCCCCCGGACGAGGAGCGGCAGTAACTTCCCCCTACTTCCCGCCTCCACGCGGTGCATGAGCGAGCATGGCCCACACGCCTCTACGCATCGTCAGCTACAACGTCCGCTACTTCGGACACGCCCTGCGCGGGCTCGCCAGCACGCTCGGCCCCAAGCGGCGGGTCGCCGCGGCGCTGGCCACGTTGGAGCCACTACCGGACATCATCTGCCTGCAGGAGGTGGAGACCCAGTCGTTCCGCAGCAATGTCGCCCACCGGCGCACCCGCCCCGACGAGACGCAACTGGAGGCCTTCATGGGGCGCCTGGAGGAGACGTTCGCCAACCTGCGCCGGCCCATGCCCTACGAGGCCTTCTACTTCCGGGCGCACCACTACAAGGTGGGTGAGTTCTCGCTCTACACCACCGGGCTGGCCATCCTCGTCAACACCCGGCGGCTCGCGGTGGACACGCACAACGTGGACTCGCCGCACCACATCACGCACCACCATGTGCGGGCGTTGCGCGAGCGCAAGCAGAGCCGCATCTGCGCCCACATGCGGCTGCTGAGCCGTGAGGACGGGCTGCCCTTCCACATCTTCAACACGCACCTGAGCCTGCCCACGCCCTTCTCCCGCGCCTTCTGGGCCACCCGGGAGAAGATGGGCAACGGCATCAACCAGCTCCACGAGGCGCGGGCCCTGGCCCAGCTGGTGCGGGCCCGGGCCAATGGGGAGCCCTTCCTCGTCTGCGGAGACTTCAACTCACCGCCGGCCTCGCCCGTCTTCCATTACCTGTGCGACGACGCCTGCTTCATCGACGCCCAGGCGGCGGTGGGGCAGATAGACCCGCGACACCCACGCGCCTTCCCCACCGCCGGCTTCATGCACATGCGCATGCACCTGGACCACATCTTCTCCGGAGGTGGCGTGCGCTGGCTGGACGCCGACGAGACGTGCGCCTTCGGGGACGTGCGCAGCCGCTTCCACGGCCTCTCGGACCACATGCCCCTCATCGCGCGCTTCCAGCTCGAGCCACCGGCGGTGCACGCCCAGCCTTCCGCGCCCACCGGGGCGTGAGTCACTGCGGAGAGTTACTGCGAGGCCTCGCGGAAGAGGAACGTCACCCGGCCATTGGGCTCGAGGAAGGCCGCGCGCACGCTCCGCAAATCGTCCCGGCCATGCGAGCGCAGCCGGCTGAGCAACTCCTTGCGGGAGATGCGGCTCTTGCGCAGGTTCTCGTGCACCAGCTCGCCCTCGTGCACCAGCTCCAGCGGGCGGCCTTCCAGCACCCGGGCCGCGGCGCGGTCGCGGAACGACAACCACGAGAAGAACCGGTCCCAGGCGCCCAACGTGACCAGGGCCAGGAAGCCCGTGGTGAGGCTGTTGTCATCCCCCACGAGCGTCCGGCGCAAACACACCGTGAGGAGGAAGAGGAGCGCCAGGTCGAAGGTGGAGTAGCGCCCCAGCTCCTTGCGCCCGAGCATCCGCAGGACGAGCTGCGAGAAGAGGAACACCATGGAGACGCGGAAGACGACCTCCAGCGGATGCATTTCGGGAACCCAGATGCTGTGCCAGTCGATCGGTTTCATGCAGGGAAGCTGCCCATGGGAGCTGTCCGTGGCTGCCCCCCGCTCCCACCGCCTTCCAGCGGCCGGGCAACCCCAGGCCCCGCTTCGTCCCTCGCCACGGGAGGGGAAGCGCGGCCCTCTGGTGCCCCCTCTGGCGGGACTCACGGGGCAGCCCCGCCATCTCCACCCTGTAGGCTCTAGGAGGTAGCCCTCTCCCTCCGAGGGGAAACATGGCTGGCGATGACTTCAGGGAGCTGATGGACGCCATGGCGGATCCACTCGTGGCCTGTGACGGCGACGAGCGCGTCCTCTACCTGAATCCGGCCGCTGAACGCCTGCTCGGCTGGAAGCCGGGGGAGCTGTCGGGGCAGCCCTTCGCCCGCCTCGTTCCCAAGCGCCTGCACTCCTTCGGGGGCCAGTCCTTCCTGCGCTACCTGTTGGGGCGGCGACGTGCGCTGAGCGGGCGGCCCGTGCGGGTGTCCGTGCTGCGCCACGAGGGCTCCGAGCTGGAGGTGGAGGTAACGGTGGGCACCTCCCTGGGAGGCGACGGGGAGCGCATCGCCGTGGTGCTGCGGCGCCCACCCGAGCTCCCCGACTACACCGACGAGCCCCTGGAGCGGTTGTCCTCCGCGGGCCACCCGCGCACGGCCCAGCCGGTTTCCCCCGGGGAGCGCGCCTACCAGCTCGTCTTCGAGAACGCGCCGCTGGGCCTCTTCCACTTCGACAGCACGCCCATCGTCGTCGCGTGCAACGACTACTTCGTGCGCCTCATGGGCTCCTCCAAGCGGATGCTCATCGGGCTCAACCTGCTCACCCTCCAGGACGAGGCCATCATGGCCTGCGTGCGCGATGTGCTCTCCGGGCGGCACGCCTACTACGAGGGGGAGTACCAATCGGTCACCTCGGGCAAGGTCATCCCCGTGCGGACCCACTTCGCGCCCTGCTTCAACGAGAACGGCCAGGTGGAGGGGGGCGTGGGCATCGTCGAGGACGTCACCGAGCAGCGCAGCGCGGAGGCCGAGCGCGACCGCCTCTTCCGCGAGGCGCAGGAGGCCATCCGCGTGCGCGACGACTTCCTCACCATCGCCTCGCACGAGCTGAAGACCCCGCTCACCCCGCTGTCGCTGCGGCTGGCCAGCCTGGAGCGCCGGCTGGAGCGCAAGGAGCCGGTGGACCCCGCCCTGTTGCGCCACGCGCGCCAGCACCTGGTGCGGCTGGCGGCGCTCATCAATGACTTGCTGGATGCCTCGCGCATCGAGGCCGGCCGGCTCGCGCTGCACTTCGAGCCCACCCGGCTGGATGCCATCGTCGAGCGCGTGCTGACGGTCATGGACGCCGAGCGGGGCCAGCACCGCATCGACTATTCGCACCCGCCGGAGTCCGTGCGCATCCGGGGAGATCCGTACCGGCTGGAGCAGGTCATCGCCAACCTGCTGGAGAACGCCCTCAAGTACAGCCCCGCGGACAGCACCGTGCGCGTGACGCTGGACGTGCGCGGTGACTTCGCGCTGCTATCCGTGGCGGACGAGGGCATTGGCATTCCCCGCGACCAGCAGGAGCAACTCTTCGAGCGCTACTTCCGCGCCCGGAATGTCTCCGTCACGTCCTACGGCGGGCTGGGGCTGGGGCTCTACATCAGCCGTGACATCGTCGAGCGCCACGGCGGCCGCATCTGGGTGGAGAGCGAGGTGGGCCGGGGCGCCACCTTCTACGTGGCCCTCCCGCTGCTGTCCGCCGCCACCCCCACGCCGCCGGAGCCTCGGCCCACCACGGGTCCGTCCCCGCAGGTGCACTGAGCGCATGAAAAAGGCCGGGCCCCACCTCCCAGAGGGAGAGGAGCCCGGCCCGAGTCACGGGATGCGAGGCCTCAGTTCCGGCGGCGGCGGCGCGCCAGCGTGAGGAACGTGCCCAGACCCATCAGCAGCAGCGAGGCATCACCGCCCGTGGCCGAGCAGCCCACACCATCGCCCAGGAAGGCGATGTCCTCGTTGCCCGTGCCAGCCGACACGGTCCAGGTACGGGTGGCCGGGGTGGCATCCACGTTGCCAGCGGCATCGCGGGCGCGCACCTGCAGGGTGTGCTCGCCCTCGGCCAGGTCCGTGAAGGTCACCGGCGAGGTGCACGGGGTGTAGGCGGCGCCGTCCAGGCTGCACTCGAAGGTGACGCCCGGCTCGTTCGAGGAGAACTCGAACGTCGCGGTGCGCTCCGGGGTGGTGCCCGACGGACCGGAGGTGATGTTCGTCTCCGGCGCCGAGGTGTCCTGCACGATGGTGAAGGTGCGCGGCTCGGTGGGGGGGCTGGTGTTGCCAGCCTCGTCCGTGGCACGGGCCCGCACCTCGTGGGGACCCGTGGTCAGTGG
>DASQMW010000040.1:0-4429 GCA_035645295.1 Archangium sp.
CGCTGGGCGCGCTGTACCAGGATCAGCTCTCCGAGCCGAGCCGCGCGGCCATCCACCTGCACGCCGCTCGCGAGGGCCTGCCGGGCAACACCGAAGTGCTCGAGCGCATGGCCACGCTCTTCCAACAGGTCTACAACTGGCAGGGCGCGATGGACTGCCTGCGCCGGCTGCTGGAGATGGATCTCCCCATCGCCGAGCGCGCGCGCCACACCGTGACGCTGGCGCAGATCCACGAGCAGGGCCTGGGGGATGGCACCTCCGCCTCCACCCTGTACCGCCAGGCGCTGGAGTTCACCCCGGGCGACGCCACGCTGGTGGACCGGCTGGTGGTGCTCTACGAGCGCGCCGGCAACCTGCTGGAGCTCTCGCAGATGCTGGAGGCCCAGGCCGCCCAGGCCCATGCCACCGGAGACACGAAGCGCGCGGCCTCGCTGCGGCTGAAGGTGGCGGACCTGTACGCCGGCCCGCTGGAGGAGCCCACCCGGGCCATCACCCTCTACCGGCACATCGTCGACGCGGATCCGGCCAACATCCCGGCGCGCTCGGCCCTGGCCACGCTGTACATGCGCGATGCGGCGGCCTCGCAGCTCGCCATCGAGGAGAACCGGCAACTGCTGAAGCTCAATCCCACCCGGGTGGAGAGCCTGCACGCGCTCTTCCGGCTGTGGGAAGGCACCCGGCAGATCGACAAGGCCTTCTGCGCCGCGGCGGTGCTGCACTTCCTGCGCTCGGCCAACGAGACGGAGGCCTCCTTCTACTCGGAGATGCGCAGCCGCCTGCCCACGGAGACGCAGGAGCGGCTGAGCGTGGCGGACGTGGACGCGGGGCTCATGCACCCCTCGGCGCGCGGGCCGCTGCTCGAGGTGATGCGGGCCGTGGGAGATCAGCTCAGCCGGCTGCACCCGGCGCAGTTCGAGCTGCTCGGGGTGGACCGCAAGACGGACAAGCTCAAGCCGGACCACGCGGTCTTCAAGGCCGTGCGCACGGTGGCGCAGGTGTTCGGCGTGGAGGAGTTCGAGGTGTACCAGGCCCGCCGTGGGCTCATCGGCATGGAGACGACCGAGCCGCTGAGCATGTGCGTGGGCCAGGACGTGGTGCGCCGCTTCAACGCCCGCGAGCAGAAGTTCCTCTTCGGCCGCGCGGTGCTGGGCCTGCTCAACAAGACGGCGGTGCTCTCCAAGCTGTCGCGCGGCGAGACGCAGGACTTGTTCGGCAACTCCATCCGCATCTTCGCCCCGCTGTTCACGGCGCTGGGACGCAACAACGAGGAGATGGTGAAGCAGTACCGCCGGGCCTACTCGCGCAAGGCGCTCAAGGCGCTGGAGCCGGCCGCCCTGGAGCTGGGGCCGCAGTCCAAGGTGGAGCTGGAGCCCGTGCTCGAGGGCCTGGCGTTCTCGGCGGACCGGGCCGGCGTGCTGATGTGCGGCGACGTGTCGGTGGGCCTCACCATGGTGCTGCGCGAGGATCCGAACTTCGCCACTGCCCGTCTGGACAACGCTGAGCCCCTGGTGCAGGCCCTGCGCGAGCGCGCTGACCTGCAGCAGATCCTCACCTACGTCCTGTCCGACGACTTCCTGCGGCTGCGCCAGCGCGTGGGACTCGCGCTGCCGTGAGCTGAAAAGACCCGAGATGAGGGGCGCCCCCCTCCCGCCCCTCACCTCGAATCAACCTGCAACTCCTCCGGCGCCCGCTTCGGCGGCAACACCCGCTGGATGGCGACCAGCCCTACCTCCACGATACGTGTTTTCCTCCATGTGTCGCGGACTCGGGCCGGGGAGGCACTCCTGCCCCCGCGCCTTCATGAGCACTGTGCGCGGAGGGCGTGACTGGCGCGTGATGTGAGGCCTTGGAGCCGTGCTCCAAAGCGTGACTGCAGCGTGACAGCGGCGTGTCTCCACTCATGCACGGGGCTCAAACCTTCCTTGCGGCCTCCTCACGGAGCGTGAAGAATCCCGGCTCCTCTGGAGGGGGGTGTATGTCATCGGTTGCCACGCATATCGAAGTGCTTGGCCGTGCCCGGGTGACCTCGCCTCTGGGCGCCAGACACATGGAGCGCAAGGCAGCGGCACTGGTCACCTATCTGGCCATCGAGGGCCCCACCCAGCGCAGCCGGCTCGCCAGCCTCCTGTGGCCGGATGCACCCGACAGGGCCGCACGCGTCAACCTCCGCCAACTCTTGCGCAGGCTGCGGCTCTCCCTGGGTGAAGACAGCCTCTCGGGAGAGGATCCCGTCTGGCTTTGTGAGGGCCTCCTCGTCGATGCCCTCCTCTTCCGGAAGATCTTCGAGGCCCGCGAGTACTCCAAGCTCACCCATTTCCAGGGCGAGCTGCTCGCCGGCTTCTCCTACGACGACTGTGGAGAGCTGGAGGAGTGGCTCCGGATCCAACGCACCCGGTTCCACTCCCTGCAATGCCGTGCCGCCGAGGCCGAGGCCCTCCGGCTGGAGCAGGTCGGCCAGCTCGAGGCCGCGCTCGATACGGTGCGGCGTCTGCTCCAGCTCCAGCCCACCTCCGAGCAGGCCTGGCAGACGGCAATCCGCCTCCATCTGCGGCTCGGGGACCGGTCCGCCGCCCTCCGTGCCTACCGCGACTGCCGGGAACAGCTCCACCGGGAGCTCGGCATCGATCCCTGCCCAGAGACGCGGGCGCTCGTCCGGGAATTCGAGCGGCCCGCGGAGCAGGAGCGCCCCAGGCCCCGTGCTCCCGAAGAGGTGCCCCTCGCGATGCTCTCCCCTCCGGAGCTGGTCGGCCGCGACAATGAGTGGGCCCTCCTGGAGGAGGCCTGGGCCGCGGGCCGTCCCGTCTACGTGCTCGGCGAGGCGGGCATCGGCAAGACGCGGCTGGTCTCCGAGTTTTGCAGTGCCCAGGGCTCCTGGCTCCTCGTCGCGGCCCGGCCCGCCGATCCCTCCACCTCCTACGCCACGAGCGCCCGGGTGTCCCGCGCCGTCCTGGGGCTCGAGCCGGAACTGCCCCTGGAGCCCTGGGTGCGGCAGGAGATCGCCCGACTCGTCCCGGAGCTCGACCCCAGCGCACCGCCCCTGCCCTCCAGCCCCGAAGAGAAGGCCCGGCTCGCCGAGGCGCTCGCCCGGTTGATCCGCACCCGCTGCGGGGAGATGTCGGCCCTGGTGCTCGACGACGCGCACCGCGCGGATCCGGCGAGCCTGGAGCTGCACTTGCGTATGCAGGATCTGCTGCTGGAGCCGGAGTCCGGCGGCGATACGCTGCGGCTGCTCACGTGTTTCCGCACGGGCGAGCTGTCCCCCGCCTTCGAGGAGCGGCTGCGCGAGCACCGGGAGGCGGGACTCGCGGTGTTGCTCTCGCTGGAGCCGCTGATGCTGGCGTCCGCCGGCGAGCTGCTCGCCCAGCTGGGCGTCCCCCGGCTGGAGGCGATCGTTCCACAACTGGCGAAGTACACTGGCTGCAATCCGCTCTTCCTCATCGAGACGACGCGGAGCCTGATCGCAGCCGGCTTCGACGGAAGCTTTCCCGCCGCACCGCCTCCGTCCGACCGCGTGACGTGGATCGTCGAGCAGCGGCTCAAGCGGCTGTCCCCGGATGCGCTCCGGCTGGCACGCACCGTCGCGCTCGCGGGCGCGGACTTCAGCCTGGAGCTGGCCGCGTGCGTGCTGGGGTTGAACCCCGATCAGCTCGCCGCGCCCTGGAAGGAGCTGGAGGAGGCAAAGGTGCTTCGCGGCGCCACCTTCACCCAGGGCGTGTTGCGCCGGACCGTCATCGAGACGCTCCCACAGCCGGTGCGCGAGGCCGTCCTGCGGCGCATCTCCACCTGCCTGCAACCGAGGAGATGACCGCCGAGTGCCGAGGACATTCGGACGCGGGTTGGATTCCCGCCGCCTCCACTCTGTATCTCATGGCAAGGACTCAGCTTTCCGGGAAGCTGTAGCAAGGGATGTAGCAACGCCCCGGGCGCCATCAGACGAGCCGGGGTTTTCTTTTTCCGCTGAAGCCGCCAACGCCAGCCGGGCGAGCTGGCCGCGTTCGTGGCGCTACACCTTGAGCTTCGCCACCTCGGCGCAGTGAGCCGCCCACGGGAACGTGGTGTAGAAGCCGATGGTGTTGCCGCTCTTGCGCGGGGTGTGGGTGCAGAGTTCGAGGATGTCCTTCCGGGCGCCATCCGCGCGGGCCAGGGCGCTCATGGTCCGGCGCGTACCCGTTCACCGGTTTGATGCGTCCAGACGCTCATGAGCAGCTCCAATGATGGAGCACCAGTTGGATGCTTGACGTTGTCGAGGCGGACCAAGAACGGGGTTGGATGGGTTGAGGTGTGGACGAGCGGGAGCCGACTGCGAAAGTGGGGCTGGACGGAGTGACGTGGGACGTGGTGTACCAGCAGCATGCTGGAGGTGATGCCCAGAAATGCGCGCCTGCGCATCGCGGAGCTCGAAGCGCAGGTGGCCCAGCGGGACGCCCGC
>DASQMW010000041.1:0-4863 GCA_035645295.1 Archangium sp.
GCCCCACGGGCCCGGCGCGGCGGAGGATGTCCACCACGCGCTGCTCCAACTCCTCGCGCGGCAGGAAGAGGTGGAGCGGATCCAGGTTGCCCTGCACCGCCACGTCGGGCCCGAGCACACGCCGGGCCTCGTCGATGGGCGTGCGCCAGTCCTGCCCGACGACGTCCGCGCCGGTGCGCTTGAGCAGCGGCAGGTGGTTGGACATGCCGGTGCCGAAGACGATGACGGGCACCCCCTTGGCCTGCACCTCCTTCACCATGCGCGTGAGGTACGGCAGGCAGAAGCGCTCGTAGTCCCAGGGCGACAGCTCCCCGCCCCACGAGTCGAAGATCTGCACGATGCTCGCGCCGGCTTCCACCTGCATCAGCAGGTACGGGATGAGCGTGCTCGTCAGCTTCTCGAAGAGGGTGTGGGCGAGCTTCGGCTGCTCGAAGAGGAGCCGCTTGATCTGGATGTAGCTCTTGGAGCCGCCGCCCTCGACCATGTACGCGGCGAGGGTGAAGGGCGCGCCGGAGAAGCCGATGACGGGCACCGAGTCATTGAGCGCGCGGCGGGTGCGGCGGATGGCCTCGGCGACGAAGCCGGTGCCCTGGACGGGGTCGGGCACGCCCAGCCGCTCGATGTCGGCGGCGGAGCGCACGGGGTTGGGGAAGTGCGGCCCCTTGTCCCCGAGTTCCAGCTCAATGCCCATGGCCTCCACGGGGATGAGGATGTCCGAGAAGATGATGGCGGCATCCACGCCCAGCCGGGTGATGGGCTGGACGGTCACCTCGGCGGCGAGGTCCGGGTTCTTGCACAGGTCGAGAAAGGCGATGGTGCCGCGAATGGCTCGGTACTCGGGGAGGTAGCGGCCGGCCTGGCGCATGAGCCACACCGGGGTGGTGTCGGTGGGCTGGCGGCGGGCGGCTCGCAGGAGGCGGTCGTTCAAGGGGTGGGCTCCGTGTCTGCCCCCTCTTCCCTGAGGAGTGGGCGGGGGCGAGGGTTGTCAGGTGCAATCGCCAGGGTCAACGCTCGTGTCAGGGCGGTCCGGAATGATCCGTCCGTCCAAAACGTATGCTTGACAGTGACGGGCGTGGCCGATACAAGCCCGCCCCGTCGCAACGCGGTGACGCAAGCGAGGGGCGGATAGCTCAGCGGTAGAGCGTCGCCCTTACAAGGCGAGGGTCACAGGTTCAATCCCTGTTCCGCCCAAGCAGTAAGAGTGGTAGAGCAGCACAGCGGTGTCGTGGGGAGTTAGTTCAGTTGGTTAGAACGCCGGCCTGTCACGCCGGAGGCCACGGGTTCAAGTCCCGTACTCCTCGCCAAAAGAAGGGCCCGGAACGCAAGGTTCCGGGCCCTTCTCCTTTTCGGGACACCCGCGTTGGGCCCATCACGAGCGCTTTCACCGCGGGCCGCTGTGCAGCATCGGCTCGGCCAGCGTTGCCAGGGCATCCACGAAGAGCGGAGATCCTCGCCATGCGCGCACGAGCTGCGAAGCTGCTTCCTACCGAAGAGGACCGCAGCGCCGAGCTCGCCCGCCTCTGCACGCTCGTCCTCGACGAGGCCCGAGGCCTCCTCGAACCCCTGGCCTCGCCCGCCCGCTTCGAGCGCATCGTCACCGACAACCAGGTGCTCAACCTCCAGCGAGACGCCGCGAGCTTCTGCTCCCGCTTCGTCTTCTTCTTCGTCCACGTGGCACCGGACGCTCCCAATGCCAGCGCGCAGCAGTTCCTTACCGCGCAGCCCCACGTCATGGAGCTCTACCGCCTCTTGGATGAGTGGCGCCCGACCGAGACGAGCCGCGTGCCAGCGCCGCTCGCCGAGCAGGCCCGCGCCTGCCTCGTGGCCTTCGGCTTGCCGCTGCCCGAGCCAGCCGCCTACCACTGAGGGCCTTGGGAACCCTAACCGCATTGCCCCCCTCGCCAGCTCAAAGGCCCTTACGGTGGCTGACCTGGACTCTTACTGTTCTCGCGTCGTCGTCCCCGTCAGGGGGTCCACCGGAAGGATCGGTTGTAGCTGCTACCTCCCCATCCCTGGGGTCCACCGAAGCAACCGAGGCCGCGTTGTTTTCCCCGCTCACGTGGGGGTCCACCGCCTAAACGCACTGCGACGACAGCCCCGGCTCCGAGGTCCCCTCGGGCTGGGGTTTTTCTTTCTCACGCCTCAGAGCGCCCACCGATCTCCGGGAAGCGCGCATAGGCTCGCTTAAGGGCCTCGAGGTGCTCGGGCTTGTCCAAGTCGAGCGGTGCCGCGGTGAGACTCACCACCCATCCCCCCGACGCCGTGCGCCTGGCGCGCGACAGCAGTTCCGCGTCGCGCGACGGGTCCGGGAAGCCGATGGCCTCCGCAGCCACCGCCGACCAGTAGTTGATCCACCCAAGGTACCTGGGAACTCTGGGCGAGCGGATGTTCCACGCAAGCTTGAGCATCGGCAGCCCAAGCGGCGGCCCGTCCGGATTGCCGAGCTTCGGCCCTACTTGCGCCGCGATGACCTGCCTCACGGGCCCGGGGGCCACGACCCCCCACTTGGCGCGCACGCCTTCCGCGACGTTCTCCAGCATGTACGTTGCCGCAGCGACAACGGGCTCGTCCTGCGGGAGCTTCGCGTGGACGAGAAGCAGAGGCTCACCACCCGGACTCGAGCTCGCGCTCTCTCGCCGCCCATCCATCGTCACGGGGTAGCTCTCGTCCCCATTGCACAGCATCCCGAACTCACCGTCCGCCACCGACGCCGCCAGCCACGCCGCGCGCTCAGGAAGCGCGATGGGCCGCCCCGAGTCCGAGACCCGCCACGCCAATCGCAAGCCGGGGAGTGCTCGCTCCATCCCTTCAACAGCCGCAAGCGGGCGCCCGTCGTCGCGCGTGAGAGCTGGGGCGAAGACGTGCAGATGTAGGCGAGCCCGAGTGGTCATCATTTGCAACCCGTGACGACGATATCAAAGTTGTCGTCCTCTTCCAGCAGCGCGGCCTTGTGGGCCTCGCTGATCACCCCGACCCTGAAGGCATAACCACAGGCCTCCGCAATCTCCCGGTACGCCGTGAGCTCCTTGATCTCCCTCTTGACCGTGATGTCCTTGAGAAAGTCACTGTACCCGTCGAAGTACTCGACCTTGATTTCCCACAGCACCCGCACTCCCACCTGAAGCGCGTCGAAGCTCTTGCCACCGACCTCTGCATCCTTCCCGGGCCAGCGGTTGGGCGGATACCAGTCGGCGCACGTGTTGTGCGCCTTGTTACCGCCCTTATGAGGCACCGGGATGGCCTCGCACCTGCGCTCGCGCTCCCTGTCGGTGGGTTCGGGGCCCGGCCCTGGCGGCCAGTCCTCTCCGGCGGGCTTCGTCTTGGGCCGCCGCTTCTTCTTGAGCTCCGGCGGAGCGGGCTTCGTCTCGGGCACCGGGCGCGCTTCCGGCACGGGCCGTGTCTCCGGCACGGGCAGCGTCGGCGGCGGACGCACCTGGGGCCGACCTCGCTTCTCGTACGCCTCCAGCGCCTCGGAGATCGCGAACCCCACCACCACGACGCCGGCGACAACCACCGCCCCCAGGGCTATCTCTGGGGCCGCGAGGACGCAGAGCCCGATGCCCAGGGCCCCAGCGCCCGCGGACGCGACCGAACACCGCCCCGTAGGGTCCCTGAACCGCACCCGCTCGTGGTCGAGCGCGTAGAAGCACCGCTCCACCAAGTCGGCCCATGGCTGGCCCGCCTCCTCAACGACGCACCGGCCCCCATCCGTCCAGGGCAGCTTCACCGCTCGCCGGAGGTTGGCGAGCACCAAGTCCTCGCCGGCAGAACCTCGCTCCGCCGCAGCTGCCTCCTGGCCACCACCCGCCCGCCGCCAGCGGCGCGTGCCGGTAAGAGTCCCTCCCATGGGGTAACTCGTCGCGCATGCAGCCTGCAGCCCGAGGACCACCAGCACCAAGGCAAGGCAGGGCCTGCCACGCGAGCTCCGCCGTGCCTCGAGCTGCGCGCCGCCGCCCTCCCCCACCCCAGGACTTCGGTTCTGCTCCGCCATGACGTTGGCCTTTCCCCCAGGAACAGCAGCCCTGGAGGATAGGATGCGGGACGCCCAACCATACAGGGGGGGGCGGCGCTCGCGCGGGGCCGGGAAATGACTCGCCCCCCTTGACGGCAGCAGCTCCCCTCGCTCGCCGCGTAGACCGTGGGGGGGGGGCAGCCGCCTTGTCCGGATGCTCAGCTCAACGCGCATGCAATTCCGTGCGCATTTGCCCTACTCTCCTCTGAACCCCATCGTACCCGTTCACCGGTTTGATGCGTCCAGACGCTCATGAGCAGCGCCAATGATGGAGCACCAGTTGGATGCTTGACGTTGTCGAGGCGGACCAAGAACGGGGGCAACCGCTCACCAGCGTCACCATGACCGGCGCCCAGGTCAGCGCTCCCCCCCAAGCCCCACAATCTTCTCCCTCAACCTCCGCCACGACGACGCGCCCCGCCACGATGTCCTCATGCGCGAGCTCACTGCGCTCGCCAGCGGCGCCCTGGACGGCTTCCACTTGGAGCAATACCCCCCGGCCGACGCTGCGCTCGGGGACGAGGACCTGGACGCAGGCGAACCTGAGGAGGGCGACGCTGAGGTCCCCGAGCATCCCGCCGCCGAGCAACTCGTCGCCCGCGGCGGAGGCCGCCGCTACGAGGCCCCTGCCAAGGGCGACCTCTCCGTGACTACCTCGATGCCTACGCGCTCCTCGACTTCCTCAATGCGCTTGCACAACGGCGCGGGGGAAGCCTCCGATCCAGCCCAGGTAGTGGAGGTGCTCGAGGGGTTGCAGAGTGCGCGGCGCGATGACGACGAACACAGCGACGACAAAGACGGAGCCAGCGTGGTTGGCAGCAGCGCGGCAGCCGAGGTGGACACCGGAGGTA
>DASQMW010000042.1:0-2811 GCA_035645295.1 Archangium sp.
GGGTGACGGTGCCCGCGGGCACCGAGGTGCGAGTGCTCCAGACGCTCGGCGGCAACGTGACCGTGCAGGGCGACTACGGGCAGCTCATGCGCATCGACGAGAAGGACGTCGAGGTGCTGGGCGCCGACTATCTCGCGCACAACCCGAAGTCCGACGAGCCCCAGGCCGCCGGGGGCACGTTCGACGAGGAGCGCGTCTGGGAGCAGCTGCGCACGGTGTACGACCCGGAGATTCCGGTGAACATCGTGGAGCTGGGCCTGGTGTACACGTGCAAGGCCACGCCGCTGCCGGAGGGCGGTCACCGGGTGGAGATTCAAATGACGGTGACGGCGCCGGGGTGCGGCATGGGGCCGGTGCTGGTGGATGACGTGCGCCAGAAGGTGACGGGCCTGCCCGGGGTGAAGGAGGCGGACGTGCAACTGGTGTGGGAGCCGCCCTGGGACCAGAGCCGCATGTCGGACGTGGCGCGGCTGCAACTCGGGTGGATGTAGCTCCCGGGTCTGAATCTGGCCCACACCGGGCCGTCAGGAGGGGATATGCGAAAGCCAATTTGGAGTGGTCTCGTTTTCTGTGCCCTGCTCGGCTGCGCGGGGCCGAAGTCCTCGACGGGAGCGGGTGAGGAGCCTCAGCCTCCTCCCAGCGCCGAGAGCCCCACGGAGGCCCCGGTGGAGGCACCCGCGGAAACGCCTCCGGGCGAGCCGCCGTCCCCCGCCGCCACGGCCTCCACGCCCAAACCGCTTCAGGTGACGGCGTCTCCGGCGCCCAAGGATGACCTCATCCTCAAGGGCGTCGAGCTCCAGGGCAACACGCTGGTGGCGAGGGTGATGCACTCGGGCGGCTGCAAGCAGCACACGTACGAGCTGCTCTGGAATGGCGCCTTCCAGAAGTCCGCGGCGGGTGAGGCGCAGGCGGAGCTGGTGCTGGCCCACGACGCGAACGGGGATTCGTGCGAGGCGCTGCTGAATCGGACCGCGAGCTTCGACCTCGGGTCCCTGGCGCAGCGCTGGCGTGAGCAGAACAAGGGCGAGCACGGCGCGGTGGAACTGCGCTTCGCCGGCTCGCAGGTCACCGCGCGTTACACCTTCTGAGCGGGCGGGGACCGGAGCCAGTCCAGTCCCAGCGCGGGCTCACGGCGTCGCGAGATCCGGCGCATGGGTGCTCTCCGGGGCCTCCGGCGCGGTGGGCGCGAGGTTCAGCTCCTCCGCGCGGGGCTGCAGCCCGGTGACGGCGGTGATGAGGCTCTCCAGGCCGCTGAAGAAGCCGATGGCCTCCAGCGGCCGGTTGAGCCACCCGGTGGTGATGCAGTAGTGGCTCGTGTGGGGCGCGGTGTGGTGCACGTGATGGTGCTCGCGGCCGAGGATGATGCCGCGGGCCTGCAGCCACGTCACCAGGGGGGAGACGTGCTCCATGTGCGACCACTTGTGGAACTGGTTGGTCCCGAAGACGCCCAGGCACAGCATCAGCACGAAGGTGAGCGCGGACGAGGCGAGCGGCGCCTGCGGCCCCGAGGGCAGCAGCAGCGCGAGCGCCAGCACCGGCACGCTCACCAGGCAGTTGTGGCCGTTGGTGGCCACGAAGCCATGGCGGGTGATGTCGAGCGGATCCTCGTGGTGGACGCGGAAGGGGGTGACGAAGGTCTTCCCCAGTACCGGCGTGTTCCGCGCGAACCACGTATCGAAGAGCCAGTGCACCAGGCCGGACACGAGGTCGGCCGTCACGAAGCCCAGCACCGCGCTCACCGCGATCATCACCACCGTCTGGGAGCCGGCCGCTTGCACCACGCGGCGCGCGAGCAGGGCACACAGGACGAAGAAGAGGACGACGCCGAGTTTTTCCTGCCACTGGGCGGGGCGGGCTTGCGTGGATGTAGCAACGGACATGCAGGGGTCCTGAGGTGGAGGCCAGGTCCCGGGGTGGGTCCTGCCTTGAGTGTTCATGAGCCTACACCATCAGTGGGGGGCGGTGCGTTCCGGCCTGCCTGCTCGCACGGGTCACAAGTGGGTAACGCGGCGGATTGCGAGGCTCGCCCGGGGGTGGATCGCTGTTCCAGGAGTTCCAGCGCGGCATCCAAGTGCTTGAGAAGGAGTCGCTGACCGGCGCGAAGCGCTTCGTGGACGGCGCTGGCCGGCACGGCACGTTCGAGTAGGGGCGGGGGGAACGCGCGGGCTCCGGCCCGCCTGGGCGGTACTGCCCTGGGGTGCTGGCTCGTTCGGGCCGTGCCGCTGTCCTGCACGTGGCGGTGGGGTGGTTCGTGGAGACCAAGACTTCTGGCCGTGATGACAGCCCGCGATTCGAGCCTTAACTCGTTGCTGATCGGAGCGGTTCATCACTCAGGGGGGAGGACTAGCTCAATGGCGAAGATTCCGACGTTCAAACCGATGACGGCGCAGGAACTGGGGGCTCTCAAGCGGGACTCAGAGGAAGACCAGGTGGAACGCGCGCAGCTCAAGGGGGTGGCGCCCGGCTCGCGAGACAATCCCTTCCGGCGGAGCCAGACGAGGCGGATCGCCGACATGGGATTCGATGAACAGCTCCTGCGGCAGATGTCCGTGCGGGTGCGGGAGATGACGGTGGATGACCTCGAGGCCTTCGCCAAGAGGATCGCCGGAGTGCCGACGACGAACCCGAGGGTGAACAACCTGACGGTGGAGGACATGCAGGGAATCGAGACGCTGTTCAAGGACCAGCGGGAGCAGGCGCTGGCGACGGCGGCCGTCCGGCTGGGAGACACGTCGACCCTGGCGGCCTCGAGCGTGGATGTGTCGTGTTGCTGCTGCACCCCGTGCTGCTGCTGCGCGGCGACGGAAGTCT
>DASQMW010000043.1:0-46279 GCA_035645295.1 Archangium sp.
TAGAGGTCCGCGCGCGCGTCCACCGGATCGCCGGACACCTGCTCCGGCGCCATGTACATGGGCGTGCCCACGGTGCCCATGGTGCGCGAGGCGGCCTCCCCCGCCACCGCCCGGGCGATGCCGAAATCGGTGAGGACGACGCGCCCCCCGGACTCGACGAGGATGTTGGCGGGCTTGAGATCGCGGTGCACCACCCCGGCGGCATGGGCCGCGGCGAGCCCCTCGCAGATGGCCAGGGCGATGCGGGCGGCGCGGGACGCGGCCAGCGGGCGCTCGCGGGCGAGCAGGGCGCGCAGGTCCTCCCCCTCGACGAACTCCATGGTGAGGAAGGCCTGGCCCTCGTGGGTGCCCAGGTCGTGCATCCGCGCCACGTGGGGGTGGGTGATGCGGCGGGCGAGGCGGACCTCGCGGGTGAAGCGCTCGAGGGCGTCCGGGCCGGCGTCCTTGCCGAGCTCCAACGTCTTGAGGGCCACCACGTCGCCCACGAGGCTGTCGCGCGCCTGGTACACCGTGCCCATGCCGCCACGGCCGAGCAGGCGCACGAGCGCATAGCGTCCGGCGAAGAGGGGCCCGGACGAGGACTCCTGGGGGGAGGAGGCCGCGGGGCGGATGACGGTGTTGTCGCCCCCATCGAGGGCGGAATCGGGGGGCGGGGATTTCTCGGGCACGGCGGCCGCAATCTACCCCGGACCCCCCTGTCCCGCCATTCACACGGGGTACGAAACCCGACCCGCCCGGGGCAGGTTCCCCACGGCGGCCCCGACGGGTGTGCATACACTCGGGCCCGCGAATATCCGCGACTGCCGGGGGCCTGACGCACCGGGACAAGAGAGGCCCTCGATGACGGACACCCTCCTCCGCGATTGTCACGCGCTCGTACCGGACGCGAACGGCTCGCTCACCATCGCGCGCAACCAGGACATCCTGGTGCGCGGCAACCGCATCGCGGAGCTCCGTCCCACCGGAGGGGCCTTGGAGCCGGGTGTCACCGTGCTCGAGGGGCAGCGGATGCTCGCCATGCCCGGGCTCATCAACACCCACGCCCACGTCCCCATGGTGCTCTTCCGCGGGCTGGCCGAGGACGTGCCCATCGAGCGCTGGTTCAACGAGTTCATCTGGCCCCTGGAGAGCAACCTCACCGAGGCGGATGTCTACTGGGGCGCGCAGCTGGGCCTGCTCGAGATGCTCGAAGGGGGCGTCACCACGGTGGCCGACCACTACTTCCACATGGACCGGGTGGCCCAGGCGGTGGAGGAGGCCGGCACGCGGGCGCACCTGGGGTGGGCCGTGTTCGGCAGCAATGGCTACAAGGTGCTCGCGGAGACCGCCGCCTTCGCCGAGCGCTGGAGGGGCGGCGCGGGCGGCCGCATCACCACCTGCATGGCCCCGCATGCGCCCTACACCTGCGATGACGGCTTCCTGCGCGCCTCCGCCGGGCACGCCAACCGGCTCGGGATTGGCATCCACATCCACGCCGCCGAGGAGATGAACCAGACGAACGCCAGTCTGGACAAGCGGGGGCTGACCCCCATCCAGGTGCTCAAGGACACCGGGGTGCTCGGCGTGCCCACGCTCATCGCCCACGGCTGCGGCCTGCTGCCCCAGGATATTGAGTTGCTCGCGAAGCATCGCGAGCAGGTGGGAATCGCCCACGCGCCCAAGACGTATCTCAAGCTGGCGATGGGAATGACCCCCATCCGCTCCTTGCGCAAGTCGGGAGTCGCGGTGGGTCTGGCGACGGATGGTGCGGTCAGCAACAACACGCTCGATGTCTTCGAGAGCCTGCGGCTCATGGCGCTGATGCAGAAGCACGAGGCGATGGACCCCGAGGTGCTGCCCATTCCCGAGGCGCTCGACATCGCCACGAGGGGTAGCGCGGCCGCGCTGGGGATGGGAGACCGGATTGGCACACTCGCGCCCGGCTACCAGGCCGACCTCATCCTCGTGGACACGCGGGGGGCGCATTGGCAGCCGCCCCACAACCTCACCGCCGGACTGGTGTACAGCGCTCGCGCCAGCGACGTGCACACCGTCATGGTGGATGGCCGCGTCATCATGCGGGAGCGCCGCCACCTCACGCTCGACAAGGAGCGCATCCTCACCGAGGTGGCGAGCACCATGGAGCGCCTGGCCAAACGCGTGCCCGAGTCACGCATCCAGAGCTACAAGCCGTGAGGCGCGTGGTGCAAGACCTGGTGACGACACTCCAATGACATACGGATGAGATGACCTGCCCTCCCCCCGAGCACGAGGAGAGGGCAGGTGGCCTCTACTCACCCCACTGCGCGCACGGGCTGGGGCTGGAAGCCATCCAGGAGCGCTTCCATGAGCCGCTCCACCTGGGCCAACGGCACGCCCTGAATGGTGAGGAGCGTTTCGCCTCCCTGGATGCTCGTCTTGAGCTGCACACGGCCCCCCTGGGCGAAATGCCGCGAGAAGCTGTCCCGCAGGAACTGGATGCGGGCGGCGTCCGTGGCGGGCATGGTGGCGCGGGAAGGCTTGCGCTTGTGCTTCGCCGCCTGCCTCAGCTCCTCCAGGCTGCACTCGGCGAAGGACTTCTGCTCCACGGACCCGTCCTCCCGGGGCACGTCGATGGGCGTGAGGCCCGGGTCTCCAGCCGTGGGCTGGATGTCTGCCTCCTTCGCGTAGGCGCGCAGCGTGTAGAGCTTCATCACGCCGTGTGTCCTGCACGCCTCCTCGGTGAACTCCCGGGCCACGGCGCCGTACCGGGACAGCGTCGACTGCGAGAGTTCCTGGATGTGCTGGTTGAAGTACACCTGGGCACTCTCGTACTTCTTGTGCTCCGCCAGCTTGTTGTCCACGACGTAGTTGTAGAGGCGGCCGATGTTGTAGTGCCCGGCGTTGCCCTCCTTCAAGTGAGCGAGGATGGCATCCCGCACCTGCTCGAGCGTCAACGTCAGAAGAGTGCTGCCTGCGTTCGTTTCCATGATTCCCCCAAAAATGGAGCGGAGGTGAAGAAGCCGCGGATCCCCACGGCCGATCGGACCCAAGGCACGTACCGGGCCAGGGGCTCGGCTCCGAGAAATCAACTACTTGCGTGAGAGGTGCTCGCGGGAGGGTCCCAGTTCCCGGAGAAAACCGTCCACGATACGGGACTCCTCGCATTCCACTTGTCACCGGTGACAAGTGAAACGGAGCGGGCCCGCCGCCCCCGGAGGTGTACAACGGCGGAATGAAGGAGGAGTCCACGCGTGGCTGAAAAGAAGACTTGGAAGGGCGGACGCTTGGGACCGTTTCACCTCGGCAAGCGGTACAAGAATGTGGGGGTGGACCTGGGCCGTCTCTACGCGGCGCATAATACCGACACGGGCAACGCGGCCCTGGTCGTCATGCCCGAAACACGCACGGACTCGGAGCCCGGGGAGCCCTGGAGTATCCGCGCCACCTCACAGGCCGAGCCTCCCTACTTCGCCCTGGAGGTAGAGCAGGCGCCCGACTCGGGCCGACTGCCAGATTTGTCCAACATGCTCGACCTCCTCACTTCCGCCGTGGAGCGATTGGAGAAGAACGAGGAGGCCCGAGCCCATCTGACGGGCGGCTCGGTGAGCGCCTGGCGTCGGTGGATGGGGCGTATGAAGCGGCTGCTGCGCTCACCCCGCGGACTCCTGGTCGCGGGACTCACCGCGCTCGCCCTCGGAGCGCTCCTGTTGCCACTCTTCTCGGGGAATTCTGAAGCACCCGGTAACGAGGAGCGGGCCAGTGCCAGCGTCGGCGCGTTGGCGGTGGCCGAAGTCCAAGCGCCCACGCTGGTGGACCTCGACCACTCGGGCGTGCCGGCCATCACCTATCCGCTGCCCGCCAGGCCTTTCAGTGACCAGGCCAAGGCCCCCTGCTTCCCCAAGTCAGGCGAGGTGGAGATCAACGGTGGCTGCTGGGTGGAACTGGCGAAGCGCCCTCCCTGCCATGAGGACCAGGCCGAGTACCAGGGCAAGTGTTACATGCCGGTCTCGGCGAAATCCCACCAGAAGAAGCTACGCGAGCCGCACTCCGTGCAACCGTGACCGCGGCATTCCCGCAGCCGGGCATGCACCACTATGGTGCGAGCCCCTTCCTGGAGCGGAACGACGCATGAGAGGACGCCTCTCCCTGCTGCTGAGCTTGCTGCTGCTCGCGCCCGGTTGTCATCGAAGCACGAGGTCCGACGAGGCCACCTCCGACTGCCGGCACTCCGAATCCCTTTGTGGCAGAGGCACCGCCTGCGCCGCCAGCGGCCAGTGCCTGGTGGACTGCCGGGAGAACCTCGCCGAGGCCTGCGGCCCGGGGCTGCTCTGCAACCAGGGCTCCGGTGCGTGCGTGGCCGCCCAGACGCTCGACTGCAACGAGGTGCCCGGCCTCTGTTGGGAGAACCAGGTCTGCGACGTACCCACCGGCTACTGCCGCGAGGCCTCCATCGACACCGCGCTGGCCTATGACGTCCAGCTCTACGACTACACGCTGCACGTCGACACCGCCGCGAGCACCTTCTCCGGACAGGTGAGCATCTTCCTCGTCGCCACGCGCAGTGGCACGGCCACCCTCACCCTCGACGTGGGCAAAACCGTGGAGGTCCCCGTCGAGGGCAGCACGGCACCGTACACGCCGTACACCGTCACCTCGGTGAAGAGCCGCTCCGGCGCCGGGCTGGCCTTCACCCAGGACTCCACCGCGGGCACCCTCACCGTGACGCTCGGGACGCCGCTCGAGGCCAACGTCTCCGAGGTCCTCACGGTCGCCTACCACGGGCCTCTCAACCCTGTCTCCGACAGGAAGCACGACCTCTATTTCACGGGCCTCATGAAGCGGGAGGGCAAGCTGGGGAACCCGCTCGTGCAGACCTTCGGGTGGCCAAACCACACACGCCGCTGGCTTCCCGGCCATGACCACCCCCGCGACATCGCTCGCGCCATCGCCCGCGTCAGCATCGACAACGGCCTCCCCATCCAGGCCAATGGCGTGCTCGTCCAGGAGTCGGGTGGCCCACCCCATCGCCGCACCTTCCTCCTGCGCCAGCCGGTGCCCACCTACGCCCTGCACTTCATCGCCTCGGACTCCACCCGCGTCCCGCTCGGCAACGTGGAGGGTGTCCAGGTGGACGCGTACATGTACCCGGTGGCCTCGGAGCGCGCTGTTCCCCCGCTCTGGTGGACCGGGACGCTCGGGGCCATGAAGTACCTCAACGAGGCGCTCGGGCCCTTCCCCTTCGAGCGCTATTCCATGATGCAGGTGCCCTCGGCCCTGGGCGGCATGGAGCACGCCACGGTGGTGTCCATCGCCGACACTCGCACCGAGGGGACCGATGAGGACGGCCATGGGAACCGGCTCGTCATCCACGAGATGCTCCACCACTGGTGGGGGGACAGCGCCCACCAGGCGAGCTGGGAGGAGTTCTGGCTCAACGAGAGCCTCGCGTCCTTCTACACCGCCGAGGCACTCGGCGTGCTCGGCGGCAGGAGCGCCTTCCAGGCGGAGCTGGACCGGATGAAGGCGGGGATCTTCAAGGCGCCCGCCCGCTACGATGACGACGCGCTCCGCTGGTCCCGCCACCCCGAGGAGGTCCCCGGTGAGACCACCCAGGCATCCTTCCGCGCGCCCTACGTCAAGGGGCCCTGGGTCTGGCAGATGATCCGCCTGCAACTCGGCGAGCCCGCCTTCGCCGCGTTCATGAAGAAGTTCTACGCGGCCACGCGTTTCAAACCGTACAGCACCGCCCAACTGCTCTCCCTGCTCAACGCCGAGGGCGCGGTGGACTTCACGCCCTTCTTCCAGGAGTGGGTGTACGGCAGGGGCTGGCCGAAGCTCGCGAGCACCTGGAGCTACGACGGGGCCCGCCGGGTCATCCGCCTCACGGTCCGGCAGACCCAGGACGTGGCCCGTTACGGCACCTACAGCTTCAGCGGACCCCTGGCGCTGAAGTACGCCTTCGACGACGCGGATGCGGCCACCGACACCTGCACCGGCGAGGTGACCTTCACCGGGGGCTCGCTCGAGTCCACGGTGGACATCCCGTGCGCCCAGGCGCCCACCACGATGAGCCAGCCCTTCACCCGGGACCTGCTCGTCGAGCTCGTGCCATGACGAAGCCTGGGTTCATCACCAAGACCAGGGAGTCCTACATGAACAACAGAACGCTTCCCCAAAGACTCATGGCGTTGAGCCTCAACCTACTCTTTCTCTCTTGTAGCGCAACCCAGCACGTGGTCACGGGACCTGCCGGTCCGCACGAGCTCTCCAGGTACGTGCTCATCCTTCAAGAGGCGCCTGGCGGGAAGGTAAAGCATGAATGGAAGCCGCTCAGGGATTTCGAACTGACGAACCTCCAGTACGCCATGAACACGGTGCCCACCCATCGAGGCATCGTGCGCGTCTCCTCGACAGGATTGGAGAACTATTGCTATGGCAGGGGCGAGCAGTGCAAGGAGGACTGCCGCAGGAGCCGTAACCCATTCTCCGTGGGTCACCTGCGCTATCCCAAGTACAAAGGTCCTTGGCGTGACGGCAAGCTCTGGTGGTGTCCAGAGTCCTGCGGAATGCTCGAGGATATGTGCAGGAGGGGAATGGGCGAATGGGCCGAAGAGTACGCTGCAGAGTTCGATTCGACAGAGTCGGCGGTTGATTGGCTCGAGAATCACCGTGAGGAGATTCTGGTGGGTACGGTCATCGTCATCGCGGGGGTCGCATTCGTCGCAATGACCATGGCCTCGGGCGGAAGTACCCTCTACTTCGTGCCCCTCTTGATGTTCGCGGATGCCCCCCAGGGAGTGCCCCCCGAGGCCCCGATTGCGGAGAGGACACCGTGAGCATCCAGGAACTCCTCGCAGACGCATCGCAATTCATATCGCCCCGGTGGAGGGCGGCGCTGGCCAAGGGTAGTGCACAGGAAAAAGAACTCTGGAACTACCTGTACGAGCTCACATCCTTCATCCGGGAAACGGGCCAGGCCTATCGGTTCGAGAACCATCTTGAGGAACTGGATTCCACCTCCCGTCCACGCGTCAGCACCGCGATCAATGCGCGCACGGAGGGCAACTCGCGAAAGGCGATGGAGCTTCTCTTGAAAGCGTGGGACGAGACGCCCGAGCCCGGACAGAGACAGTCCGTGCTCGTTCTCATCGGCCTCCTCGGCTTCATCGTCGGCACAGGTCAGGCCGATGCTTTCGAGGACTACGTCAAGAACCGGCTCGAGTATGCCCCGCTCGCCATGGCTTGCTTCGCGACGCGCGATGAAGCGGAGGCCTGGCTGAGGGGCCTCGCGGAGCCGCCAAGCCCTGCCCGGATCATCATCGGCGATGAGTACCATCAGGTCTGGTGCCCTCGCGTGGACAGCACTCGCTCCATCCATCGCGATTATGTCATTGAGCCCTATATCGAAGCGCTCACCGCGCGAGGAATCCCCCCCGCGGTGCCATCATTCGAGAACCGTGCGGAAGCAGCGGCATGGCTCTCGAAGCACCCCGCCTCTCCCTTTTGCTTCATCTCCATCGCAGGGGAGCGATACCTCGCGGTGCATCACAAGAGACTGAACCACCATACTCTTCACCCTGTCGCCTCCGCGTTGAGCGCGTGGGAAGAGGAGAAGAAGCGAGGGGACGGGATTTGATCCCGCCCCTTGCCCACCTCAGTTCTCCACGGCGCCGGAGAGCAACACCCAGTTCTCGATGGACTGGCGCTCCGCCTCGGGCAGCGGCGAGTTGCCGTTGAGCGGGTTGATGGGCATGCGGCTGCCGACGATGCTGCCGTCACCCGTGAGCTTGAGGACCAGGTAGCTCTTGTCCAGGCTGCCCGGCTGGATGAGGTTCAGCGTGGGCTTCTGGAGGGAGGGCTTGAGCACCAGGCGCTCATAGACCTCGTGGGAGGTGCCGAGCAGGTTCAGGCCTCCCTGCGGGTTCTCGCCACCGTGGCAGCCGCCGCAGTTGGACTGGAGGATGGGCAGCACGCGCGCGGCCCACGTATCCCCGGAGCCCGCGAGGCTCAGGGCCGACGGGTTCGCCGAGTACGAGCACTTGTTGTAGTCGATCGCCGAGCCCAGGCTCCACTGCGTGGCGGCCGGGTCGAGCCCCTCAATGAAGCACATCAGCGCCAGCATGTCCTGCACGTTGGGCGGCTGGTTGGCCAGCGGCATCCGCGTGCCGGGCACCGTCTGCTCCCCCATGTACCCGCGCAGGCGCGCCACCAGGTAGCTCTCCTCGGGCTTGCCCGGCTTGATGAGCGGCACCGTGTTGCCGAGGATGCGCGCGCCGTAGGAGCCGTTGCGGTTCTGGTCCCCCTGGACAATGCCACTGGCCACCAGGCTCTCCACGGTGTCGCGCTGGTTCTCGTTCACCTCGGCGAAGAGGTGCCGCCGGTCATCGAGCACCCACCAGCGCGTCTCGTAGCTGGCGAAGGCCAGCTCCTGCACGTTGCCCTGGTCGTTGATGAAGTTGCGCAGGAAGGTGCCCGTGGCGTTGAGCCGCTCCCCCCCCACCAGCACCGGGTCATGCAGGTACAGGTGCAGGCCCACCGTGGAGGCGTCCGGCCGTGTTCCCCTCGGGTCCAACTCCGGGCTCTCCCCGGGGACAAGCTCGAACCAGCCGATCTCGATTCCCTTGAAAGCCGGCTCGGCGAAGCGGAAACGGTCGCCCAGGCGCTCGCACCGGTCGAACACGCCGCTGGCGGTTCCCGACTGCACGTTGCACGGGGCGCCGATGGAGGCCACGAAGGTGCCCGGCGTGTGCAGGTCCGGGTACTCCTTCTGGTTGTGGCACACGCCGTTGGTACCGCTGCAGGTGCGCATCACCAGCTTGCGGTGCAGGTCGATTCCCGTGGGGTACGTGAGCTGGGCGCCTAGCACGTCCACGTCCGAGCCCGTGTACGCGGTCACCTCCGAGGGGCTGCCCGGGGTGGGACGCTTCGGGTCGAAGGGGATGGTGCCCGGGTCATCCTTGTGGGGGTCCGGCGTGCCACAGGCCAGCGCCAGGGCACCGAGGGTGGCGGCGAGAAGAGAGCGCTTCATGCGAAGAAGTCCTGGATGGGGGCGTCGGCGGGGAAGATGCCCTGGTGGTCGGCACCGAGCAGGTCCAACATCGTCTTGAGCACGGAGCGGTACGAGTACACCTGCCCGGTGGCCTTGAGGTTCGAGCCGTTCACCGAGCCGAGGCTCTTGCCGCCCTTGCCGGCCGCGGTGATGACCCCGCCCATGAAGGGCATGGACATCCACCGGGTGGCCAGGTCGGGGCCGTGGTCGCTGCCGTTGGCGGAGTTGTAGCGGCTGCCGCCCGTGGTGCGGCCGAACTCGCTGCCGAGCACCACCAGCGTCTTGTCCCAGTACGTCCCGCCCTCGGGGTGCTGCATCCGCTGGAGGGCCGTGCGCAGGCCACTCACCAGCCGGTTGGCCGAGTCCATCTCGCCCGGCAGCTCCACGTCCTCGCGCGAGTGGAAGTCGTAGCCGCCCTGGTTGAGGAACACCGCCGGGCAGCCGAAGTGGAAGAGGCGCAGCGCGAGCGCCGCCCGCTGGCCCTGTGTGTCCGTGCCCAGCAGCGTGCGCAGCTCGCGGTTGCTGATGCCGTCCACCTGCTCCTGCGAGTCGCTGCTCACCCGCAGCAGCGGATCCCTGAAAATCTTCCCGTAGTCGCTCGTGGCCTTGCGCGTCTGCTGGTACGTCTCCACGCCCCCGCGCAGCGCCGTGTGCAGCCGCGCGTGGAAGCGGGCGTCCATCTGCCCGGCCACCTTGGCCGCCCAGGCCGGCAGCGTCGAGTCCGGGTCCACGCTGAAGCGCTCGAAGCCGCTGCCCTCCAGCACGGGCGGCCGGTAGGTGGCGTACTCGCCCGCGCCCGTGGCCATGCCCGCCTCACCCAGGCTGAAGGCCGGCAGCAGGGTGATACCCCGGGTGGCCGCCTCCTTCACGCGCTCGCGCACCCCGTAGTTGACGAGCGTGAGGAAGCCGGTGGCTCCCCCCACATAGCCCGTGAGGAAGCGCTCCAGGCCCGTGCCGTGGCCACCGTCCGCGCGCGCCGAGAAGGGCTCGTGGTCCACGCACGGCAGCACGCACATCTCGTTGGTGAATTCGTTGACGGGCTTCATCCCCAGGTCGCGCTGGGGCTTGCCGTCCTCCCCCTCCAGCCAGGTGGCGCGCTCGAGCAGCTTGCCCGCGCCCCACTCGGTGCCGGGTGCACGCCTGTCCGAGGCGCCGAAGGGGTTGAACTCCGCGGCCACGTCGCTGTTGAAGGCGGTGGTGAAGCGGAAGCCGCCGGACAGGCGGATGTAGATGAGGTGGCGCACCTGGCCGTGCCCGGGCGTCTGGGCACGGGCCTCGCGAGGCAGCCACAAGTGGGGAAAGGCCAGCGCGGCGGTGCCGGCGCCCAGCCCCTGCAACAGCCGGCGGCGGCCGAAGGTGACGGACTTCGTGTCATCCGAGTCGGACATGGGAAGGGGGCTCCGGGGGTTAGTAGAAGACGCGCTCGGCGCTGGAGAGCAGCGCGAAGCAGAAGGGACGGGCGAACTCTTCGGCCGGGCACAGGGTGAGGGCGCACTCGGTACCCGCCTGGCGGGCCTCGGCCTTCTCCGTGTCATCCGGCGAGCGGCCGAGCAGCAGCCGGTACTGGTGGGTGGCGATCTGCTCGGCCAGGGCCGCGTCCACCGCGCGGCGCGGGTCCAGGCCCTCGGGCAGCAGCTTCTCCACCGCGGCCCCCTTCACATCCGGGTCCAGCGTGGGGTTGCACAGCTCCTGCACGAAGGAGAGCTGGGTGGCGGTGGTGAGGATGCTCACCACGCGGAAGCGTCCGCCCACCACGTTTTCCGGGCAGCCACCCAGGGTGCGCGCCAGGTCCGAGTAGCGCTCGTCCAGCTCGCCCTCCTCGTCCAGCTTCCAGCGCGACGTCTGCAGCACGCTGAAGCTGGCGACACTCCCCGACTCCAGCAGGGCCTCCGGCTGGCTGATGCGGTGGTCGCAGCCGGGCAGCTCGTAGCCGGTGTTGCGGGCCATGGAATCAATCCAGACTTCCGCGTCCACCTGCTTGAGCGGGCCGTAGGTCCACCGGAAGGCGGAGGCCGAGGCGCCCTCGGCGGACTGGAGGTAGGCGGCGGAGGTGGCCACCGCGTAGTGCACCGAGCGGATGTCGCCCTCGTTCGCCAGCAGCCAGCGCACCAGCTCCTCGCGCACCTCGGGCACGCGCGCGGACAGCTCATAGCCCAGGTACTGCATGAGCACGTCGTCCACCGCGCGCTCCCAGAAGGTCAGGTCGCGCGAGAGGATGCGGCCCGGCGTCTGCAGCTTCGCCCACTCCTCGGGCTTGAGCAGCCCGCTCCACATCGTCGGCTCGCGCAGCGCCGGGTCGCGCGAGGCGCGCAGGTCCGGGGTGAAGATGAGCTCGTTGTAGCCCCACAGCACGCTGGCGCACTCGCCCCGGGACACCTCGTCCACCTGCCCGTTGTCGTCCAGGCAGCGGAAGCGGATGAAGGCGTCCGGCAGGCGCATGCCCAGCTGCGGATGATCGTAGTAGCCCGAGTGCCACAGCTTGTAGAGCCGCGACATGTCCGCGCGCTCGTGCTCGAAGGGCGGGCGGCCCAGGAACTGGCTGAAGAGCGCCTCGGCCTTGTCGCCCGGGTCCGCGTAGCGGCGCGTCAACACCGGATGGGCGCTCACCACCGCGGCGAACAGGTCATACGGCACCTTCCCGCGGTGCAGCTTCTCCACCAGCCGGTCCATGTCGTAGATGGCCTGGAGGCTCGTCACCTCGTTGCTGTAGAGGAAGCGGTCCGCGGCCCGGCGCTGCTGGGTGACGATGAACTCGTCCTTCTCCATCAACTGCTTCACCGTGGCGCCCCACCCGCCCGAGCACGTGGCCTCGGCCTCGTCCGCGCCGGGCACGCGCCCCAGCATGTCCACGAAGAGCCGGCGGCAGGCCTCGGCGTGCACGATGGGACGGTGGGACAGGCCCACGCCCCAGAGGCTGCGGCACAGCCCGCGGTTGACGGGGTTTTGCAGGATCGCCCCGTTGCAGTGCGCCACGCAGCCCGCGTCGCAGTCGGGCGGGCGCGTTTCGTTGGGCAGCGAGCCCACCGGGCGCGCCGCGGGCAGGGGGTCATCCCCTCCCGTGAAGGTGCCCGAGGTGATGGGGTCCCCGTTGCCCACCATGCCACCGGGGCCCTCGGCCACCTGCTCGGGCTCGAAGGAGTAGGTGGGCTGGCACGCGGCCAGCAGCGTGAGAACGGAGAGGAAGAGCGTCCGAGAGACAGTCATGCGCGACTCCCTACGAAAAAGGGTGCCTCAGAGGGAGAACTCGGCCCCGAGCGAGAGTCCCAGGCGCAGCCCCAGGGTGCTCCAGTTCTTGGAGTAGCGGAACCCGGAGATCTCCTGGCTCGTGGCGAAGAGGTACTGCGCCCCGACCTGGCCGAGCAGATCCGCGCGCAGCCAGATGCGCTCCGACATCTGCCGCCGCGCGCCCAGGGACGGGCCCACCAGCCAACCCACGCGCGGCACGCTCCACACGTCCACGCCCTGGGCCTGGAGGTTGCGGATCGTCTCGGCGAACTCGAGGCCGGGGATGAGGAAGGAGAAGCCCGCGCGTCCGGCGAAGATGACCTCCGTCTTGTCCGCGACGGGCAGGCCGTACTCTCCGGAGACGAAGGCCTCGTTGAGGATGCCGAAGCCGTACTGCTGGCCTCCGGACGCGGCGTAGTTGCCGAAGATGCGCACGCCCGCGCCCACCCGCAGCCGCTCGCTCACCGTGGGCACGGGCGTGGTCAGCCACGCCGTGACGGACAGGAAGCCCGCCGAGTAGCCGAAGGACTCATCCAGGCGCGCGGTGTCGATGTGCTGCACGCCCGTCAGCTGCGCCCCTTCCAGGAAGAGATCCGGACTCACGCCCACGCGCATGCGGCCCGGAGCAGCGGGCGCGGCCTTCGCCTCGGCCGCGGCAGAGCGGGACGCCTTGGGCGCCGGAGCAGGCCGGGCTTCAGCCGCCGGCTTGGACTCGCGGGCGGGCCGGGCAGGCTCCTCGGCGGCCTTCGTCTCCACGGCGGGCGCGGGAGCCGGCTTCGCCTCGGCGGCGGGCGCGGGGGCAGCCGCGGGCTCGGGCGCGGCGGGAGCCGCCGGAGGCGTCTTGGAGGAGCCCTTCCGGGACGACTTCGACGACTTCGAGGACTTCCTGGACGGAGCGGCCTCTGCGGCCGGAGCGGCGAGCACCAGCAGCGCGGAAAGGAGGCCGCAGCAGACGCGAGGCAGCGGCTGGAACATGTTGCGCGAGCGGAGGGGAAGCGGCACGGGGGGACTCGGGAGCAGGAGGCGGGAACCGCGGACGTCTACTTGGGACTGCGCTCCTCCCGGGCCCCAGCCGGACACGGGAGGAGGTAGGGACAGCGAGGGGCTCAGTTGCGGCGGCGGCGCAGCATCGCCAGGCCGGCGGTCAGCGCGAACGCCAGCACCGGAGCGCCACCCGTGGAGGAGCAACCCCCCTTCTCCTCCTCCGGCTCGTTGCTGCCGGTGACGTTCACGCTCAGCGACGCGAGCCCGGACATGTCTCCGGTGATGTTGCCATCACCGTTGGCCGAGTTGCCGGCGGCGAAGATCTTGACGGTACCGGCCGAGGGAGGAGCCACCATCGAGAAGTCGAAGGTGATGGCGCCAGCGGCGGCGGGCTTGGGCGTGGAGTGGGTGAGCTCGTTGCTCGCCTTCCTCATACCCGCGCTGGGCTCGAGCGACGCCGCGGTGTTGTCCACGGCCACGTTCATGCCGCCCCTCACGCCGGGGCCTCCGCGGATGGTGAGCGTGTACTGGCCCGTCGCGCCCGCGGCGAGCGACGTGGGGCCGGTGAGCTCGACGGTCGTCGCGGCACCGCCAAAGTGGCAACCGCTGGTGATGCACGTCTGCGTCGAACTCACCTTGCCCGAGTGGCCGGTGACGCCTATGGAATTCGCGAAGGCGGGAGCGGACAGCAGGCACGCCGAGAGGACTCCAGCAGCGGCGTACGACGGGAACTTCATACAACCTCCATGAGTGGGGGTTCTCTTTTTAACTCGCTTCGCCCCCTTCCTCCCATGGCCCCTGACAGCTCACGGCAAGTCTCCCCTTCTCCGGACCGTACGGCCGGAGAAGAGCGGTGGGGCCGTAAGAGTTCCCTACATCAGGTGCCTGTGCACCCCTGAAATCCGGCACGGCAGCCAGGCAGCCGGAGTCCTCAGGGGGCCGCGTGACACTCCCGTGGCTCGAGGTGGCGGTTGTCCAGCGCGGGCAGGCCCATGGAGCGGCACGGCAGCACGGCGCGAGTCGGGGTGAGCCGTGGCTCCGACGACGCGGTCCCAGTCCCCACCGAGCCAAACAGGTTGTAACCCCAGCCCCACACGGTGCCGTCCTTGCGCACCGCCAGGGAGTGGTAGTGCCCGGCCGCGATGGCCACCACCTTGTCGAGCTGGGGAACCGGCGCGGGCGTGAGCCGGTGGATGCGCGTCCCATCCCCGAGCGCTCCGAAGTGATTGCCACCCCAGGCCCACACGGTCCCGTCCTTGGCCAGGGCCAGGGCATGGCCATCTCCGCCCGCGACGGCCGCTACCTCCGGGAGACCCGGCACCTGCATGGGCGTGGGCCTGTTGGCCGTCGTTCCGTCCCCGAGCTGGCCGCTCCAGTTGTGGCCCCAGGACCAGACGGTCCCATCCGCGCGCACCACCAGGTTGTAGGTGCGGCCGGCATCGATGTGCTTCACGTCCGGCGAGAGGCCAGGGACCTGCAAGGGCGAGAAGCTGTTCTCGTGCTCCGTCGCACCGCCGAGCTGGCGGAACCAGTTGTTGCCCCAGGCCCACACGGTCCCGTCCGCGCGCAGCGCCAGCGAATGCATTTCACCCGCCGAGATGGCCACCACGTCCACGAGGCCCCGCACCTGCACGGGTCTGTTTTTCGGATTGAGATCGTCCCAGCTGGAGGGACTTCCCGACCCGAGCTGGCCGCTCCAGTTGAGGCCCCAGGCCCACACGGTCCCATCCGCGCGCAGCGCCAGGGAGAACTTGTTGCCCGCGGCGATGGCCACCACGTCCGTGAGATCCAACACGGGTACCGGGGTCAGGCGCCACTCGTAGGTGCCATCCCCGACCTCGCCGTACCAGTTGGGTCCCCAGGCCCACACGGACCCATCCGCACGCAGCGCCAGGGCGTGCTCGCCACCAGACGAGATGGCCACCACGTCCGTCAGCCCCGCCATGGGTGCCGGAACTGGCTCCTGGAGGTAGAAGTACGGGCTGCCCCAGGCCCAGACGGTGCCGTCCGCGCGCAGCAGCACGGAATCGTAGGCACTGCTATCCAGCACGGTCCTCGCCAGAGGCTCCCAGGCCTTCCCGGGCTGGCTCCGGGCAGCGCTACTCCCCAGCAGTACCGAGACCAGCGCACCCAGCAGCACACTCCCCACACGGCTCTTCATTCGAAGCATTCGTCCCTCCACGTGTCCGACGGTTTTTCATGCCCCGGGCACACCCCGGCCCCGGCGGACACCGCGGCGGTGCCCGTCTGAAGCTCGAAGCTGGAGGTGACCCGTGGTACCCGTCGCGTAGCAGCGGACGTGCCATCTCCGCCTTCCGCGTAAGTCCCTGGAATGCGTGAGCGCGCTCCAGGCCCCCGCTGGCCGGGTGACATTTCTCGCGCATGCGGGTGACGTTTTTTGGAACCGGCGGCGCGGTGCCTCAGCGGTTGCGCAGCGGCGGCCATGAACGCCCCGCTCCGGACTCACGGCTGCCGGGTGAAGACACACGCCGGCGTCATGCCACCATCCGCCGTCACCCCACCCTCCTGACGCGGGCAGGAGGCGGTGCCCCCATCCAGCGTGGAGTACGTCCGCGGGTAGCCGGTGTGCGCGGTGCGCAGCGTGTAGTCCGCCTGCCCGTAGTCCATCCGGTCCACGGCGCCCACCGCCACCTGGAGGGTGCCGCCCCGGAGGAAGCGCGGCTCGAGGCAGGAGCAAGCATAGGGCTGCACCGTCACCCTCGTGACGCCGTCCTTGCGCTCGAGCGAGTACAGGGGCTGGAGGTTGCCGAGGCTGCCGGCCGGCGAGTGCCAGGCGCGCAGCGGCTCCCCGCGGTACGCGAGCGTCAGCGGGGCCCCGGCACTGCCCGTGGACACCGGGGTGCAGAACTCGCCGCCGTCCGGGCGGTCCGCATCACAGAAGGTCAGGTCCAGCGAGAGGCCGTAGGGCACGCCCCCATCGGGCAGGTCAGCCACCTCCCACTGCAGCGCCCAGGTGCGGTCCATCGGCTCGGGAAGAGACGAGGGCAGGGTGAAGACGTAGGTGTCCACGTCGGTGGGCACGGCGTCGTAGTCCCTGGGGCCGCGCACCCCCTGCCCCTTCACCGGGTCATTGCCGGCGAGCCGGCCCAGGCCGTAGGAGAGGGAGCCCCTCACCTCGTAGGCGTCCCCCCGGGGCGGCGCGGGGAAGGCCGTGCCGGCCTCATCGCTGGCCATCTCCTTCGTGACGGCCGTCTCCGTCGCCCCACTCCCACCGCGGGTGGTCTCGTCCGGGTCGCTCAGCCACTCCACCTCCAGGCGGTAGTCCTTGTCGTCCGCCCAGCTCGTGCCCTCGTCCTGGACGAGGAAGTAGTAGCGCAGGGCGGTGCCATGCGGCGCCACCGGCAATGTCCCCTCGAGGTTGCGCAGGTGGGGGAAGTACTCGGACTCGTCGCGCGAGGAGTGCAGGCACAGCGGCGTGCTGTTGCCGCACCAGCCATTCACCAGGGACGTCACCGTGGAGTCCGTGCCATAACCGTTGCCCTTGGGGCAGACGTCCGTCTTCGTGGCGCAGTCGTTGGCCGAGAAGCCCGGCACGGGAGTGAGGACGCGCACCAGCCGGTCCGCGAGCCCGGGCAGCGGAGGGAAGCGGCCGCCCGTGGACAGCGGCACCAGCCGGTAGTGCAGCACCGTGTCCGTGGTGTGGGGGGGCACCTCCACCGCGTACCAATCCTTGTCCGGCACCGAGCCCAGGCGCCCGGTGAAGGACGTCTTCGCCGTCGACGGTCCACCGCTGAGCGTCGCCACCTTCGCCCGCGCCAACTCGTCGTTGCCGCCGGCGCCCTCATTCGGGTCACCCTCGTCCATCACCTTCACGTCCACCGTGTACGGCAGGCGGAGGTCTCCCGGCGCCGGCTTGTCGTCGGAGGGGTCGCTGTCCCAGCCCCGCACCATCACCTGCCACGTCCCCGCCGCCGTCACCCGGCGCGCGGTGGCCAGGTCCGCGCGAATGACGTGGGTGAGCACCCGGCCCTCGGCCTCGGCGGTGCCGTCCGGCCGCAGCAGCCTGTACGAGAGGGTGTAGGCCGGAACCGGCTGGGGTGACAGGGTCGCCGTCGCCACCCGCACGTAGGCGATCTTCCCGGCAGGCACGTCGAAGGAGAAGAGGTCCACGTCCCCCGGGGTGGCCAGGTAACCGGAGGCACTCCCCGACAGGACACCGTCCGCGCTCGTCAACGGCAGGGGCGTGGCCTGGGCCGCCGTGTCGTTGGGCTCGTTGGCGTCCGGGTTGTCCAGCACCTCCACCGTGAGCGCGTACGGGTTGCGCGCGTCATAGCCGGGACGGCTGGGGTTGGCGGGCTCGTCGCCGAGCAGGAGGAACAGCCTCGCGCCCGGCTCGGTGAAGGGAAGGAGGAACTCGACGGGCTTGGGCTGACCCTCGCCGTGCACGTCCACCTGGCGCGGCGCCAACGCGCTGCCGTCCTCGCGCAGGAGGCTGACGGACAGGTTCACCGCGGTCATGGGCACGGGGTAGACGGCGGTGACGCGCAGCAGCGAGCGCGGCCCCACCGTCGCGGGCATCCGCACGCTGTACCAGTCGGTGTCGCGCTCGAAGGAGAGGTAGCGATCCTCCAGGGGCACGCCGGGCGTGAGTTGGCATTCGGGGGAGCTCAGCGCCTCCTCGCGGGAGTTGCAGAGGTCGGCGACCTCCTGCTCGCCCCCATCCGGGCCCGACGGGGGACAAGCGGTGAGGACGAGCAGCACGAGCGGCAGCAATCGGATGGGGGGGTGCACGGGCACCAGGAGGCAGGCCATCCGCGGGAGGGTGCTCATCCGGCGGGATTGTAGAGCCCGGCCCGCGCCACGGGTGCAAGGACTCATGTCGAGGGACTGGAGGGGCCGGGTCATCCGCGCCCCTGGGGGGGTCAAGTCTTACGAATACCCACAAGCCCATCGGGTGAGGATATGGTGCGGCCCTACCCGATCACCCTGGCCCTCGGCATGTACCTGCGCAGCCTCACGCTCCAGAACCTCAAGCTTCTGCGGGATGTCGCCATCTCCTTCACCCGCCCGGACGGGGAGATCCGGCCCTGGACCGTCTTCGTCGGGGAGAACGGGCTGTGCAAGACGGCCGTCCTGCAGGCCATCGCCCTCGCCGCGAGCGGCTCCTCGCTGGGCAGCGAGCTCGCGGACGTCACCTCCCTGCCAGACCGGCGGCTGCCCTCCAGCGAGCTGATGCTCATCGGCGCCGAGTTCACCTTCGGCTCGGAGGGCCACAAGGCGCGCGACTACCCCGGCCTGGAGAAGAAGCACTCGCTGCCGCCCTATGTGAGGAGCTCGGTGGCGGCCAAGAACACCTGGCGCGAGCTGGTGGGCAACTCGAGGTACGTCGGCGTGGAGCACACGCGCGTGTTCGATCCCATCCGCGAGGCGCGCCGCACGCAGCTGCCGGGATGGTTCGTCGCGGGCTACGGCGTGGCGAGGGCCCTGCCCCGCCCCAACGCCATCCAGGGCGAGGGCCTGTCGGATCCCATCAAGCAGCGGATGGCGAACCTCTTCGACCAGGGCAGCCTGATCGCCACGGGCTTCGCGGACGTCTTCGAGCCGGCCCAGGCGAAGGCGTACACCCGGGTGCTGCGGAAGGTGCTGCTGGAGGGCAACCTGCTGCCGGGCCTCGTGGACCTGGAGCTGAAGAGCCAGGGCATCGTGCGCACGCGGCAGGACATGCTGGAGGCCCACTGCTTCGAGATGGACATGGGAGGCAAGCGCGTGAAGGTGCCGGCCACGTGGCTGTCTCACGGGTACCAGAGCTCGATTGCCTGGCTGGCGGATCTGATCGGCCACCTCCTGCTCGAGGCGGGCAAGCCCGTGGCGCCCGAGAAGATGGAGGGGCTGGTGCTCGTCGACGAGCTGGACCTGCACCTGCACCCGCGCTGGCAGACGGCGCTCGTTCCGGCGCTGAAGCGGATCTTCCCCCGGCTCCAGTTCATCGCCACCACGCACTCGGCGATGCTCCTGCCGGGGCTGGAGCAGGATGAGGTGCTCGTGCTCCGCCAGGAAGAGGACGGCAACGTCGACGTCGCCCCGGCGCCCGCCTCGCCCTCGTGGCTCACGGGCAGCGAGCTGTTCGACGTGTTCTTCGACAAGAAGGGCAAGCCCCTGCGCGGCAGCCGGAGCCCCGCGCCCCGCAAGAAGCAGCCCGCGCCACAGAAGAAGCAGCCCGCCGCCAAGAAGGCGGCACGGACGAAGCGGAAGTAGGCGACCTCAGCCCCAGTGGGCCACCTCCGCGATGAGGCGGCCCACCTTCAGCTCGCGCAGCAGCCGGAAGAGTCTGGGGGAGATGAGGTACTCGGGGTGCGGGTGCAGGACCCCCATGCGAAGGCCCATGCGCTGACGCGTGCACGCCAGGTCACTGCCGTCATGGCTCTCCTTCTTGACCCACAGCTCGGAAAGAATGCTCATGCCGAGCACGTGACCCTGGGGGCATCGGTACTTCCCTTTCGTATCCATCTCGAAAGGACCATTCCCGATCAGCGTCGGCGGAACGATGTCCACGGGCCCGGAGGTGATGACGAGCTGATGCCAGTTCTCAAGCACCCGTCCCGAGGTATCTCGCACGGGTAGGAACGAAGCCCCCGTGATGCCGTGAGCCTGGAAGGCCTGCATCAACCGGCTCGACACGACGATTTCCCCGGCGATGGTACGGTTCATGTTCCGCCTGGGAATGGTTTCAGGCTCGAGACGCAGATCCGTGACCTGCCGTACGCCAACGCCACAATGGGGACACGCCGATGACTCGTCGTACTCCGTGCCGCACATCTCTCCGCATGGCTCGAAGACGGAGTGGACATTCAGCGTGAATACCTCCGCCGATTGAACCTCCTCGGGCGTGTAATGGCGGGTGATATTCCATCCTGTGAAGAATGAGCCGCCCGCGCGACGAAACTCGCTATTCAGCTCGCCAATCACCCGGACTCGCTCGTCCTCCATGGGAAGCCGGACGCAGCGAACGTGCCCCCAATCTCCTCCCATTCTCCACCCCACGTCTCCCAGGTACTCGCTCGCATCCGAATCCGAGATCCTGAATTCGATGAACTCACGCATGGTTATGGATTGATTCCAATGAGCTGAGGAATGGGGAATTGGGAGTAGATCTTGAGCATGAGCTCAAGACGTTCCTGGGGCTCCGGTGGTCTTTTCTTGTCGTAGCCCCATTCCTTGCGGAACGCCCGGGTGATCATTTTGTGGTAGGCGGTGGGAATCCGGTACGTCACTCCGGTCTGTGGCCCACCGAGGTACACAGGAATGAGGTGGTGGTCCTGGTACCCCGCGCTGTTGGGGAAGGCAGCCTGCGCATCCGCCAGCCGCTGCTGATAGAGGTTGCGCGCGGCCTGCACCGCCGCCAGATCCGCCGCGCGCCGCTGGTTCTCCATCCTTTGTTGAGGCGTAGGCCTTGGATTGAGCGAGGGGGACAATCGGCTTCCGGTTGGTCCACCCCTGCCCCCTCTCCTGGGAGGACGCCGGCTCAGAAGCTCACCTGTTTGGCTTCCCGAGGCCTGGCTCCGCGGGGCCTCGAGGATGTCCTCGAACTCGACGACCTCGAGGCGGTAACCGGCCGCGCGTAACGCCTCTGCGCTCCAGCCCTCCAAACCCGGCGCCTCCAATTCCACTGGAAGGAACACAGCGCCCTCGCCCGGTACCGTTTCGGAGCCGCCACGAACCAGCAGGCTCGCCTCTACCGATTCAGCGCCCCCCGGCTCCCGGCCCCCCACGTACGAACGAGAGGAATCCGAGGCGCAGCCCACCAGAACCAGGAGGAGCCCCAACCACCATGACAGGCGCATGCGACGGCTCACTTTCCGCACGGGGTGGAGGCGAGACCGTCAGGTTGACACTCCCAGCAATCACGGGCGAGCAGCGGCAACCGCCTGTGTCCGCTGCGCGAAGCTCAGAAGCGGCGCCCACGGCCCCGCCGCGCTCAGTCCTGCTCGGTGAGGTACTTCACCAGCTCGTCCTCGTCGTTCGTCACCAGTTGCCGCAAGCCATCCTGCTTGGCGTAACGCTTGACCTGCAGCAGGCCGACGGCGCTCTGGACGAGCACGCCCACCTTGCGGAAGCCACTGACCCACCTCAGACGGACGCGCTGAAGGGTGGCTTCGAACTGGGGATCGTTCCGGCCGGGAGCGGCCCGGATGTCGGCGAAGAGCGCGTAGCGTTCCCGGCCCAGGTCATCCAGGGCCTTGATGAGCCCCTCGAAACAGGTCTCGACCTCCTGCATCGACGTGAACGGCTTGTCGTTGCGAACGGTGCGGACGATGCCCATCCGCTCATCGACGAGGACGGTGAAGTACTCGTTCTTGAAGATCTGCTTGGGATCGGGAGGGAAGCTCCCCAACGAACCGGGGCGGCGCCCCAATGGAGGCTGAGTCATTGCCCACCCCTTCTACACCGTAAGCGGCTCGGTGGTGAGCGCCTCGGAGCCGGGCGGCACCTCCGCGTCGGGCGAGTCCAGCAGGACCAGCAAGGGGATGGCCGCGCCGGTATCCCCGAAACTGGCCATGCCGCGCACGGTGCCCTCCACGCGTGAGCCATCCGGCCGCTTGAGGAAGAGCGTCTGCCCCACCCGCACGATGGGCGTGCGCCGGGGAATGCCGGGCGAGAGCAGCACCCCCCGCCCCTGCAACCGTTGGATGGCATCCACGGTGAAAAGGTAGCGCTCCCCGCCTCCCGCCCCCACCTGCCGCGCGAAGAAGGTGGCCAGCCGCTCCATCAACAACATCGCGTGTTGCTGGACTCGCGCTACCCGGGACCCTTCCCGCTTCAGCAACTCCTCGGCGGTGAGCCCCACACGGCCCACGTCCTCCTGCGAGCCGCGGACCCAGCGCTCGAGCAGCGCCCCATCCACCTCGGGATGGAACTGCACGCCATAGGACTTGCCCACGCGGAAGACCTGGTGCGGGTAACGGGCCGTCGAGGCCAGCTCCTGCGCGCCAGGGACCGCATCGAAAGTATTCCCCTGCCAGTGCAGGACGTCGAAGAACTCCTCGAAGCCGGCGAACAACGGGTCCGCCAGTCCCTCCATCGTCAACGACACCGGGTGCACCCCCAGGACGGGGCCCTTCTCGCCCGGGTGGACGCGGGCGCCCGCCGCGGCGGCGAGCAGCTCCGCGCCCTGGCCGATGCCCAGGCTCGGCCGGCCCGCTTCCAACCGGCGGGCCAGCAATCGCCGTTCCTCCTCCAGGAAGGCAGGAGGCTCCGCCGCCGGGTGGCCCAGCGACTTCCCCATCACCACCACCAGGTCCGCCTCCGTGTCCTCCGGGAGCGGGTCTCGCGAGCGGACATCCAGGGTGAAGCCCGAGCGCCGCAACGCGGGGCCGAGCTGCCCGGGACCCTCTTCTTCGTCATGGATCAGGACGACGGCGGTTCGGGAGGACGGGGGAGGCGCGTTCATGCCGGGAACATTGGCACGCGGGGGGCGGAGTGCAGGGGCCGCACGTCTCCGCAAGGGGGCCCCGGTGCCGCGCTCCATCCTCTGGGTGACAGTGTCCGGCGCCGAGCGTTCACGGACGGGGCCACCCCAGCACCACGGCCCCGAGCATCACCAGCCCAGCACCGAGGAGTTGCCGCCGCCCCATCCGCTCCCCCTGGAGCGCACCGAGCCCCAGTGCGAATGCGATGGAGGTATTGCGCAGGGTGAGCACGGCGCCGGTGCCGCTATGCACCAGGGCCAGGAGCAACAGCGAGAAGGACAGCGTACACAGTACCCCGGCCCCCAGCAGGAGCAGGGGCCGGGTCATCACCTTGCGGCGCAGCGCCCCCCAGCCCGCCTCCTCGCGGCGGCGCAGGAGGAGGATCAACGGCAGCGCCACCAGGAGCGACAGCGTGAACAGGGCCGGAGGCTGGGCACCCTCGCCCAGGGCGCGCTTGTAGCTGAGGTTGAAGCCGGCGATGCACGCGGCGCTCACCAGGGCCCAGAGCACCCCCTCGCCCACCGGGCCCCGGGGCAGCACGAGGTTCATCACCGCCATGCCCCCGGCCACCAGGGCCGCGCCGGCCACGGCCCCGGGGGTGAGCTGCTCGCCCAGCCACAGCACGGACACGGGCCACACGAGCAGCAGCGCCCCACCCCGGGACACGGTGTACGCGAGCCCCAGCGGAGCCCGGTGCAGCGCCCGCGCGAGCGCGATGAGGTAGCCACTCTCCAGCACGCCGGCCACCACGGACCAGAGCAGGGCCGCGGACGTGGGAAACGCCACGCCCCGCAGGCCGAGCGCCCACAGCCCTCCGCACCCCACGGTGACGGCGATGACGCCCACCACGGCGGACTCCGGGTCCTCGTGACGCTTGAGCAGCGCGTTCCACAGCGCGTGGAAGAACGCGGATGACAGCACCAGCACCAGCGCCGTGGAGCTCAACGCACCTCCAGGGGTCAGGGGCTCGGGGGGGCCGGGCACGCTACTTCCAGGTCCGAGCCCGGCGCCAGTGCTCCCCGCATTCACACGCGGGCCCTCCAGAGCGTCCTGGAGGGACATGGGTGACCAAGAGAGAGCACTGCTGAAGAGCCAGTTCAGGGCTCACCTGGGCACCCTCCTCCTGGGAACGGCGCCCCAGACCTATTTGCAGGGACTGGTGCTCGGGCTGGAGAAGCCGGACGACATCCGGCAGCTCTTCCTGCTCAACGTGCCCTCCTTCCTGCTCCTCTATGGGCTGCTGGCCGCCGTGCCGTGCCAGATCCTCACCATCCGCCATGCGCTGGCACACGTCCCGGGCGAGCCCCCCGGACGCCGGCTCGTGCGCCTGCTCGAGTTGCCCCGGATCCTCGAGCTGTCCCACATGACGGCGCTCGCCGTGCTCATCGTCCTCATCAGCACGATGAACTGCCTGTGGTTCGGCCGGAGCCTGCTGCTCGTCGTGCCCTGCACCCTCGTGCAGACTCTGTTCGCCCTCTTCGTCGCCATCCAGCACAACTTCGTGATGGAGGATCGGATGCGGCCGCTCGCGCTGGAGGAGTTGAAGCGGGCCCCCGAGGCCCCCCTCCCCTGGGAAGGCGGCATCCGCTGGCGCACCTTCCGCTGGTACCTGCCCTACACCGTCGCCCTCACCTTCGCCTGCACCCTGGTGATGTCGGCCACCCTCCTCTGGAGCCAGGGCCGCAAGGCCTTCTGGGAGCTGGCGGCGGCGCTGGAGGCCCACCAGCTCTCCGGCGCGGCCGGGCTGCTGACGAGGCAGGTGGAGCGGATGGGGGCCGAGAGCCTCGGGCCCCTGCTCGTGCTCGGCGCGTTCATGCTCGTCTGCGGCACCCTGACGGCCCGGTGGACCGCGGGGCAGATCGCCCGCGGCGCGCTGGCATGCCGCGACTCCATCGAGCGCATGGCGCGGGGGGCGTATCGCCCGCCGGAGTGGATTGCCACCGACGAGCTGGGACGCCTCTCGGCGGCCACCGCGAGCGCCTTCCAGGGCATCGAGAGACAGGCGCGGCGCGTGCGCGAGTCGGCGGATGCGCTCGGCCGCGCCGCCCAGGAGCTGGACGAGGCCCGCAGGAGCAAGGAGGGCAGTCTGTCCCGGCAGGCCGCGGCGCTCGACGAGGTCCGGGTGGTGTCCGAGACCATCCAGCGGGCCTCCCTGGTGGCGGCCCAGAAGGCGGAGAAGGTGCTCGCCATGGCGGGCAACGCCGACACGCTGCTCGAGGCGGGCGAGACGGCGTCCGTGGAGGGCCTCATCGGACTGGCCGCCATCCGCGAGCAGGTCTCGGCGATGAAGGCGCGCGTCCGGGAGCTCGAGCGTCACGCCGGGAGGGTCCGCGCCGTGGCCCTCCTGGTGAAGGGCTTCGCCGACCAGTCGCGGATGCTCTCGCTCAACGCGGAGCTCGAGGCGGTGCGCGTGGGCGGTGGCCCCCTGGGCTTCCGGCACGTGGCCCTCAAGCTGCGCGCCCTGGCCGAGCAGTCCATCCAATCCACCCACCGGGTGGCGGAGATCGTCCAGGGCCTCTTCGGCGCCATCCGGGAGACGGTGCGCCTGACGGACCGCAGCGCCGAGCAGGTGGAGGCGAGCCTGCGGACGGTGCCGAAATCGGGCGAGGCCCTCCAGCAGCTCGGCATCATCATCATCGAGGCCCACCAGGCGGCCCAGCGGATCTCCACCGTGTCCGCCCAGCAGCGCGAGGGCATCCTCCAGCTGTCCCAGGCGGTGGCCGGCCTCTCCCACGTGGCGGCGGAGACGCTCCGGCAGCTCGAGGCCTCGTCCCAGGTCACCCGCCGTGTCGAGCAGGCCGCGGGGCAGGTGCGCACCGCCCTGCGGGAGTGGGGCCGCGGGGGAGTGTCCGCCCCGGAGCCCTCCGCCCACGAGGCGTCCCCGCGCCAGCAGCTCCTGCGCGGGCTGTTCCTGTTGCGGCTGGCCTACCTGCCAGGCGTGCTGCTGCCCCTGACGTACCTGGGGAGCGTGCTCCTCGGGCTCGAGGCGGTGGAGAGCCGCTCCGCCGCCGTGCGCGTGCTCCTCCCGCTCTGCGTGCTCGGCGGCGTGCTCCTTCCCTGGTGGATGGATCACCGGATGGTGGCGCACGCCCTCGCGGAGGTGCCGGGGCAGCCCGCGTCGGCCCGGCTCGAGCGCCTGCTGGAGCTGCCCCGGCGCAAGCTGCTGCTCAACCTGGGGCTGCTCGCCGTGTCGTTCGCCACGGCCCTGGCGGCGTGCTGCGTGTTGTACGGCCGGAGCCTCGTGCTCGTCCTGCCCTGCGCCCTCGTGCTGATGCTGCTGTGCGCCTTCGCGGGCATCCCGCAGACGCTCTGGATGGAGGCGTGCGTCCGTCCGCTCGCGCTCCGGGAGTTCCACCGCCACCCCGAGACTCCCCTCTCCTTCACGGGCGTCTACTGGCGCAGGCTGCGCTGGCACCTGCCGTACCAGCTGGGGCTCACCGCCCTCTGCACGCTGGTGCCGGCCGTGGCCGTGCTGGGGCGCACGGGAGTCGAGTCCTCGCGGGAGCTGCTCGCGGAGCTGGGGCCCCGGTATGCCCCGATCGTGCAGCAGTCCCTGGGGGAGTTGCTGCGCGAGGCCGTGCCGACGGTGGTGTTCCTGGGCTCCTTCCTGACGCTGTGCGCGGGCCTGGGCGCGTGGCGGATGGCGCGCCAGCTCGACCAGGGCGTGCGGGAGCTCGAGGCCTCCATCTCCAGCATCGCGGCGGGCAGTCCGCGCCCTCCCACGTGGATCTCCACCGACGAGCTGGGCAGCCTCGCCGTCTCCACCCTGGCCATCTTCCAGCAGCTCTGGCGGCTCACCGAGGGTCTGCATGGGGCCGCCGGGCAGCTCGGCCACGCCGCCACGGCGCTGAGCGCCTCGCACGAGGCCCAGACGCGCGGCCTCTCCGAGCAGCTGGAGCTGCTGCGGCGCACGAGGGAGCTCGCGCAGGAGGTGGAGCGGATGTCCAAGGATGCCTCACGCGGCGCCGCGGCGGTGCTCGAGGGGGGCACCCGCGCCGAGAAGCTCCACCAGGCCGGAGTGGAGGCCGTGGCCCAGGGATACGAGGGACTGACCGGCATCCGCCGGCAGGTGAGGACCCTGGAGGCCCGGCTCCAGACGTTGGAGCAGGACGCCCAGCAGATCCGCCACATCACCGCGTCCATCAAGGAGCTCTCGGACGAGTCGGATGTGCTCGCGCTCAACGCGGCCATCACGGCCATGCAGTCCGGGGAGCCGGGCCAGACCTTCGGAGTGGTGGCCAAGGAGGTGCGCGCGCTGGCGGACCGTTCCCTGCAGGAAACGCGGGAGGCGAGCCGGCTGCTCCGGGAGCTCATCCAGGCCATCGACGTGACGGGCGGGATGGTCCGCGAGGGCTCGGCGCGGGTGCAGGACAGCCTGGCGCGGGTGGACGCCTCCGGAGAGACGCTGCGCCAGCTCTTCGCCCTGGTGCAGGAGGGCCACAGCAGCGCCCGGCAGATCGCCGCGATCATCCACCAGCAGGGCGCGGGCATCGCGCAGGTCTCCCAGGCGATGGCGGACGTGTCCCAGATGATGAGCGAGATGACGGAGCGGCTCGCCACCTCGGCCCGCGTCGCCGCGGAGGTAGACCGCCTCGCCGAGCAGGTGCGGACCGCCATGCAGGCGCCACTCGCCCCCGCCTGCCCGCCCGCTTCTCCGCAACCACGTACCGGAAATGCATAATTTGCGGACACCGGCTCCCGGACGCACCCCTTGCGCGCACGGAGCCTGTGGGCCTGGGGGAAGGGAGTGGAACGGGGCTTGCTCTGGGTAGCCCCAACCCACTGACACCCTCCTTTGAGGAGCCCCCGGTCATGCAACACCGAAAGCTCTGGCTCGGCCTAGGCGCCGTCGTCCTCGTCTCCTTCCTGGTGCTGGGAGGCCAGGGAGTCCGCATCTCGCGCACGCTCCCCCCCATCCCCGAGAAGGTGATGACGCCCGAGGGCACGGTGCTGCTCACGGGCGAGGCCATCATGCGCGGGCAGAACGTGTGGCAGTCCCTCGGAGGCCAGCAGGTGGGCTCGGTGTGGGGCCACGGCGCCTACGTGGCACCGGACTGGAGCGCGGACTGGCTGCACCGCGAGGCCACCTTCGTGCTGGACACCTGGGCGCGCGCGGAGGGCGCCACCTCGTATGCGGAGGCCCCGGCCGAGCGGCGGGCGGCGCTGCGCGCACGGCTCGCCCCGGTGATGCGCACCAACACGTATGACGCGAGCACGGGCACGGTGACGTTGGACCCGGTGCGCGCCGAGGCGATGCGCTTCAACGCCGCGCACTACGCGGACGTCTTCGCCAAGGGCCGCTCGGCCTACGCCATTCCCGAGGGCGCGCTCACGGACCCCGGGAAGCAGAAGGATCTGGGCGCCTTCTTCTGGTGGACGAGCTGGGTGACCTCGACGAACCGGCCCGGCGACACCCTCAGCTACACGCAGAACTGGCCGCACGAGCCGCTGGTGGGCAACGTGCCCGCCTCGGGCGTGCTGATGTGGAGCCTGGCCTCGGTGGTGCTGCTGCTCGCGGGCGCGGCCGGGCTCATCTGGTACATGAGCGGAAAGAAGGAGGAGGAGGAGCTGACGCCGCCCGTGAAGGATCCCTTCTCCGGGATGGAGCTCACCCCGAGCCAGCGGGCCACGGGCAAGTACTTCCTGGTGGTGGTGGCGCTGTTCCTGGCGCAGGTGGGGCTGGGCGGCGTGACGGCGCACTTCGGCGTGGAGGGCGCGGGCTTCTACGGCATTCCCCTGGCGAAGTACCTGCCCTACGCGGTGACGCGCAGCTGGCACACGCAGCTGGGCATCTTCTGGATTGCCACGGCGTGGCTGGCCACGGGCCTCTTCATCGGCCCGGCGGTGAGCGGGGTGGAGCCGAAGTACCAGCGCGCGGGCGTCAACTTCCTCTTCGTGTGCCTGCTCATCATCGTGGTGGGGGCGCTCTTCGGACAGTGGGCGTCGGTGCAGCAGCGGATGGGCAGCGGGGACTACTGGTACTGGTTCGGCCACCAGGGCTGGGAGTACGTGGACCTGGGCCGCTTCTGGCAGCTCTTCCTCTTCGTGGGCCTCTTCGTGTGGCTGTTCCTCACGGCGCGGGCGGTGTGGCCGGCGTTGAAAAAGCCGAGCGAGGGCCGGCCGCTGCTGGTGCTCTTCGTCATCTCCTCGCTGGCCATCGCGTCCTTCTACGGAGCGGGGCTGATGTACGGGCAGCGCAGCCACATGGGCATGGTGGAGTACTGGCGCTGGTGGGTGGTGCACCTGTGGGTGGAGGGCTTCTTCGAGGTGTTCGCCACGGTGGTGATGGCCTTCCTGTTCACGCGGCTGGGGGTGCTGTCGGCGCGCACGGCGGTGCCGGCGGTGCTCTTCACCACCACCATCTTCCTGGCCGGCGGCATCATCGGCACGTTCCACCACCTGTACTTCTCGGGCACGCCGGCGGCGGTGATGGCGCTGGGCGCGACGTTCAGCGCGCTGGAGGTGGTGCCGCTGGTGCTGGTGGGCCGTGAGGTGTGGAGCCACATCCGCCTGTCGAGGCTGCCGGGGTGGATGGAGCAGTACCGCTGGCCCATCCGCTTCTTCATCGGGGTGGCGTTCTGGAACCTGGTGGGGGCGGGCCTGTTCGGCTTCCTCATCAACCCGCCGGTCGCGCTCTACTACATGCAGGGCCTCAACCTGACGCCGCTGCACGGCCACACGGCGCTCTTCGGGGTGTACGGCATGCTGGGCATCGCGTTGATGCTCTTCACGTTCCGGATGATGCAGCCGGAGGCGAAGTGGAAGACGAAGACGCTGGCGTGGGCCTTCTGGAACCTCAACGCGGGGCTGCTGCTGATGGCGGTGCTGTCGCTGCTGCCCATCGGGGTGCTGCAGACGCAGGCGGCCATCGAGCAGGGCACGTGGTGGGCGCGCAGCGCGGAGTTCATGCAGGCGCCGCTGATGGACACGCTGCGCTGGCTGCGGGTGCCCGGGGACGTGCTCTTCGCGGTGGGAGCGGTGCAGCTCGCGTGGTTCGTGGTGGGCCTGAAGACGGGCTGGTCGCTCGAGCGGACCGAGGTGCCCCGGACGAGGCCAGAGTCCGAACGCTTGGGAGCCGCGGCCCCGGCCCACGCCGTCCTCCGGCGTCGCTGAGCCCCCTCCCCCCCCCCGCCCCCTATCCCCTCTCCCTCCGGGAGAGGGACGGGGTGAGGGTGCCGGAGTTCCCGGGTTGGACCCCTTCATGCGGCCGGTTCGAAGCGGATGGGGAGGCGGACCGGCCCGTGCACGTGGATGGCCTTGCGCGGCTCCCAGGGCGCGTCGCTCGCGAGCCGGAACCCCTTCACCCGCTCCAGCAGGACGGAGAGGCCAATCCGGGCCTCCAGGCGCGAGAGCGGAGCGCCGATGCAGAAGTGGATGCCGTGCCCGAAGGCGAGGTGCGGATTGGGCTCTCGCGTGATGTCGAACCGGTCCGCGTCCTGGAACTTCCGCGGGTCGCGGTTCGCCGAGCCGATCATCGCGAGCACCAGCTTCCCGGCGGGAATGACCTGTCCATGCAGGGAGACCTCGCTCCGGGTCACGCGGAACATCGCCTGGACGGGAGAGCGGTAGCGCAAGACCTCCTCGATGGCCGAGGGCAACAGACCGGGCTCGGCCCGGAGGCGGGCGAGCTGCTCCGGGTGCTCGAGGAAACACAGGAGCGCGTTGTTGAGCAGGTTGGTGGTCGTCTCATGACCGGCCGAGAGGAGGAGCTGGAAGAAGCCCAGGAGCTCTTCCTCCGTGAGCCGCTCGCCGTCCACCTCGGCCTCGACGAGCCGGGTCAGGAGGTCGTCCCGCGGCGCCGCCCGCCGCTGCCTGGCGAGGTCCCGGACGTAGAGGCGCATCTCCTCGGTCACGGCGGCGAACTCACGCTGCACCCGGGCGGCCTCCTCGCTGCCCGCGACGGCGTAGCCGAGGGCCATGATGACGTCGCTCCAGTGCTTGAAACGCGGCTGGTCCACGATGGGGGCACCGAGCATCTCCGCGATCACCCTCAGGGGGAGCGGAACCGAGAAGTCCGCGGCCAGGTCCATCTCCCCGCGCTCGATCGTCTGGTCCAGCAGTTCGTGGGACAGCGCGTGGATGCGGGGCTCGAGGCCCGCCACGGCCCGAGGGGTGAAAGCGCGCAGGATGAGGGCGCGAAGCTTCGTGTGGCGCGGCGGGTCGGCGAAGACGAGCCACTGAGAGGTCATGGCGGACGGGGGCGCCACGATGGAGCTGAAGGCCTCATGGTCTTGGAGCGCGCGCTTCACGCCCTCGTAGTCGAAGACCATCCACAGGCCCGAGTGCGGCTCATGAAGGACGGGAGAGTGGCTGCGGAGCTGCGCGTACGCGGAATAGGGATTGCGGCGCACCTCGTCGGAGAAAAGGTTCATCATCGCTCACGGCCTCCAGGCCCGGAATCGAGGAACATGGAGATACGATAGGGAGACAGGGCATGGAGCGCTTGAACGAATCGCGGATCGGCGCGGTCATCACGGACGCGTTCGCGGTGCGCGCGTCGACGGCGACGGTGTCGACACCTCACGCCCAGCACGGCGTGGGGCTGCTCGTCGGGCTGGACGGCGAGGTGACGGTGACGGTGACGGGCCGCACGCGCGTGAGCGGACGTGTGGTCGTGGTGCCACCCCATCAGGAGCACGCCGTCCTCAGCCCGGGGCCCACCCTCGGGCTCCTCTACGACCCGGAGCTGGCGCCGCACGTCGCGGGCTACTCGCGCCTGCGGGGCGGAGCCTTCCCGCTGGAAGGCCGGCTCGCGAAGCGTCTCGGAGCGGCCCTGACGGCGCACCGCGCGTCCCTGTCCCGGCCTGACGTCCTCGCCGGCCTCGCGCGCGAGTGCTCGGACTGGCTCGCGAAGGAAGCGCCGCGCCGCGAGCCGGACAGACGCGTCGCCCACGTCCTCGAGGCGCTGAGAAATCCCAGCGCCGACCCGCGGCTCGCCGTCACGCGCACCCGGCTCTCCCCGGCGCACCTGCGGGCGCTGTTCGTCCGCGACGTGGGGCTGCCCATCCGCACCTTCCAACTCTGGCGCCGGCTGCTCGTCGCGGTGGCGGCGTCCGCGCGGCTCGACGCGACGAGCGCCGCTCACTTCGCGGGCTTCGCCGACCTCGCCCACTTCTCGCGCACGTGCCGCCGCATGCTCGGCTACTCCCCGACGGCCTTGCGCAGCGGGCTCCTCTCCTGAGCCTCCAGCAGCGCGTGGATGCGCCCGCGCAGCGCCTCCGGCTCGAAGGGCTTGTCCAGACACGGCCGCCGCGAGGACTCCAGGTGCGCACGCGCCGCCTCGCTGAAGGCGCCCCCGGTGAGAAACACCAGACGCTCGGCCTGGCCGGGCACCTCGCGGACCAGGGTCTCGTACAGCTCCAGCCCCGTCATCTCCGGCATCATCACGTCACACAGGATGAGCGAGTAGCGCTCTCCGGCCCGCAGCCGCTCCAGCGCCGGACGCGCGCCGGGGAAGGCCTCCACCTCGTGCCCGGGCGCCAGTGTGCGGATCATCGCGGCGAGCAGCAGCGGCTCGTCGTCGATGACCATCAACCGGCCGCGCGGGCCCTTGCCCTCGGAAGCGGAGGCAGGCGGGAGGGGGACGGCGGATGAGCCCTCCTCGGCGGAGCGCAGCACCACTTCGAACGTGGTGCCCTGCCCCACCTCGCTGCGCACCCGGATGTCTCCTCCCATGGCCTGCACGTAGCTGTGGCAGATGGACAACCCCAACCCCGTGCCCATCCCCACCGGCTTGGTGGTGAAGAAGGGCTCGAAGATGCGGGGCAGCACCTCGGGAGGAATGCCCGCGCCGGTGTCACTCACCGCCACCACGACCCAGCCCTGCGCGTCCTGGCGGGTGGAGACACGAATCTCGTGCTGGCCGGCCTGGCCCTCGGGAATGGCCTGGGCGGCGTTGATGAGCAGGTTGAGGAACACCTGGCCCAGCCGCGTCTCGTCCCCGAGCACGGCCGGTACCGGGCCCAGGTCCTTCACCACCCGGGCGCGGTGGCGCACCTCCGCGGCCGAGATGGTCAGCGCCAGCTCCAGCACCGCGTGCACCTCCACCCGCTGGTCGCGCTCCGGCTCCACCCGGGAGAACGTCTTGAGGTCCTGGATGATGCGGCGCATGCGCTCCGTGCCCTGGAGGGTCTCGGAGATCGCCAGCTCCACTTCCGCCCAGCGCTCGCGCTCCTCGCCGCGTGCCGCCATGTCCCGCACTTCCGAGGCGACGTAGTGGACGTTGGAGATGACGAAGGCCAGCGGGTTGTTGAGCTCATGGCCGACGCCCGCGGCCAGCGTGCCCACCGCCGCCATCTTCTCGGCGTGGACGAGCCGCTCGCGGGTGGCCTGCAGCTCCTCGAGGCGGGCCTCCAGGTCCTCGTTGAGGTGGGCCAGCTCCGCGGTGCGCCGAGAGACATAGGCCTGCAGCTCGCGCTCACGATGGCGCGCCCCCCGCAGGCGCAGCCACACCCCACCGGCCACGGCCAGCACGGCGGCCAGCACGCATGCCACGCGGAACGCGAGCGTCTGGTGGAAGCGGGGTTGAAGGTAGAGCGCCACCTCCACGGGCGGGGCCGCACCGCCGCTGTCCGCGTACTCCACCTCCACCCGGAAGCGGTAGTGCCCGGGCGGCAGGTGGGTATAGGAGGCCACACGCTGCGCCCCGGCCTCCACCGGCTTCGCGTCGATGCCCTCGAGCTGGTAGCGGAAGCGCAGCCGCCGGGGGGCGCGCAGGCCCGCGGCCGTGAATTGGAGCTCGAGCCGTCCATTCCCCGCGAGAACGTGGCCCCACTCGGAGCGCGGCACCGGGCGTCCATCGACCCGGAGCTCCTCGATGAGGGCGGGCGGTGGAGCCGTGCGCGTCCGCTCGTGCTCCGGGGTGTAGAACACGGCCCCGTGGATGGTGGGAAACCACAGCCGGCCATCCCGGGTGCGCAGGCCCGCCGGCGAGCCCATGCCGTTGCACTCCGCCGAGCGCATCCCATCCTCCGTCCCGTAGACGAAGGAGGTCACGCTCGCCCGCCGCCCCTCGGCCACGTCCTCCAGCTCCGCCAGGGACACGCGGAAGACGCCCCTGTTCCCGCTCATCCACAGGTGGCCACGCCCATCGGAGAGGATGTGGAAGGCGCGATCGTCGAACAGCCCGTCCGCGTTCGTGAAGCGCCGGAGCCGTCCCGCCTTCCACCGGTAGATTCCCTCGTCCGAGCCGATCCAGAGCGTGCCCTCCGCCTCCTCGTGGAGCGCCACGGTCTTGCCGTCCAGCGGCTCCTCCTCGGACACCAGCACCGTGGTCCGGCCCTCGAGGAGGTGGGCCAGTCCTCCGTCCCCCGTGCCCACCCAGAGGCCACCCGCGGCGCTCGGCCGCAGCAGGGTGATGCCGTGACCGGGCAGCCCTCCGGGCGGCGTGAAGGGCTCGAAGCGCTCCCCGCCCCACCGGAAGAGTCCCAACGGCGTGCCCACCCAGAGGGTACCGGCGGCGTCCACCGCGAGCAGGAAGGCCCTCGGGTCCCCCAGTCCCTGCTCCGCGCCGAACGAGGTGAAGGTGCCCGCGCTCCAGCGGCTGATGCCCACCCGCGTGCCAAACCAGAGGTTGCCATCCGGGGTCTCGGCGATGGAGCGCACCCGGTCCAGGATGAGCCCGTCGCCCGTGCTCCATGACGTCACCTGCCCGTCCCGCATGCGGCTGACACCCCCGCCCACGGTGGCGAACCAGACACTGCCATCGCGTGCCTCGTGGAGGGCCAGGACCATCTCGTGCGCCAGGCCCTCGGGAGGACCCAGGGTGGTGAAGGGCGCGTCCTGGAGCCGGTGCAGCCCCAGGGCCTCCGTGCCGATCCACAGGCTGCCCTCGGCGTCCTCGAGCAGATCACTCACCACGCTGTGCGCCAGCGGGTGCCCCTCCTCCAGGACCGAGACCCGGCCCCCGGAGATCCGCCGTACCCCCTGGCCCAGACTCCCCACCCAGAGACTGCCCTCCCGGTCCACGATCATCGCCGAGATGGGAGCGCCCGGCAGGCTCGCCTCGGGCACCCGCCGCATGACGCCCTCTTGGAGCCGGTACAGCGTCCCCTGCTCCGAGCCGGCCCAGAGCGTGCCCTCCCCATCGACCACCAGCTCATCCACCACCTGGCCCCCCCCCTCGAAAGGCAGAGGCGCCGTCCAGGCCGTGCCATCCCACCGCTGGAGGCCTCCCGTACTGGCCACCCAGAGTCTTCCGGCCGCGTCCTCGGCGAGCGCCAGCGTTTCATCGCTGGCGAGCCCATGGGCCTTGCGCCAGGTCTGGAAGCGGCCTTCCTCGGAGAGCCGGGTCAGGCCATGCTCGCCCGTGGCGATCCACAGGCTTCCATCCCGGGTGGCCAGCATTTGCTGGGGCCTGGCCAGGACGGTGCCCTCGGGCGGGACGACGGAAAGGAAGACGCCGTCCCGCATGCGGACGAGCCCCTTCTCCAGACCGATCCACAACGACCCATCCCGGCTCACCGCGAGGTCCTGGACGTCCCGGCTCTGGAGGGCGGGCGTGTTCGCCTTGTTGAACACGGTGAAGCGGACCCCATCGAAGCGCACCAGCCCTTCCCAGGTGCTGCCCCAGAGGTAGCCATCCGGAGTCTGCGCCAGGAACAGGACGCTGTTCTGCGGGAGCCCGTCCTCCGTCTGCCAGGCCTTGTGGGGGAACTGGCGCGGCGACTTGTCCGGCTCCAGGGCCAAGGCGCTCCCAGCGCTGGCGAGCAGAGCCACGAGCACCCCGGCCAGGAACGGGCGCACGCGTTGCCGGAGGGGGGCGGGCCAGCGGGAGACCTCCTTCTGGCAGGCAGGCATGAGGGACATGCGAGGACTCAGCGTGCCCACACGGTAGCGGGTGTGCCCCTCCGGGGAAAAGCAGGGGGTGGAAGATAGAGTGGGAAGGCTCGTGACGAAGCGCACCTGCCTGCTCGGTGTGGCGCCAGGGGGCCGAGCCAGGTGGGAGCCCGGCCCCGGCCCAACGTCCCAAGCGGGAGGCTACGAGCCGAGGCGCTTGCGCAAGGCGCTGAGCGCCCACGCGCTGAAGAGGATACCGAGAGCGCCCAGGCCCAGGAGCACGACGGAGCGCTGCTCGAGGAGGCTGGAGCCGAGGTAGACCGTGCCCACGGCATACGGCAGCTCCGCGATGGCCAGGACGGCCAGGTACCGGCGCAGCCCATAGCGCGCCAGTCCGAGCACGTAGCCAGGAATCTCGGAGGGGACCGCCAGCTGGAAGAGGAGCACCAGGCCGAAGGAGCTGTGCTGGGAGATGCGCTGCTCGTAGCGGCCGAGCACGTCGCCGGACACGAGCCGGCGGACCACGGGCCGGCCCCAGGAGCTGGCGATGCCGTAGGCGAAGGCCCCTCCGAGCATCCACCCACACCAGAGCAGGAACACGCAGACGGCCTCGCCCCAGGTGTGGATGGCCACGGGCACGAGCACCGCGCTGCTGAAGAAGGCCAGCATGGCGGAGAACGCGGACAGGAGGATGAAGAGCGCCGCGCCCCAGAAGGGATGTGCCTCGATGACGGGCCCGGCCTTCGCGAGGCCCCAGGCCATGGCGGACTGGAACGCATCGGAGGAGGCGAGCAGGACCAGGCTCCCGAGCAGGAGCAGCAGCACGAGCACCCGCTTCCAATCGAGGGAAGGCAGGTCCATCTGGCTCGGCGTCATCGTGCTCCGTCGCATCCCGTGTTCCGGAAAAGGGCGTCAGATATGAAGGATAGGCAGGGAGAAGCCCCGACCCGCGCCCCTCTCACCGTGCGCCCTCCAGTGCCCTCGCGGAGGAGCCATGCAGCCAGCCTCCCCATCTCCCGCACGGCACGAGCCGGGAAGGCGCGTCCCCATCTTTGACGGGTGCACGCGAGGACACGGGGGCGACATGCGATTCAGGACGAGAGGTCTGCGAGCCGGAGTGGTGGCGCTGCTCCTGGCGGCCGGATGCGAGAAGCGCGAGGCCCGGGAACGGGAGACAGTGGCGGCGCCGATGCAGTCGGAGCCCGGCACCACGAGTGAAGGCCAACCCGCGTCGCCCCCTCCCCGGGCCGCCCAGCCGCCCCCGCGACAGGAGCCCGCGCCGAGGGCCGAAGTGCAGCGCCCCACCGAGCCACCGGCCCAGCGGGAGCCGGACGAAGCCGCGGCGGACGCGACGCGGCCACGGCAGGTCTCGGGCGAGGTGCTGGCCTTCACCGGGAAGGAGCTGCACGTGCTGTCCGCTCAAGAGGGACAGGACATACGGATGGCCGTCATCTCGTTGACCGAGGTGCGAGTGAACGGAAGGCCCGCGACCCCCGCGGAGATCCGCGAGGGCGGCGAGGTGCGCGCCACGTATGAGATCGCCGAGGGTGAGCCCGTCGCCCTGCTCGTGGAGGTGCGCACTCCCGACACGGAACAGGAGCCCGAGAAGCCCCTGCTGGATCAGCCCAAGATTCCCAAGAGCGAAGACTGAGACACGGAGAGAGCCGGTCAACCGCCCCGGGGCGTGCCGCACTCGCCGCAGAAGCGCGCGTTGGGCTTCATCTCGGTGCCGCACTGGGTGCAGTGCACCTTCGCCGCCGCCAGCGGCTTGCCGCACTCGGAGCAGAACTTGCCTCCCTCCACCCGCGCGTTGCAGTGGGGACAGGCCGCGGCCGCCGCCGTGCGGTGCGCCTTCATGTCCAGCGACTCCACCTGGTCCACCTTGCGCGCCTTGTCCCAGGCCTGCTCCACCGACACCTTGGCCTGGATGTGCGCGGCCTCCTCCTGGAGGTCCGGCGCGCACGACTCGCACAGGCCCCGCGGCTCGTTCCAGCACGCCCGCGGGCACACCCACTGGCCACAGCGGGTGCAGTGCTTGAAGTGCTTCTTCCCCTCCTCCACCGCCTCGGCGTAGGCCTCGTCCCAGGCACTCCCGCGCAGCGCGTCCTTCACGTGCTCGCCCGCGTAGGCCGCCCGCGACAGCGAGCCCCCGAAGAAGGAGCCCGCCGCCTTCAGGAAGCCCGCGGCCATGCCCACCTTGTTGGCGATGAAGGGCGACATGTGCCCGTTGCGGCACTTGTCGCAGTGAAACTCGAACTGGAAGCCGTAGTTGTTGGAGCGGTCGGAGTAGTTGCGGGTGAATTGGATCATCGCCATCTGCGCGAGCCCCCTTTCACCCGCCACGCTACCCGAGCCCGGCCTACTTCTTCCAGACGGCCCAGTTGGTGCCCGAGTTCACCAGCGTCCAGCCGGTGCCCGGCGACCAGGAGCCATAGCCGATCTTCATCGCCAGGCTGCCCGTATTGCCGGTGATGATGGCGGCGTACTTGCTCGTGTCCGCGGCCTGGATGCTCACCGCGGAGGTGGACGTCACGCCCTTCTCCTTGCGCGCCGCCATGAGGCTCTTGATGGCGGCGGCGTGCCCCCAGTCATAGAAGTGCACCCAGTAGACACAGGGGATGCCCGGGTGCGTGAGGGTGTACGCGTAGCCCTGCATCACCTTGTCGCTGGGGAAGGCCCAGTGGTTCTGGCCACCGCTCGGCGAGCTCGGACCGGTGTCGTGGTTGTCGATGAACGTCACCGACTTGGCCGGCCACCAGCCGATGGCGCCCGAGGGCTTGCCCGCGCTGTCACGCAGCCGCCAGAACTCGTTGTACTGCACCGCCTGCTGGAGGATGCCCTTGGTGGTGAAGTCGAACGCCGTCGACTTGCCGCCCGTGGCGTCGATCCAGTTCATGAGCTGCTGGCGGTGGGCGTCGGGGTTGCCCAGGTTCAGGTCCGTCCACAGCTCGCCCACCGAGAAGTAGGGCACCGTGCCGGTGTTGTAGTTGCCCACGTACGAGCCGTTGAAGCCCTTCACGTAGTCATAGCGCCAGCCGTCGTAGCCGATGCTGGACTTGAGCCAGTTCATCCAGCTCTTCAGGTCGTTCTGGACGGTGACGTGGGTGTGGTCCAGGTCGCGCGCGGCACCGTAGCCGTCACCCGTGTCGTAGTTGCCAGTGGCGCCGGTCCACTCGTCGCCGCGCGTCACCGACCACGAGCCCCAGGAGGGGTTGGTGAAGTCCGCCCAGTTGGTGGTGCCCACGCGGTGGTTGACCACGATGTCCGCGATGGCCTTCACCCCGTAGGTGTGCAGCGCGCCGATGGCGCCCTTGAGCTGCGCGTCCGTGCCGTACTTGCTGTTCTGCACGTAGAGCTGCCGCGGCAGGTAGCCCTCGTTGGACGCCGCGTCGCTGGAGGGCGGGAACCACACCATCGTGAAGCCGCTGTTCTTGATGTCCGAGGCCTTGCCCTGGATGACGCCCCACCAGGGGTACGTCTCGGTGGACCGCCAGTGAAAGCCCTGCAGCATCACGTCGCTGCTGTTGCCATCCATCGGGCCCGCATACGCGGCCGTCGACACCACCAGGCCCAGCGCCCACGACAGGGACACCACTCCGCCAAGCACCTTCTTCGCGAACATTCTGCTCTCCATGGGAAACAGGCGTTAAGCGGGAAGGCGCTCTACAGCCCGTTTGCAGGCCAGGCGAGTATCAGCACGGAAAACATCCTCGACAGAACGTTTGTTTTCCCATCGCGTCAGAATGTTTTGGTTTCCCTGAACCGCCGGGTGCGGAAATCGGGTGGGGCGCGCGCCGGGTGGGGGTTAGGATGAGGGCAATGGCCGAACAGTCCCCCCCCTATTGGGTCCTCATCTCGGTCCTGTTCAGCTCCCAGCCGCTGACGCCCGCGCTGGCCATGACGCTGCATCAGGTGGCCTACGAGCTCTACCGGCGCGGCGACTCGGTGCAGCCGGTGGCGGGAGATCTGCTCACGGGCAAGGTGCACAACCTGCGCAAGGACGTGCAGATGGGCGCCATCTCGGGCCCCGCCTTCGAGGCGGAAATCGAGACGGAGCGAGGCTCCGGCGTGGTGCGCTTCCTGCTCACCCGTCAGGGGCTGGAGATGATGGAAGCCGGGCCTCCGCAGCCGCCCGTGCCGCCCCGCCCCAAGTACCTCAATTAGTGCACGCGCACCTTCTCCACGCGCTCCTTGCGCGGGAGCTTGGGCCCGGCCGCAAGACGGGGCCGCTTGCGTGTCACCATGCGGGCGATGCCGTAATAGAGCTGCTCCTCGGTGTACACCTTGCGTACCCCGCGCGTGCCGGGGACGTAGGCGGGCCCGGGCCGCTCCAGCCACTGCAGCACCTTCACCTCGCCTGAGTACGCGAAGGCGTCGAGCCGCTCCTTGGGGCAGTGCTTGAGGTAGCGGCGCACCAGCGGCCGCAGCTTGCGGGAGAAGTCCTTGCCCAGCACCGAGTGCCGGCGCCCCGCGTGCAGCGTGCCGTCGAAGCGCCGCGACATGTGGAAGAGCTCGTGCATCACCGTTTCGATGCGGGACTTGGGTGTGGAGGAGCGGAAGAAGAGCGGGCGCAGGGTGATGCAGTAGAGCATCCGCTTGCCCTTGAGCCGGACGATGGGCTTGCGCCGCCCGCTGCGGTCCGTGCTCCGCCCCCCCCGGAAGCACAGCGGCTTCACCGTGCCCCGCGACGCCCGTCGCGCCTCGCCCGCGATCACCAGGATGCGGCTGGCCTTCACATGGGCGAACTCGGGCATCTTCGCGGCGATGTCGCGAATGAGCGCTCGGATGTCCTTGTTGAGGTTCGGGCGTTGGTGGGCCACGGTGTAGTCAACAGTGTACCCGAAATCCCCTTGAGACCAGCCCGAACCGGCCGCACCTTCGCGCCATGCGTTCCGCCCCGCGTGCCACCGTCCACCTCCTGACGCTCGCCGCCTGGCTGGCCGGGTGTGCCTCCACGCCGTCCGCGCCCCCCGTGGGCCCCGCCTCGCTCGGCGCCGAGGAAGCCACCGTCGCCTCCCAGGGCCTCACCGAGGTGAAGCTGCGCTACTCCGGCCAGCTCACCAGCCCCGGCCCCGCCGTGCTGGAGAAGGCCGACTACGAGCTCGTCTCCGATGGGCAGGTGGTGGAGAAGGGCTCGGCGCCCCTGGGCGTCACCCTCCCCCCCAACGCCCCCACGCCCTTCTCCTTCCAGGCCGAGGCCGCCTACGTGCGCACGCCGGAGGACCTGCGGGCGCTGAGCCAGCGCAGCGGCACCCTGCTCGTGGCGCTGCGCGGCACGCTGACGGTGCGCGCGGGGGGCGAGGTGCGGACGCTCCCCTTCGCCGCCTCCCGGCCGGTGCGCGTGCCCCGGCTGCCCGTGGTGCGGCTGGAGAGCCTGGATGGGGCCCGCTACTCCGAGGAGCAGGTGGACCTGCTGCTGCGCCTGGGCGTGGAGAACCCCAACCCCTTCCCCCTGCGGCTGGAGGGGCTCACCTACGCCATCACCGTGGGCGGCCGGAAGCTGGGCGAGGGCACCCAGGCCCAGGCCGATACCGTGGACGCGGCGGCCACCGGGGTGTATCCCGTGGAGGTGGCGGTGACGAAGGAGACGTGGGGCCAGGACGTGCGGGCGCTCATCGCCAAGGGGACGCTGCCGTATGAGATCGCGGGCGAGCTCACGGGCCCGCTGGTGCGCATCCCCTACTCGCTGTCCGGAGACGTAAAGCTCAACGTGTCGCGGTAGTGCCCATCTACCTACTCGGAGAAGACCCGGAGCTCTTCCCTCCCCCGGAGAAGGCGGACCGTGGCGGACTGCTCGCCGTCGGGGGGGACTTGAGCCCCGAGCGGCTGCTCTCGGCGTACTCCCAGGGCATCTTCCCCTGGTACAGCCAGGGCCAGCCCATCCTCTGGCACTCGCCGGACCCCCGCTTCGTCCTCACGCCGGACAAGCTGCACGTGGGCCGCTCGCTGCGCAAGACGCTCAAGGCGGGCGTCTATGACATCCGCTGGGACACCGCCTTCGAGGACGTCATCACCGCGTGCGCCAGCACCCCGCGCCCCGGCCAGGACGGCACGTGGATTACCGAGGCGATGCGCGAGGCCTACGTCCGCCTGCACGAGCTGGGCTTCGCCCACTCGGTGGAGGCGTGGGCGGAGGGCGAGCTGAAGGGCGGCTTCTACGGCGTGTCGCTGGGGGCGGCCTTCTTCGGCGAGAGCATGTTCGCCCACGCGCCGGACGCCTCGAAGGTGGCCTTCACCACCGCGGTGGAGCAGTTCCGCGCCTGGGGCTTCCACTTCATCGACTGCCAGGTGGAGACGGAGCACCTGGCCCGCTTCGGCGCCGAGCACTGGCCGCGCAAGCGCTTCCTCCAGGCGCTCGACCGGGCCCTTCAGGAGCCCACCCGCCGCGGCAAGTGGACGGGGGCCTGAGCCCACCGGGGAGGGGCCTCACGCCAGGGGCAGCTCGAGGGTGAAGGTGGCCCCCTTGCCGGGCCCCTCGCTCTCACACTGGAGGGCGCCCCCCAGCTCCTCGGCGGACAGGGCGCTGATGTGCAGCCCGAAGCCGTGCCCGTCCTTCTTCGTGGTGAAGCCCTGGGTGAAGAGGCGCTGCAGGTTCTCCGGGGCAATCCCCACCCCGTTGTCGGCCACGGAGATGCGCAGCCGCTCCCCGGCCTGCGCCACGCGAAGGGTGAGCTGCTTGTCTGGCCGCCCGCTGTCCAGCAGCGCATGGCGCGCGTTGCTCAACAGGTTCACCAAGATCTGCAGCAGCTTGTGCCGGTCCACCATCACCGCGGAGACCGGGGCGCCGTACTCGCGCCGCATCTGGATGCCCAGGCGCTCGAAGGACACCGCGTGCAGGCGCATCGCGTCGTTGAGCAGCCCGGGCACCTCCACCCGCTCCAGCACTCCGGCGAAGCGCGCATGCTGCTGCTGCATGCTCACCACGGACTTGATGTGGTCCACGCTCTCCGTGAGCCGCCGCAGCTCCTCCAGCACCGTCTCGCGCTCCTGGGCGAGCTGGCCCGAGAGCGCCGCCAGGTAGGCGGGGAACTGCCGGCCCCGGGGATCCTCCTCGAAGAAGGCGCCCAGCCGCGAGCCATTCTCCCGCAGCAACTCCACGGCCCGGTCCAGGCCCGCGGCCCGCGAGGCGCGCAGCCGCTCCACCACGAGGTTGGCCGAGACGTTGACGCTGTTGAGCGTGTTGCCCACGTTGTGCAGCACGCCCGTGGCGATCTCCGCCATGCCCGCGTGGCGCGAGACATCCACCAGGTTGCGGTGCAGCTCCGACAGCCGGGCCTCGGCCTCCTTGCGCTCCGTGATGTCGCGGCTGAAGAGGGTCGCCCCCACCACCCGCTCCCCTTGCCACACGGGGTTGAAGGTGACGTCCAGCGTCCAGGACCGCTCCGGCATGGAGAGGGGGATCTCCACCCGCGTCCGCTTTCCCGCCAGGGCCTCGAGGAACATGTCCCAGAGTCCCGGAGAGGAGAGCCACTCGATGTTCTCGCCCGGCTCGAGCGCCTTGCCGTAGAAGTGCTGGGCCACTTCCTTCGCCCGCTGGTTGGCGGTGACCACACGCCCCTCCCTGTCGAGCGCCATCACCACGTCCTCGGTGCTCTCGATGAGGCTGACGAGCTTGCCCTCGCTCTCGTGCAGCGTCTTCAGCGTGAGCTCCAGCGCCGCGTGGGAATCCTCGCGCACGGCGCTGTAGAGCCAGCTCAGCGCCCAGCTCAGCAACAGGCTGAGGGCCGTGATGAGGTTGCTCATCCAGACGTCCGGGTCCCGGAAGAGCGGCCGCACCCGGCCGAAGCCGGAGTGGTAGAGCTGGTGGAAGAACGCCGCGTAGAGGACGAGGAGCGCGGTGAAGAAGAAGCCCCGGCGTGGCCCCAGCAGGTAGACGGCCAGGGCCGGAATCAACATGCTCACCGCATGCGAGACGGCGCCCGGCGTGTCCACGGGCAGGGTGCCCAGGATGAAGCCCGCGGCCAGGGACGCGCACAGGAAGAGGGCCGGCAGGGTGGGCGACGACAGCCGGCGCACCAGGGTCGGCACCAGGCAGTAGCCGACCCCGCACACCCCCACCGCCAGCGCCTGCAGCAGGCGCTGCTCGGGCGGATAGGTGGGGATGGCGAGCAGGTACAGGGCGTTGAGCAGGAACAGCAGGCCCGTGGCCCCCAGCAGCACCCGGTAGCGCCAGAGCTCCCCGGGAGGCAGCCGGCGCTGCTCCGGCGTCAGCCGGGCGTCCAACCGCTCCAACACCCATGCGCGCGGGCTCCGGCTCATCGACGTCCCCCCTTCAAGTCCCGCGCCCGGTCCGAGGCCTCATCCGGAGCGCTTCCGCTCCAGCACGTCCGCATTCAACGCGTGCTCCGAGGCCCGGGGCAGCAGCACGCGGAAGGTGGTGCCCTGGCCCGGGGTGCTGTCCACGAGGATGTCCCCGCCCAGCCTCGTCACGATGCCATGGCAGATGGACAGGCCCAGCCCCGTTCCCGTCCCCACCGGCTTCGTGGTGAAGAAGGGCTCGAAGAGGCGGCTCAGGTACTCCGGCCGGATGCCGCTGCCGTTGTCCCGCACCTCCACCGCCACCATGCCGTCCTCGCGCTGGTGGATGCCCAGCCGCAGCTCGGGCGCCTCGCGGCCCGCCAGGGCGTGGGTGGCGTTGACGATGAGGTTGAGGAACACCTGCCCCAGGCCGTGCTCACTGCCCCAGACGGGTGGCACCTCCTGGAAGTCCCGCACCACGCGCAGCTCCGGACGCAGCGCCCGCGCCGCCATGGAGAGGGTCAGCTCCATCACCTGGCGCACGTCCACCTGCTCCCGGGGCGGCTCGTCCATCCGGGCGAAGATGCGGACGTCCTGGACGATGCGCTCGATGCGCTCGGCCCCGAGGGCGGCATCCCGGCACGCATCCCGCAGCTCATCGCGGGCCTTGAGGCCCTCCTGCGCACACGGCAGCGTCTCGAGCCCCCGCACCACGTGGCGCAGGTTGGACAGGATGTAGCTCAGCGGGTTGTTGACCTCGTGGGCCAGGCCCGCCGACATGCGGCCCAGCGCCTCGAGCTTCTGGGCGTGCAGCAGCCGCGCGTTGGCGTCCGCCAGCGCCCGCGTCCGCTCCTCCACCATCCGCTCCAGGTCCTCCATCCGCTGGTGGCTGGCGCGCAAGAGCTCCCACTTCTCGCAGAGCGAGTGCGCCATCTGCCGCACCTCGATGCTGTCGAAGGGCTTGCGCAGGATGAGCAGCCGCTCGCTGGTGCCCAGCTTGCGCGACAGCTCGTCCCAGGAGTAGTCGGAGTGCGCCGAGCAGAGCACCACCTGCAGGTCCGCCTCCTCCCGCCACATCTGCAGCGTGGCCTCCACCCCGTCCATGCCCGGGGGCATGCGGATGTCCACGAAGGCCACGGCGTAGGGGCGCCCCTCACGCACCGCGTCGCGCACCAGGCGCACGCCCTCCTCCCCACCCAGCGCGAAGTCCAACTCGAAGCGGGTGCCGCTGGTCCGGGGCGGGGCATCCCCGAAGAGCATGGACTCCATCTCATCCAGTTCCTCGACCCCCTGGCCGGACCTGGCGAGGATCTTCCGGAAGTCCTGGTGGATGGCACTGTTGTCGTCGACCACCAGTATCCGGCGGCACTCCCCCGTCGGAGGACTCATGGCTCTATGGGTACCACGTGACAAAAGCCACGGGCAATGTGCTCGCCCATGGCCCCTTCATGCCTCCGTGTGCCCACATCCGGCGGGGAGGCCCCGCCGCACCCGCCTGCCCGCTCACACCGGGGGTGGGAGCGAGGACCTCCACTCGAAGTCCTCCGGCCGCCAGTTCGTACGAGCCCTCGGCATCTCGACAGCCCCCGTGGCCCCTTCAGGAGACGAGCTTCGTGCCGATGAAGCGCAGGAGCGACGAGAGCCAGACCAGGGCATAGGCGAGCGGAGGACTCTTGTTGGACGTGATTTTCGTCAACTCGTTCCAGTCGTCGGACAACTGCCCCATCGTCAGGTCGGCCTCGGGAGGAGGGGCGTACACCGAGTACAGGTGCTTCTCCGGGATGCTCCAGTAGAAGTCCTCAGTGACTTCGATCTCCGTGCGACCAGTCCGCTCCAGATGGTCGAACAGCACATTGGCCGCTTGTCGCAATTCAGAAAGCTGAATCTTCACGGTTCTCCTCCGAGCTCCCTGATGTTCTTCTCGAACGCCCGGATTTCGTGCTCCAGATGTTCGATCCGGCTTTTGATGATCTTCTGTCGGACTTCCGGTGAGGGGGCGTTCCTCAACCGGCCCTGATTATCGTAGGCGTCGGGGTTGGCCTTGTAGTCCGCCAGCTTCTGGCGGTGCTCCGCCAGCCGTGCCTTCAGGGACTTGATGGACTCCGATGGGTTGGAACTGGTCTGCCGCCCTCGCATCGTCATCGCTACCGCGCCCGGCGCCAGAGCGATGGTGACGGTCTCGGCACTTACGGCGACCGTCTCCACTTCTCCCACCGCCGCGAGACGGATGCCCACCTGCGTCTCGGCTTGTACGGCCGCCTGCATCGAGCCGGGCAGCTTCGGCACCTTTGCTGCCAGCCCCGGCGCCGTGTTGCCGATGGCCGCCATGGCCAGCATGGCGAATGCTCGCGCCGCGTTCCGGCCCATGAGCTTGCCATACCGCTCGCCCGCTGCGCGCAGCTCGTTGAACGTGGTGGCCCGGTCCGCCTCGTCCATCAGCCGTTTGAAGCCCACGACGAGGCCCCAGAAGGTATCGACGCCCACATAGGAAATAATCGTGGCGGTCATCACGGCCGCGAGGCCCTTGGAGACCGTCACGTCGGGAATGGAGATGAGGACCATGTACGTGGTCCAGGTCCAGAGCACGGCTGCCACCATGGCGTGTGGGTCGGCCATG
>DASQMW010000044.1:0-29979 GCA_035645295.1 Archangium sp.
TCGTAGAGGGAGTCGAAGGAGGAGTCGGTGAGGGCGGGAGCGCCGAGCGCGCGCAACAACCACTGCTCCTCGTAGTTGGCCAGGTGGGCCACGTCCCAGAGGATGGGGGACATGAGGGGCGAGTGCTGGCGGGTGAGGGCATCCTCGGGGAGGCCCTCGAGCATCCGCAGCAGGCGCGAGCGGGCGGCGGTGAGCTCGGCGACGGCGCACGCCTTCCAGGGACGAGGCTCCTGCTGGCCCGTGTCCCGGCGGGCCTCGAGGGGACTGCGCATCGTGCCCGCGAAGGTAGGGAGTGGTGGAGGGTGGGGGGAGTGTCCCCGTCCCGGCGCGCGAGCCCCGCGTGAGACAGCGTACGCCCGGGAGGAGGGGGGCCCGAGCACACCGGGTCATGGGGACTTGGGATGTCAGGAGCCCCACAACCCCTCTCCCCCCGGGAGAGGGACGGGGTGAGGGTGCCTGGGCTCCGGGTTTGAGCCCGTGTGAAGCCCCCTCTCCCTCTGGGAGAGGGCTGGGGTGAGGGTCACGGAAGCCTCCCAGCCCCCAGCCCGAGCGAGCGCGGAGGCGGAAGAGACGCGAGTCCGCCACTGTTCTCCCCAGTTGCCCGGCTGCCCCGCGGGCGGCGCATGCGCCCGCGGGAGCCCGGAGTGGGGAGAGTCTCGATGGGGCAGGCGCGGAACGGCCGTTCGGAGTGGTTCGAGTTGTCGGAGGAAGGCTGGAGGCGCTCCAACCGCGCCCGGCCGCTCGGGCAACTGGTGCGCGAGGCGCTGCAGAACGCGTTCGACCAGCGGGCGCGGCGGGTGAAGGTGCGCCTGGAGGCGGACGAGGTCCGCATCGAGGACGATGCACCTGCGGGCCTGGCGCGGGACGAGTTCGCCTTCACGGTGTTCCTCGGGGAGAAGGACACGCCGCCCACGTGGCGGGGGCGCAAGGGCCGGGGCCTCAAGGAGATGATCGCCGCGAGCGACCGGGCCGAGGTGGAGACGGTGGGGCGCACGCTCGTCTTCGACGACACGGGGCGCCACGTGAAGGCGAACACGCGCACGGTGGGCACGTGCCTGCGGCTCTTCCGGCGCACGAGCGAGCGCGAGCGCGACGAGGCCGTGCAGCTGCTGCGCCTGACGATTCCGCCGCCGGGGGTGGAGCTGCTCATCAACGGGCGGGCGGTGAGGCCGCCGAGGGCGATGGACTCGCTGGAGGGCTGCCCGCTGGAGACGGTGGAGCTGCACCGGGGAGTGGAGCGGTACGCGGAGCGGCCGGCGCGGGTGGACCTGTACTACCCGAGGCCGGGGGAGACGCCGCACCTGTACGAGCTGGGGCTGCCGGTGGAGCCGCACCACCTGCCGTGGCACGTGGACGTGCAGCAGCGCATTCCGCTGGCGGCCGAGCGGGACGCGGCGAGGGACCCGTACAAGCGGATGCTGGCGGCGATCATCCTCGAGTCGCTGGCGCCGGAGCTGAGCCGGCAGGAGTTGTCGGGGGCGTGGGTGACGGAGGTGCTGGCGCACTTCACGTTGGGGGAGGAGGCGTTGGGGGCGTACGTGGAGAAGGTGCTGCCGGCGAGGGCGGTGCTGTCGGTGGGGCCGCGGGTGGATGACCGGGCGAGGCAGTTGGGGGCGAAGGTGGTGGACCTGAGGGGGATGCCGGAGGCGGCGCTGGAGCAGCTGGAGACGGTGGTGGAGAGCGCGGAGGCGTACGTGGAGCGGATGGAGGGTCCGCCGCGGGACGTGGTGGTGCAGCCGGGGGCGAGGGCGGATCGGCTGGTGGGGGTGGTGCGCTGCCTGTCGAAGGAGCTGACGGGGAGGGAGGTGGGGGTGGAGTTCTTCGAGCGCAAGGTGAGGGACGCGCGCGCGCACGTGGAGGCGGAGTACGACAGCGAGCGGCGGGTGCTGCGGGTGAACATGAAGGGGCGGATGCGGCTGGACGAGCCGTTGGAGCCGAGGACGCTGGGCATCATCCTGCACGAGCTGGCGCACGAGGCGGGGGAGGAGCACGACTTCGCGTTCATCGACCGGCTGGAGGGCTTCGCGGGCAAGGCGCTGCGCTGCCTGGTGGACCGGCCGGAGCTGCTGGCGCCCTACGCGAGCCCGAAGAAGCGCACGGGGTAGCGGGGCGAGAGTGAGGCCCGGGCCGAGCCTCACCCCAATCCGTTTCACTTCACGGGCTCGACGACCATGGCGCTGCCGCCCCCGCGGCGCGTCGGCTCGGCGGCGGCGGTGACGGTGCCGTCCGGGTGGAAGCGGATGGCGGTGAGCGCGCCAATCGGCCCCACATCGGTGAACCCATGCCCCATCGCGCCGAGCTCCGCGGCCTCGGGCGAGGCGATGAAAGCGGGCTCGGCCTGGCTCCGGTGGTCCGCCGAGTTGCGCTGGGACACGCGAGGCGCGGCCAGGGCCTGCTCGATGGGCATACCGAAGTCGAGGTGATTCACGAGCGTCTGTCCCACGGTGGTGATGATGGTGGAGCCGCCGGGGCTGCCGAGCGCGAGCACGGGGGCGCCGTCCTTGAACACGAGCAGGGGGCTCATGCTGCTGCGGGGCCGTTTGCCGGGAGCGGGGGCGTTGGGGTGGGGCGCGTCGGGGGAGGCGGGCAGGTCGAAGTCCGTCAGCTCGTTGTTGAGCAGGAAGCCGTAGCCGGGCACCACCATCCCGTTGCCGCCCTCGCCCTCGATGGTGCACGTGTACGCGGCGATGTTGCCGGCGGCATCCGTGGTGGTGATGTGCGTGGTCTCCTTGTTGGGCACCAGCTCCTCGGCGGCGGGGCGGGCCACCTCGGGCACTCGTGGGGGCACGGCCTGGGCCCCACCCTGGAAGGGAAGCGGATGGCCGGGGGCCGCGGCGGTGGTGGAGGCCCGTGCCTCATCGAGCGCCGAGCGGCGCTGCGCGGCGTACTCGCGGGACACCAGGCCGGCCTCGGGGACGGAGACGAAGGCGGGGTCACCGAGGAAGGCATTGCGGTCGGCGAAGGCGAGCCGCGAGGCCTCCAGGTACCGGTGGAGGAACCCCGCGCGAGACACCGGGTCCGGCGCCTGGGCCTCCAGCAGGTTCAACGTGAGGGCGAGCGTGACGCCGCCGCTGCCGGGGGCGCCCATGCCGTAGAGGGTGTAGCCGCGGTAGGTGCTCGTCACGGGCGGGCGGACGATGGCCGCGTAGCGCTCGAGGTCCGCCAGCCGCATCACGCCGGGGCGCACCGTGCGCGAGGCCCCTGGAGCCAACGGAGGCCGGGTGACGGTGGAGACGATGGCCCGGGCAATCTCGCCCCGGTAGAAGACGGGGGCGCCGCCCTCGGAGATGAGCCGGTACGTCCGCGCGAGGCCGGGGTTCTTGAAGGTGGAGCCCACGGGCCAGGGCTGCCCCTCGGGTCCGAGGAAGAGGGCGGCGGAGCTGGTGAAGTCGCGGAAGCGCTCGACGTTGTGGCGCGTCTGCTCGACGAAGGTGGCGTCCACCCGGAAGCCCTGCTCGGCGACGCGGATGGCGGGCTGGAGGACGTCGGCGAGGCGGCGCGAGCCGTAGAGGCGCAGGGCCTCGCTCCAGCCCATGAGGGAGCCGGGGACGCCCACGGACAGGCCGCTGGTGACGAACTCATCGAAGGGCAGGGGGACGCCGTTCTCGTAGAGGCGCGAGCGCTCCAGCGCCTCGGGAGCCGTCTCCCGGTGATCCAGGGTGACGACGCGCTTGTCTCGGGCGAGGTAGACGACGAGGAAGCCGCCGCCGCCGATGCCACAGGAGAAAGGGTCGGTGACGCCGAGCACGCTGGCGGCGGCCACGGCGGCGTCGACGGCGTTGCCGCCGGAGCGCAGCACCTCGAGGGCGGCGGAGGTGGCGCGCACGTCGACGGTGGCGGCGGCGCCGCCGCGTCCGGTGGCGGTGGGCGTGGAGGCCGGGAGGGAGGGGGCCTCGGCCCTGGGCGCGGGGGTGGTGGCGCAACCGGGGCCGAGCCCCAGACACAGCGTGGTGCTGACGGAGAAGAGGAGCCTTCGCATGGGGGGCGAAGCCTACCAGCGGGTGTCCACTTCCTGGCGCTTTCCTGTCTCGAGGTCTGAGAGGATTTCCACCGCCGTACGCTGTCAGTGAAGCGGGCCGTACCCGGGGACGTGCGGATGACAGGCATTGCACACGAGCCGCGCGCGTGTGTCGGGTTTGCGGCGTGTCGCGGGAGGGGTCGATGTGTCGGGCCCGGGCACGTCCCTACCCTCCACGCCTGGAAGCAACGCGGGGGGACGGCCTGTGGGGCCGTGAGACGGGTACCGGGCTCCGGCTTCGGCCGGGGTGGGCGGAAAACCCAGACATGTCTTGGGAGAGCGAATGGACCATCGGGTCTGGTCTGTCCGGGAGGGGCCGAGGGACGCGTGGGCCTTTGTCGTCCGGCAGGAGGCGTGCGAAGGGGCCCGGAAGGTGGAGCATGCCTTCAGCCGGTGTGGCTTCTCGGGCGAGGAGTGGGGCGTGCTCGAGGAGGCGCCGCTGAGGGCCTTCCTGTGGGTGGCCACGGCGGACGGCCCGGCGGGCGCGCGGGAGCGGAGGGCGTGCCGGCGGGTGCTGGAGGCGGGGCTGTACGCGCGCAGCCCGCTGGTGGGCCACATCTGCGGCGAGTCCCTGCGCCAGCTCGACGCGTGGGGGCCCGAGCGCCTGGGGGAGGTGCCGGACCTGGAGCCGCTGCGTCCGCTGGTGGCGCGCGTGGCGCAGCGGCTGGGGCTGGGCGAGGCCGCGCGTTTCCACGGGTGCCTGCTGGAGGTGGGCCTGCGGGTGGCGAGGGCCTCCAACGGGCTGGCGGGCCTGCTGCTGGGCCGGGTGCGCGGAGAGGAGCGGCTGGCGCTCGAGACGCTGGCCGAGACGCTGGGGCTGCCGGACGCGGGCCCCTGAGGTGACGCGGTGACTCAGGTGGGCGACTCGCGCTGTCCCGGCCCGAGTCCCCACGGGCCGTGGCGGTGGGTGTCCTCCAGCTCGCGCAGCTGCATGCCCCGCATGATGTCCTCCTGGGTGACGGTGCCCACCAGCAGGCCATCGCGCACCACGGGCAGCTGGGGCAGACGGCGTTGGCCCATCTCGCGCAGGGCCTCCCAGGCGGTGGACTCAGGGGTGAGCTCGGGCACGGGCAGCGCGGCCTCGCGAGCCGGCACCTGGCCCCGCCGCGACGCGGGGACCTGCCCCACGGCGGCCAGCGTCACGAGTCCCACCACGCGTCCGTCCTCCAGCACGGGCAGGGCCCGCCGCCGCTCGGCCCGCAGGCGGGTGGCCACCTCCTCCAGCGAGTCCTCCGCCGTCACGGCGGCCGTGCGCGGCACCATCAGCTCGCGCACGTACACCCGGTTGAGCAGCGACTGCATGAGGACCTCGCGCGACTCGGCCGCGGCGCCCATGAAGACGAAGAAGGCGATGATGAGGAGGATGAAGTTGCCGCCCAGGAGGCCCAGCATGGCGAAGAGCACGGCGAAGCCCTTGCCGATGAGGCCGGCCGTCTGGGTGGCGCGCACCCGGCCCAGCCGCCCGGTGAGGAGCGCGCGCAGGATGCGGCCGCCGTCCATGGGGAAGGCGGGCAGCAGGTTGAAGAGGCCCAGGAAGATGTTGAGCGAGCCCAGGTAGAAGAAGGCGAAGCGCAGGTTGAAGGAGCGCGCGCCCTCCAGCAGCCCGTGGACGCCGAGGAAGAGGCCGCCGAGCACCAGACTGGTGACGGGGCCCGCGAGCGCCATGAGGGCCTCGTGACGGGGCCCATCCGGCATGCGGGTGATGCGGGACACGCCGCCAATCATCAACAGGGTGATGTCGGAGACCTCGCCGCCCTTGCGCAGGGCGTAGAGCGAGTGCGCGAGCTCGTGGACGAGCACGGCGAGGAAGAGGGCCACGGCGAGCCCCAGGCCCCACAGCACGGGGTGGCCGCGGAGGGCCGCGGGGGGCACGTCGGCGGCCACGGCGGCGGCGCGGAAGGCCTGGCCGAAGAGCCACGCCAGGAAGGGCAGCACCAGCAGGAAGGAGTAGTGCACCCGGATGGGAATGCCTCGCAGGGAGGCGATTTTGAAGGCTCCGCGCACGGTGTCACCTCGCTCCGGGAAAGGTGGGGACCGTCAGGCGCTGAACCATCCGGCACGGACACGAAGGGCCGCCACCCGGCTGGAGAGCAGGGAGGCGGCCTCGGGATTCCAGGCGCCGGGGCCCGGGGGCGTCAGATGCTGGGGCTGGGCTCGGAGATGCCCTCGAGGGTCTCGCCCACCTTCTGCTCGCTGACCTCGCCGGACAGGTCGCCCAGGGCGACGATGCCCACCAGCTTCTTGTCCCGGTTGACGACGATCATCCGGCGGATCTGCTTCACGCGCATCTGGCGCAGCACGTCGTCCACGTTGTCGTCGTCGAAGCAGTACTCGATGCCGGAGCTCATCGCGTCGGCCACCTGGGTGGTGTTGGGATCGCGTCCCAGGGCGATGGCGCGCACGACGATGTCGCGGTCGGTAATCATTCCGAGGATGCGCTCGCCGTCGCAGACGGGCAGGGGTCCGACGTTGAGGCTGCGCATCTTCTCGGCGGCGTCGCGCAGGGTGTCATTGGGGTTGATGACCTCTACGTCGCTGGACATCACTTCACGAATCATCTGGGCCATGGCCGCTCCTTAGGTGGGTGCCCCTGGAAGGGGGTGCCGGGAACCGACTCCTCCGAAGAACCGTGGGGAGCATCCCAGCGAGGAGCAACGCGGGCCGGGGCCGTCCTCCCGGAGAGCGCGCGAGCGGGACGAGGGCCCGCCTGTCTGCTCCCTCAGGCCGGAGCCATCCACTGGCCGGGCTGGGGCGCGTCACGCCAGACGTGGCGGCCGGTGTCGGGGTCCTTGTGGAAGCGCATGAAGTCTCCCAGCCCGGTGTCGAGCGCGCGGGCCTCCAGCGCCTCGGCCACCTTGCCAATCAAATCCAGCACCTCGTCGCCGGTGCCGTGGACGATGAGCTTCACCCGGGGCGTCGGCTCCCAGGGGCCGAGCTCGAAGGTGATGGAGAAACCCTCTCCGTGGAAGGAGCCCTCGGCGAGGGTGGGGAAGAAGACGGTGGGGAGCACGTCGCGCAGGCGGCGGATGACGGTTTCGCGAGGACCGAGCGGCGGAGGTGACCAGCCTTCGGGGAAATCCCTCACCGAGTCGAAGCCCGCCGCGCCCATCAGGTAGATGATCCAGCTCATGCCGCACCTCGTGATCCGCCAGCTTGATGAGAAACACAATACCGAGGGTGTCTGACGTTGCCGGATGCGGGGATTCAGGGGGGTTGAAGTGTCTGCTCCTGGCCGGACAACCCCGACCGGGGTGCAACCCCGCGATCCGACGGAGGAAAAAGGTTCAGGAAAACACGCGGGAGCCCCGTCGTTGTGGGATGGGCCGTACCCAACACGCACGGGCCGCACGGGCCCGGGGCGGGAGCGCGCTGAAGGCGAGCTATCCGACCTCCACGCAGGTGTCGGGCCCGAGGCCCTGAGAGGGCCCGGGAGCGGCAGCCAGGGTGTGCACTTGCAGCACGGTGGAAGTGGACTGTGCGTGCGGCACCAGGAGGTCTGCAAAGTCCCAGCGTCGCTGGATACGGCGAGGACGGGGTGGACATGAACTACGGGACTGTCCTGCTTGAGATAGAATTGGGAAAAGCTCGCGCGGTGGGGGCGAGCAGGGACGGCGACCATGGAGCCCAGAATGACGATGCGGACCGCGTTGGAGGGGACGCACCTGGCGGATCCGATGGCGTGGCCGCGATGGCTCCTGAGGGAGCTGTGGGTGAGCTGGCGCTTCGTGGGAGGAGACGTGTCGTCGGCGGTGGTGCCGCCGCTGCTGTTCATCGTGGCGGCGAGCGGCCATCACGGCCTGGGAGCGGGCGAGCTGTGGGGGGCGCTGGGCCGGGGCGTGCTGTACTTCTGGCTGTTCGCGTATGCGTTTGGACTCTCCAACCAGCTGGTGGGGGTGGAGGAGGACCGCATGAACAAGCCGCACCGGCCCCTGGTGCGCGGAGAGGTGTCGGTGCGAGGGACGCGCTGGCGCTGGGGGGCGTGCATGTCGCTGCTGACGGCGGTGGGATGGGCGTTCGGCGTATGGGAGTGGGCGCTGCTGTGGCAGCTCATCATCGTGGTGCACAACGAGGGAGGGGGAGCCAGGCGCTGGTGGGCGAAGAACCTGCTGATCTCGCTGGGGGTGGTGACGCAGCTGGCGGCGGCGTGGGAGCTGGTGGGGCCGCTGACGGCGGTGCCGTGGCGGTGGATTGGGGTGCTGGCGAGCGTGGTGTTCCTGTTGGTGTCGCTGCAGGACCTGAGGGACGTGGAGGGAGACAGGGCGAGCGGGCGCAAGACGTTCCCGCTGGTGTTCGGGAAGAAGCGGACGCGGTACGTGCTGGGGACGTTCTTCGGGCTGCTGCCGCTGGTCATCCACGAGGTGTTGATGAAGCCGCTGGGGCTGACGGCGGCGGTGGTGGCGTGTGACGTGGGGCTGGCGCTGGTGAGCTGGGTGATCGCGGTGCGGGTGCTGGGGTGGAGGACGCGGCGAGCGGACCACCGGACGTACCTGCTGTTCACCTACTGGTACTGCCTGGCGCTGCTGAGCACGATCGTCGTGCTGTGAGGGTTCAGCGCAGCTCGAGCGAGCGCACCATCTCATCGAGGACGGCCTGGTTGCCGGGGTAGTCGAGCCCGCGCACGGCGAGGGTGCTGGCGCGGACGACGGAGTCCCCATCACCGATGGCGTAGACGTACTCGCGGGTGCCCGGGGGGAGGAGCGGAGACTCCTCGGTGGCGCGCAATTCCAGACGCACGGCGGGGCGGCCGGCGAGGGTGAGCTTCTCCTGCTGGAGGACCTCGTAGCTGGAGCCGGTGTTGCCCTGCACGAAGGACTCGAGCGTCATGGGCTCGCGCTTGACGGAGACGGCGACGAGCGGCTCCTCGCTGTGGGGCTGCACCTCGAAGGGCGTGGGGTGGAAGAAGCGGCAGGGCTCCACGGCCTCGCCGGTGTTCGTCTTCCACGCGGAGGGGTAGGCAATCGAGTACTGGCCGGCGGGGTTGGAGCACCGGGTGACGGAGGGCGCCTGGGGCCGGGCCGTCTCCACGCGCTGGCGCGCACAGCCGCTCGCGGCGAGCATGGCGAGACACAGGGCGAAGCGGTTCGAGAGCACCATCCGCAAGGCGACACCTCCTGGCCCGAGGGCCGCATGGGGGAGGGGGCATGCTAAGCCATCGGAACAAAGTCCTGTCAGGGGTGCTCTAACGGGAAGGCACGGGGCGCCTTCCGGCCGTGCGGCGTGCCGACTGGTCCGACCACAGGGTTGGTCGGAATAGCGGAATTGAGGCTGGTCGGCAGGAGGTCATCGCGAAGCCCTCCGCTCTGGTAGTACCGAGTGCTCCCACGCTCGGTCGCCACTCCGTATCTGTTCTGGCCAACCCTGCAATCGGACCAGTTGCTCCCCCTCGCGGCCGGAACCTCCCCCCTGACAGGACTTACACCTCCTGGCTTAGCGGACGGAGCCAGACAGGAAGCGTCCCGGGCGCGCTCGTCACGAACTTGTCCAACTGTTGGACAGGTTTGGGAAGAACGCGCCCGGCGGAGGGCTCAGGGCCGCTGGAGCTTGAGGACGAAGCCCTCGGCCTTGTGCGGCTCGGTGGTGCCCTGCTGGACACCGGTGCCGAAGTCGACGACGCCCCGGAAGGCGCCCGCGAGCACCAGCGCCTCACCGGACCAGGCCATGGGTGACGGGAGTGCCCGTGCGCCACGAGGGGGTATCAGGAGTCAGGGCCAGACGACAGTGGGAGGAGGGCGGGCAGGCAGACACGGGACCCCTGGCTGGGCGGGGAAAGAGCGGGGCGAGGGGGAGGGACTGCGAGGGAGGCGCGGGCGTCGCTAGGGTGAGTCAAAGGCGCGGCACGAGAGAGGCGAGCATGGACGAGCGCAAGGGCCAGGGAGCGAGCGGTTCCATCCTGTCGGAGCTGATGACGCAGGGGAGGAGGGTGGCGCGAGCGGGGGTGAGGAGGGCGGAAGGGGAACTGAAGGAGGACGCGCGGGAGGTGGCGAAGGGGAGCCTGCTGTTGGGGGCGAGCGCGTGGATGGGGATGACGGGGTTGAGCGCGCTGGTATTGGCGGCGGCGATGTCGATGCCGAGAAATCCAGTGCGAGGGGTGCTGTTGGCGGGGCTGGGGTTGCTGGGAGGCTCGGTGGCGTTGGGAGTGGTGGGGCTGAGGACGATGCCGCAGGAGCCGCTGTCACAGACGAAGGCAGCGCTGAAGGAAGGAGCGACGGTGCTGAAGGGGCACCTCTCCTGAACTGCCACCACCCAAAACCCAGCCAAAGCCCAGCCAAAATCCAGCCAAAATCCAGCCAAAACCCACGCCAATATCCCCTCTCCCGTCGGGAGAGGGACGGGGTGAGGGTGCCTGGACCCCAGCTTCCACCCGCGGACCCCCCGCGCGATTCCAGACAGTTCCCGAGCATTCACGGTTCACAACTGGAAGCCCAGGACGCGGGGTGATTGTTGCACCCCGAGGCGCTCTCTAGGGTCGAAAGCCCTGGGAGCCGGGCATCCGCGCGCGGTCCTCCAGGGCGCTCTATGGCCTGGATCTTCACACCTCGCGCGAACACGGTGGTCCGAGCCGTCGCCGCGGGGCTGCTGGCCACACCGGCGCTCGGGGCGGTGGGGCTCTGGGCGTACGCGCGCAGCCCGCTCGCGCAGAACATGCGGCAGCCCATTGCGCAGCCGGTGCAATTCGACCACCGGCACCACGCGGGGGACGAGGCCATCGACTGCCGCTACTGCCACAGCACGGTCGAGGTCTCCTCGAGCGCGGGCTACCCCTCGCAGGCGACGTGCATGGGCTGCCACGCACAGATCTGGAACCAGAGCCCACTGCTCGAGCCGGTGCGCCAGTTCTACTTCGCGGACCGGCCGATTCCGTGGAGCCGGGTGCACGACCTGCCGGACTTCGTCTACTTCAACCACGCCATCCACGTGAGCAAGGGCGTGGGGTGCGTGACGTGCCACGGGAGGGTGGACCTGATGCCCTCGGTGCAGCAGGCGCAGCCGCTGTCGATGGGGTGGTGCCTGGACTGCCACCGGAATCCGGTGCCGAACCTGCGCCCCCGGGAAGCCATCACCGCGATGCGCTGGCAACCGCGCCCCGGGGACCCATCACCCGAGGAGCTGGCGAGGCGCTACGACGTCCAACCCCGAACGAACTGCACGACATGCCACCGCTGACCGACCGCTACCCATTGCCCGTGCTGCAGGACCCGCCGGGGGCGGGAGGCGAGCGTGCGCGAGCCTGGCGCAGCCTGGAGGAGCTCCAGGGCTCACCGGAGCTGGCGAAAGCGGCGGCGCGAGAATTCCCGCCGGGAGCGGCCGAACCCCCACGCGGCCTGGACCGCCGCCGCTTCCTGCAACTGGCGGGGACGACGGCGGCGCTGGCGGGGCTGGCGGCGTGCAAGAAGCCGGCGGAGAAGGTGATGCCCTACACCTTCCAACCACCGGACGTGACGCCCGGCCTTCCCAACGCCTACGCGACGGCGTGGGCACCGGAGGGCTACGGGGCGGGGCTGGTGGTGACGAGCTGGGAGGGGCGGCCGACGAAGGTGGAGGGCAACCCGGACCACCCGGCGAGCCTCGGGGCGACCAACCACCTGGCGCAGGCACTCCTGGTGGACCTCTACGACACCACACGGGTGCGCGGGGTGAAGCAGCGAGGCACGCCGCGCTCCTTCAAGACGTACCTCCAGGAGCAGACGCGCCACGCAAGCCGGTTGGAGGCAAGCGGCGGCGAAGGGCTGTGGCTGCTGCTGGAGCCCTCGGCGTCCCCCACGAGGCGGGAGCTGGTGGAGCGAATCCGCCAGCGTTTCCCGAGGGCTCGGGTGGAGACGTACCACGCCCTCTCCCGGGAGAACGTGCACGAGGGAGCGAGGCTCGCGTTCGGCCGGCCGCTGGAGACGCGGGTGCGCTACGACGAGGCACGCGCGGTGCTGTCCCTGGACGCGGACTTCCTCACCCAGGGCCCCTCTTCGCTGAGAGAGGCGCGCGAGTTCTCCCGCTCGAGGACACCGGAGCGAGGGGAGATGAGCCGGCTGTACGTGGCGGAAGCCCACTACAGCGTGACGGGGATGAACGCGGACCACCGCTTCAGGATGAAGCCCTCGGAGGTGGAGCGCTTCGCCGTGGCGGTGCTGGGCGAATTGGCGCGAACGCAACGACTCCCAGGACTGGAGCGCTATCGGGAGCTGGAGCTGGGCTGGCCGGAGAAGGCGCGCGAGGTGCGAGCGGTCGCGGGGGACCTGGCGAGGAACGGGGAGCGCGCCGTCGTGGTGGTGGGCGAGCGGCAACCGCCGAGGGTGCACGCGGTGGCGCACCTGCTCAACGCGGCACTGGGGAGCCAGCAAAGACTCATCACCCTGTACGAGCCCGGAGTGGAGGCGGTACGCAGCGGGCCGGAGGTGTTGCGCGAGCTATCCGAGGCGGCGAGCGCGGGCCGGGTGGACACGCTGGTCGTGACGGCGTTCAACCCCGTCTACACGGCGCCGGTGGGGGTGACACTGGGGGCGGCACTGAGCGCGGTGCCCAACGCGGTGTACCTGTCCTTGCGCGAGGACGAGACGTCGAAGCACAGCGCCTGGGTGCTCCCGGCGGCGCACGTGTTGGAGTCGTGGGGAGACACGCGGGCGGTGGACGGGACGGCGAGCATCCTCCAGCCGCTCATCGAGCCACTCTTCCAGGGGCTGACGGAGTTGGACGTGCTCTCCCCGTTCGCGGGAGTGGCGGAGCAGACGCCGCACCAACTGGTGAAGGCCCACTGGCAGCGGAGGGCGGGGGCGTCGGGCGCGGCCTTCGAGGACACGTGGGAGCAGTGGCTGGCGGTGGGCACGATTCCCGGCACCGGGGCCCCGGGTGTCACGGCCACACTGGACGCGGGAGCGGTGGAGGCGAGCCTCCGTTCCTTCGCGCGCAAACCCTGGCAGGGCCTCGAGCTGAACCTGCTGCCCGGCTACAAGGTGCGGGACGGGCGGTACTTCCACAACGTGTGGCTGCAGGAGCTGCCGGACCCGCTGACGATGCTCTCGTGGAGCAATGCGGCGCTGCTGAGCCCGCGCACGGCCGAGCGCCTGTCCCTGAAACCGCGAGACAAGGTGAAGCTGACGTTCCGGGGGCGCTGGCTGGAAGCACCGGTGTACGTGCTGCCCGGGCACGCGGACGACACGGTGTCACTGGAGCTCGGCTGGGGGCGCGAGTGGAGCGGCAACCCGGACGAGCCCGAGGTGCTGGGAGTCAACGCGTACCTGCTGAGGCACGCGGACGCACCGTGGTTCGCGGAGGGCCTCCAGGCCGAGAAGTCCGAGGGACGCGGACGCTACGCGACCTCGCAGGACCACTGGGCGATGGAGGGCCGGGAGATCGCGCTCCAGGACACGCTGGAGGCCTTCGAGAAGAAGCGGCCCGAGTACCTGAAGCACCTGAAGGGCCCGGAGGAGAAGCTGTACGAGCCCTTCAAATACGAAGAGGGCTACCAGTGGGCGATGGCGGTGGACCTGAACCGGTGCATCGGGTGTGGGGCGTGCACGGTGGCGTGCCAGGCGGAGAACAACATCCCGGTGGTGGGGCGGGAGCAGATGGAGCGGGGCCGGGAGATGTACTGGCTGCGGGTGGACCGGTACTTCGAGGGCCCGCCGGAGGAGCCGAACGCGATTCCGCAGCCGATGATGTGCCAGCACTGCGAGGCGGCGCCGTGCGAGTACGTGTGCCCGGTGAACGCCACCGTCCACTCGGACGAGGGCCTCAACGAGATGGTCTACAACCGGTGCATTGGCACGAGGTACTGCAGCAACAACTGCCCGTACAAGGTGCGCCGGTTCAACTACCTGGACTACCGGCCGAAGGTGACGGAGCTGGAGAAGCTGGGCTTCAACCCGGACGTCACGGTGCGGATGCGCGGAGTGATGGAGAAGTGCACGTACTGCGTGCAACGCATCGAGCGGGCGCGCATCGAGTCGCGCAAGGAGCAGCGGCCCATCAACACCCAGACGCTCCAGTCGGCGTGCGCGCAGGTGTGCCCCACGGAAGCGATTGTCTTCGGCTCGCTGCACGACAAGGCGTCAGAGGTCGCGAGGCGCCACGAGGACCCGAGGCACTACGCGGTGCTGCACGAGCTGGGGACGAAGCCGCGCACGGCGTACCTGGCACGCATCAAGAATCCGAACCCGGAGCTCGAGCATGGCTGAGCCGCTGGAGCCCCTCCCGCTCATCCAAGGAGCGCAGAGCGCGGAGAGCCTGACGGGCTCGCTGTTGAGGCCCATCGAGCGCAAGGCGGGGCGGGTGTGGTGGGCGCTGTTCCTCCTGACGCTGGGAGGGACGGGGCTGTTCGGACTGGCCATCGCGGTGACGCTGGTGAAGGGCATCGGGGCGTGGGGCAACAACATCCCGGTGGCGTGGGCGTTCGGCATCATCGACTTCGTGTGGTGGATTGGCTTTGGCCACGCGGGGACGCTGATCTCCGCCATCCTGGTGCTCTTCCAGCAGAAGTGGCGAGCATCGGTGAACCGCTTCGCCGAGGCGATGACACTCTTCGCGGTGACGCAGGCGATGCTCTTCCCGCTGCTGCACCTGGGGAGGCCGTGGCTCGCCTACTGGCTGGTGCCCTACCCGAACACCATGGACGTGTGGCCGCAGTTCAAGAGCGCGCTGCCGTGGGACATGGTGGCCATCACCACCTACCTGCTGGTGTCGCTGATGTTCTGGTACCTGGGCCTGTTGCCGGACCTGGCGGCGGCACGAGACAGGGCGGCCACGCCGCGGAGACAGTTCTGGTACGGGCTGTTCTCGCTGGGGTGGACGGGCTCGGCGAGACACTGGCACCACTGGCGCACGGCGTACCTGTTGCTCGCGGGGCTGGCGACGCCGCTGGTGCTCAGCGTGCACACCATCGTCAGCTTCGACTTCGCCATCTCACTGGTACCGGGGTGGCACTCGACCATCTTCCCGCCGTACTTCGTGGCGGGGGCAATCTTCTCGGGGATCGCGCTGGTGCTGACGCTGCTGTTGCCGGTGCGCCGGCCGCTGGGCCTGCACCATGTGATTACCGACAAGCACGTGGACATCCTGACGAAGCTGCTGCTGGCCACGGGGCTGATGGTCTCGTACGGCTATCTGCAGGAGCACTTCTTCGCCTGGTACAGCGGCGACGAGTACGAGATGGCCGCGTATGCCTTCAAGCGCACGGGCACGTGGGGCTGGCTCTTCTGGCTGCAGATGGGCACCAACGTCCTGGTGCCACAGCTCTTCTGGTTCCCGAAGCTGCGCGGCAACGTGGTGGTGGTGTGGTTCGCCGCGCTGGCGGTGGACGTGGGCATGTGGCTGGAGCGCTTCACCATCATCGTGCCGTCACTGGCCCATGACTTCCTGCCGCGCAGCTGGGAGCACTACTCGCCCACGTGGGTGGACTTCGGGCTGCTGTTCGGCTCGATGGGCTTCTTCGGGATGCTGTTCCTGCTCTTCCTGAAGTTCATCCCGCCGGTGCCCATCAGCGAGGTGAAGGAGCTGCACCACGAGCTGAGCAATGAACAGGACCCCCCGCTGCGCGAGAAGGAGGCCTGAGCCATGCGCTACTGGGTGGTGGGAGAGTTCGGCTCGGGAGACGAGGTGAAGAAGGCCCTGCGGCGGCTGGGCGAGCTGGGCTACGCGAAGGACACCCTGGATGCCTTCTCGCCGTACCCGGTGGAGGGAATCGAGGAGGTGCTGGAGCTGAAGCCCTCGCCGCTGCGCGGGTGGGCCTTCGTGGCGGGGCTGACGGGGGCGGGGGGCGCGTACGCGCTGCAGTGGTGGACGAACGCGGTGGATTACCCCCTCAACGTGGGCAACCGGCCGCCGCACGCGGGAGCGGCCTTCGTGCCCATCACGTTCGAGACGATGGTGCTGTTCGCGGCGCTGACGCTCTTCTTCGGGCTGATGTGGCTGTTCCGCTTCCCGAGGCCGCACCACCCACTTTTCGAGCTGGAGTCCTTCCGGACGGCGTCGACGGGAGGCTTCTGGGTGAGCGTCACCACGAAGCGGAGGGAGGAGGCGGAGCCGGTGCTGCGCCACCTGCGCGAGCTGGCGGCGAGGAACACGGCGGTGGTGGAGGAGAAGGAATGAAGCGCCTGCTCCTCGTGCCACTGGCGTGGGTGCTGGCGGGCTGCCCGGTGGACTTCCAGGGGTGGGGAGGAATGAAGCAGCAGCCCAAGGCGCTGCCGTACCGGGAGAGCGGCTTCTTCACGGACGAGCGGGCGATGCGCCAGCCGCCAGCGGGGACGGTGCCGAGGGACAGGCGAGGCAAGGACCGCTTCTACCTCACGGGCCGGGACACGCCGGATGGCGGTTACGTGGAATCAATCCCTCTCTCACTCACGACGGAGTTGGTGGAGAGCGGGCAGCGGTCCTTCGACATCTACTGCGCGACGTGCCACGGGATTCTGGGGGACGGGGTGGCGCAGGTGGCGAGGAACATGGGGCTGCGCGAGCCGCCGTCGCTGGTGGACCTGCCGACGTACCCGGACGGGTACTACTACGACGTGATCAGCCAGGGGTACGGGCTGATGCCGGCGTACGCGGAGAAGCTGACGCCGGAGCAGCGGTGGGCGGTGGTGGCGTACGTGCGAGCGCTGCAAGAGAGCCAGCGAGCGGGGCTGGAGGACGTGCCGCCCGAGGCGAGGCCACGGCTCTTGAAGGAGGGCACTCCATGAAGGTGATGGAGCGCTTCACGGGAGGGCGAGGGCCGATGCTGGCCGCCGCGGCGGTGGGCGGGGTGGGGCTGGGCGTGACGGGGCTCGGCCTCGCGGTGGACACGAGGCGAGCGCTCTTCGGGTACCTGTTCGCCTTCGCGTACTGGGCGGGAATCGCGGTGGCGTCGCTGCTGCTGCTGGGGGCGTGGCACGCGTCGAGGGCGCGCTGGCCGGTGGTGCTGCGGCGGATGCTGGAGACGATGGCGGCGACGCTGCCGCTCTTCGCACTGCTCTTCCTGCCGATCCTCGTGGGGGCGAGCCACCTCTACCCGTGGCTCGGGGAACCCCCGCCGCTGTCTGAGAAGGACCTGAAGAAGCTCGAGCACAAGCGGGCCTGGCTCAACCTCCCGTTCTGGGTGGTGCGCTCGGTGCTGTACTTCGCGGTGTGGAGCGCGGTGGGCGAATTGCTGCTGCGCTGGTCCCGGAAGCAGGACGAGACGGGAGACCTCCAGCTCACACGGTGGCAGTGGTGGCTGGGAGCGGGGGCGCTGCCGGTGGTGGGGCTGGCGATGTCCTTCGCGTCGCTGGACTGGTTGATGTCGCTGGAGCCGCTGTTCGTCTCGACGGTGTACGGGTTGTATTGGTTCTCGGGGGCGTTCGTGGGAGCGCTGGCGATGCTGACGCTGGCGACGACGCTGGCGCGAGGACCGAACCTGTATGGCGAGCTGGTCAATGACTCGCACCGGGCGAGCCTGGGCAAGTTCCTGTTCGCCTTCAGCGTCTTCTGGGCCTACATGGCGTTCAGCCAGTTCTTCCTCATCTGGATAGCGGACCTGCCGCACGAGGTGCCCTGGTACGTGCTGCGAGCGAGGGGCGCATGGGAGCCGGTGGCGCTGTTCATCGTGAACGCGCGCTTCGTGTTCCCGTTCCTGGTGCTGCTGTCGAGGCCCTTCAAGCAGCACCGGAAGACGCTGGCGGTGGCGGCGGGGTGGCTGCTGGCGGCGCACGGGGTGGACACGTGGTGGCTGGTGATTCCGGTGGTGAGCCCTGGGGGCCCAAGCCTGCACTGGGCGGACGTCTCGGCGTTCGTGGGAGTGGGAGGAGCGGCGGTGGCCTTCACGCTGTGGAGGCTCCGAGGGTACGCCACGGTGCCAGTGGGAGACCCCTACCTGCACGAGTCGCTGGGGTACGGCGAATGAGCGGCGAGGACGAATCCAAGGTGGAGTGGAAGACGCCCGAGCGCGAGCAGCAGCCGGTGAGTGTGAGGCGTGTGAGCGGGGTCCTCGCCGGGGCGCTCATCGTCTTCACGTTCTTCGTGGTGGGAACGTGGGCGCAGCTCCAGCAGCGCCTGAAGCACCTCAGCCCGGCGGGCCCCTCGGAGCCGCGGGAGCTGGGCCAGGCGGAGATCAACATCGTCAACACGGGTCTCATCCCACTGGACACCCGGGCGGAGGACGAGAAGGCCGGGCAACAGCGGCGGCTGCACGGGTACGGCTGGGTGGATCGGGACGCGGGGGTGGTGCACCTCCCCATCGAGCGGGCCATCGAGCGCGTGGTGGCGGGGCAGCCACAGCGGGACGGAGGCGGGCGATGACGCCAGCGGACGAGTCGCTCGGGGGGACGGTGAACGAGCTCTTCCGGCGGATGCTCTTCCTGCCGGAGCAGGCGTCCACGGTGGCGAGGGACGTGGACTTCCTGCACTACCTCATCATCACGACGACGATGGTGATGGCGACGCTCATCTTCGGGACGGCGGCGTACTTCCTCATCCGGTTCCGGAGACGCTCGGAGACGGAGGTGACGCGGAAGGTGGAGGGGACGCTGGGGTGGGAGGTGCTCTTCGTGGGGCTGCCGCTCACGACGTTCCTGGTGTGGTTCTTCATGGGGTACCACGACTTCATCCGGATGCAGACGCCGCCGCCGGACGCGATGGACGTGTACGTGGTGGGCAAGCAGTGGATGTGGAAGTTCACCTATCCCGAGGGCCCCAACGCCATCGGAGTCCTCCGGGTGCCGGTGGGCAAGCCGGTGAGGCTGTTGCTGACGAGCCGCGACGTCATCCATTCCTTCTACGTGCCGGCGTTCCGCATCAAGCAGGACGCGTTGCCGGGGGCCTATACCCAGACGTGGTTCGAGGTGACGAAACCGGGGAGCTACCGGGTGATGTGCACGGAGTACTGTGGGCTGAAGCACTCGGAGATGTGGGCCGAGGTCGTGGCGCTCTCGCCGGAGGACTACGAGGCGTGGATGCAGGAGCAGCGGCGTGGGCTGGTGGCTCGCCGGGACGCGACCCCGAGCGCTCCCGAGCGCGAAGCACCCCAGAAGCCCGCGCGGCAGGCGGCGCGCTACGACGCACAGGAACCCCAGGGCGAGCTCATGTACGGCGAGCGGGGAACGCTGGCGGAGCGGGGCGAGCGGGTGGCGGCGGAGCGGGGCTGCCTGAAGTGCCACACGGTGGATGGGACGGCGCACATCGGGCCGACGTGGCTGGACCTGTACGGGCGGCGGGAGCGGCTGACGACGGGCGAGACGGTGGTGGCGGACGAGGCGTACCTGACCGAGTCGATGATGAAGCCGCAGGTGCGAATCGTGGCGGGGTTCGAGCCGGTGATGCCGACGTACCTGGGAGTACTGGAGGCGGCGGAGGTGGCGGCGCTGGTGGAGTACATCAAGACGCTGCGCGGTGCGCGGCTGGAGACCATCCGGTCGGAGGGGCCCGTGTATGAACCCGTCGGCGGAAAGTAGTCAGCCAGCCGTGACGTATCTCAACCACGAGACGACGGTGGGCTCGTGGCTGCTGACGCGTGACCACAAGCGGATCGGCGTGATGTTCCTGGTGCTGGTGATCCTGGCGCTGCTGCTCGGGGGCATCTTCGCGATGGTGCTGCGAATCGAGCTGCTCACACCGGGGCCGACGATCATCAGCGCGATGACGTACAACCGGATGTTCACCCTGCACGGGGTGACGATGGTGTGGCTGTTCATGATTCCGGCGATTCCCTCGGCGTTCGGCAACTTCGTGCTGCCGATCATGCTGGGGGCCAAGGACGTTGCCTTCCCGAGACTGAACCTGGCCTCGGTGTACATCTACGTGGCGGGAGCGGCGCTGACGCTGTTCGGGATGCTGTGGAGCGGGGCGGACACGGGGTGGACGTTCTACACGCCGTACAGCACGACCTCGCCGACGGCGGTGACCCCCATCCTGCTGGGGGTGTTCGTCATCGGGTTCTCCACCATCATCACGGGGCTGAACTTCATCACCACGGTGCACACGCTGCGAGCGCCGGGGATGCACTGGAGTCGCATTCCGCTCTTCGTCTGGGCGCTCTACGGGACGTCGATCATCCAGGTGGTGGCGACGCCGGTGCTGGGGATGGTGCTGCTGCTGGTGTTCTTCGAGCGCGTGATGGGGGTGGGCATCTTCGACCCAGCGAGGGGAGGGGACCCGGTGCTCTTCCAGCACATGTTCTGGTTCTACTCGCACCCGGCGGTCTACATCATGGTGTTGCCGGCGATGGGGGTCATCACGGAGGTGGTGTGTGCCTTCAGCCGGAAGAACATCTTCGGTTACAAGATGATCGCCGCGTCGACGTTTGGGATTGCGTTCGTGGGGTTCTTCTCGTGGGGCCACCACATGTTCGTGTCGGGGCAGTCGACGTTCGGCTCAGGGTTCTTCGGGGTGTTGAGCATGCTGGTGGCCATCTTCACGGCCATCAAGATCTTCAACTGGGTGGCGACGATGTACGGGGGGAGCATCGAGCTGAAGGTGCCGCTGCTGTACGTGTTGGGGTTCATCTTCCTGCTGATGTTCGGGGGGATGACGGGGGTGGCGGTGGCGACGACGTCACTGGACGTGCACTGGCACGACACGTACTTCATCGTGGCGCACTTCCACTACATCATGGTGGGGGCGGTGCTGATGGCGTTCCTGGCGGCGCTGCACTACTGGTGGCCGAAGATGTTCGGGAGGGTGTACCCGGAGCGCTGGTCGTTCCTGGCGGCGAGCACCATCATCTTCGGCTTCATCGTGACGTTCCTGCCGCAGTTCCTGTTGGGGAACCTGGGGATGCCGCGGCGCTACTACCAATACCCGGCGGAGCTGCAGTGGCTGAACGTGCTGAGCACGGCGGGGGCGTCGCTGTTGGCGTTCGGGTTCTCGCTCATCGCGGTGTACCTGCTGTGGTCGCTGAGGTACGGGGCGGAGAGCACGCCCAACCCATGGGGCTCGAAGGGGTACGAGTGGCACAGCGGCTCGCCACCGGCGCCACACAACTTCACGGAGGCGCCGCGGTTCGAGCGCGAGGTCCACGACTACACCGTGCCCGAGGCGCCCCGTGTCTACTGAAACGTCACCGTGGGAGGAGCACTTCGGGAGCCGGGAGAACCAGAGCAAGGCGGCGCAGCTGGGGATGTGGATCTTCCTGGGTTCGGAGGTGCTGCTCTTCACGAACCTGTTCGTGGGCTACGCGGTGTACCGGTACTACTACCCGGACGTCTTCGTCGAGGCGAGCAAGCACCTGGAGGTGGGGTGGGCGACGGTGCAGACGCTGCTTTTGGTGACGAGCAGCCTCTTCGTGGCCTTAGCGGTGCACTACATCCGGCAGGGGAGACAATTCCTGACGGCGCTGGTGCTGCTGGTGGCGATAGGGATGGGGGTGGGGTTCCTCGGCATCAAGGGTTGGGAGTATTGGAAGCACTGGACGGAGGGAGCACTGCCCGGGGAGTACTACCGGCTGGCGGAGCTGCCGGAGCAGGGAGCGAGCCTCTTCTTCACGCTCTATTTCCTGCTCACGGGGCTGCACGCGGTGCACATGCTGGTGGCACTGGGGCTGCTGGGGTGGCTGGTGTGGGGAGCGGTGTCTGGGAAATACACGGCCGAATACCACATCCCGGTGGAGGTGGGCGGGCTGTACTGGCACCTGGTGGATGTCTTCTGGCTGTTCATCTACCCGCTGCTGTACCTGGTGGAGTGAGGGGAGAGCACCATGGCGGAGAAGAAGAAGAGCACGTGGGGCTACGTGGCCGTGTGGGTGGTGCTGGTGGTGCTGACGGTGGTGACGTGGGTGCTGGGGACGAAGGTGAAGCTGGGCCCGTACTCGCTGCCGGCCTCGCTGGGGATCGCGGTGGTGAAGACGGTGCTGGTGGCGATGTTCTTCATGCACCTGGTGGAGCAGCGGGGGACGAGGCGGGTGGTGCTGCCAGTCTCGGTGCTGTTCCTGGGGTTGCTGCTGGGCGTGAGCTTGTTGGAGGCGATGACACGCATCCGGATGGCGAGGCCGGACGGAATCGACGAGGAGCTGGAGCCGAAGCGCCCGGCATCGACGAGAACAACCCCCCCAGGAACAGGACCCGAGAAACCCAGATGGATGGGCAACTGAGCCCAATACACCCAATACCCCCCAATATCCCCCAATATCCCCTCTCCCCTCGGGAGAGGGACGGGGTGAGGGTGCCACGGGTCCCAGGTTGAGCCCGTGTAGGCCCCCTCTCCCTCTGGGAGAGGGCTGGGGTGAGGGTCTTCAGTCTGCCTCTACGGAGGCGGAGCCTGCACGGTGTGATTGCGGACCCGGAACTCGTTGTCGAAGTGGCCGCTCTTGAGGGACACCTTGCCGAGATCATCGGTGGGAGGCGAGTCGGAGCGGAAGGCGAAGCGATCGGCGAGGAGCACCTCGGCGCCACCCGGGGGCCTCACCCAGACGCTGTATGTCTTCGCAGCCAGGTCGGTCCGCATGCGCACGTGGTACGTCGTATTCGCCTCGTAGGGGACGCTGGCGAGCGCGGCGTAGGCCGCACCCCGGCGCACGTCGAAGAAGCCGCTCGGGTTCATGCGGAGGCTCATGGCGAGGCTGGGATAGCCGGTGACGTTGGTGGAGGTGTCCGCGTAGCCGATGACGCCGTCGATGAGCTTGCTGAGGGGCGTCACGTCGAACTCGACCACCCGCACTCCGGTGTTGCCGGTGCCCAGGCCGCGCACGCTCTCGGGGAAGCCGAGCGTCGAGAGCCATCCGTCCTGGTTCCACAGCTTGAAGCGATTCACCGCCTCGACGAGGTAGTAGTCCCCGTAGATGAGGCTCTTGTCGATGTCCTCGCCGCTGGGCTTGATGGCCGTCCTGTAGAAGGCGGTGCCGTGCAGGAGGATGCCGGGGCCGCCACTGGTGGCCGGGTTGAGGTAGGCGGGGGAAGCGAGGCTGTCGAGCATGGCCAGGGCCGCGTTGCGGTAGCGCAGGGCCAGGGCGGGGTCGGCGACATACCGGCTCAACTCCTGGAGCGCCGAGGCGACGATGGCGGCGGCCGAGGAGTCCTTCTGCTGCTGGTCGGCGGGCGCGTTGAAGTCCCAGTTGGGGACGGAGTCGGCCGGCAGCCGGGCGAGGTAGTAGTCGGTGACCTTCTGAGCGGCCTGGAGGATGCGCGGGTCGCGCGTGTAGCGGTAGGACATGGTGAAGCCGTAGATGGCCCAGGCCTGTCCCCGGGACCAGGTGGAGCTGTTGGAGAAGCCCTGGAAGGTGCTCCGCGAGCGGATGCCGCCCGAGGTGTTGTAATCCACCACGTGGAAGGTGCCGCCGTCGGCGCGGACCATGTCCGCCGCGGTCTTCAGGGCATGACGCAGCGCCATGTCGTTCCAGGCGGGGTTGCCGCCGTTCCGGGCGCCCCAGAAGAGCAGCTCCAGGTTCATCATCGTGTCGGTGACCATGGGCACCTGCCAGGTCCCGTCATTCCAATCGCAGCAGTCGATGACGCCCACGGTGGGGTTGAAGCGTCTGGCCAGCGAGCCGGCGGCCGTCAACATCACCTGCCGGTAGGAGTCATCTCCGGTCAGCCGGTACGCCTCCCCGTAGCTGCCCATGAACTTGAAGCCCAGGTCATGGGTGATTTGACGGAGGTCCGGGTTGCTCTTCTGGATGTCCAGGCTGCGCGTCCAGGCGTCCGCCTTGGTGCGCCAGAAGGGATCCCTCCCCTGCTCGTACATGAGCCAGAGCTGGCCCGGGAAGAAGCCCTGGACCCAGTCGATGTTGGCGGTGTTGGAGACGAGCCGCCACGGGCCGCTGGTGGTGGCCTTGGGGTACTGGTTCGTCGGTATCGAGGGATTGGAGGCCGTGGCGCGCAACTTCTGTTGCGCGGTTTGTAGGACGCGATCCGCCGCGGCCCCATCGAAGGCCCTGGCGGGACCTGCCGCGAGGAGGCAAAAACATCCCACCATCAGCCCAAGGAGGGCCTTGCTGCATTGTTTCCGGTTCATGTCCTTCTCCTGTTGAGCCCACACGAGGGCATGAAGAAGGAGTGGGTCTCCCGTCGTTGTGACGTTTTTTCATGGCCTGGAGCCATCGCGGGCGCCGCCGAGCGTCGGCTCTGCCTTCAGAATGATGGCAACACCGAATCTTGAATGTCTGCCATTCCCACGAAAGCGGCAATTTGTTAAGGTTTGGGGAACAACCGTAACGGAGGCCGCATGCGACTGAGCATTCTGGGTGGTCTGTTGTCGACGGCGCTGATGGTGGGCTGTGGCGCGCCCATGGAGCCGGAAGAGGGGACCGAGCTGTCCACACAGGAGGCCCAGCTGCCCGACTGCGCCGCCAGCGGTGAAACCCTGTACACGTACTACCGCGACGCGAGCTACACCCAGGTAACCGGCCAGCGGGGTTGCTCGTGTGGCATGTGGTACAGCTGGGGCACGACGTCGACGTACCGCCAGTTCACCCCCGAGTGCTAGACCGCCCGCTCAGGGCGCCACGCCGCTGAAGCCCGCCGGCTCCAGGTTCTCCGGAACCTGGGGCCTTTTGTTTTTCCGGCGTCACCTCCAGTGCCTCCCCTCCGGCCGCCGCTGGGGGGATCGCCAGCCTGTACTGGGGCAACTGGCTCGTCGTGCACTGGCTCTACAACAACCAGCCCCGCTACTTCGCCAACTACCAGGTGATGCTCGCGCAGGGCGCGGCTCCCGACAGCACCTTCAAGAAGATGTTTCCCGAGGTGTTCCAGCCCGGCTTCGACAAGATGATGCTCGGCTACCTGAGGAGGGGCTCCTATCAGGAGTTCACCGTCCCGGTGCCGCGCGTGGCGTTGAACGTCCTCGAGCGCACCCTGGAGGACTCGGAGGTGCACGCGGCCCGGGTGCGGCTGACGGTGATGGCGGCGGGCATGAGCGAGGAGGGCCGCCAGGCGCGGCTGACGCTGGCGTGGGCCGAGATGGACGAGGCGCTGAAGTTGGATCCCAAGAGCCTGATGGCGCTCGCGCAGAAGGTGGAGCGCGCCCCGGACAACCTGAAACCGGCCCTGGCCCGTGTGGCGGTGGAGGCCCACCCGGGAGAGTCGCGTGCCTGGGTGCTGCTGGCGCGGGCGCTGCGGGAGTTCGAGTCGGCCAAGGCCGAGCGGGAGGCCGCGTACAAGAAGGCCGTCGAGCTCTCCCCGGATGACGTGAGCGCGGCCAATGGGCTGGCCTGGCTGTACGTCACCCAGGGGCGGTATGACGAGGCGTTTCCCCTGGCGCAGCGGGCCGTGGCGCTCGCGCCCTGGAGCGCTCCCATCCTGGACACCTACGCCCTCGCGGCCGCGGGGCTTGGCCGCTGCCTGGAGGCCATCCTGGCCGAGCAGCTGCGGGAGCACCCGGATTGAGGATCTGGAGCTCGTGCTCCGTGCGCGCCTCGCGGCCTTCAGCCCCACGAGCTGCTCGCCCAAGCTGTGACGCCCTGCGCGGCCGGCGGGCGTTGCCCTAGACCCGCGCGAGCGGTTGGCGGAGCTGCATCGCCTCGCGGGTGGCCGCCAGGGCCTCTTGCCGGCGTCCCAGGCCGTTGAGGATGCTCGCCTGGGTGTGTCGAGATTCGTGGCGAGGTAGCTCCGGAGCCCGGGGTTGGACGGGACTAGCCATTCACGCAGGGGCCTCGGACATGCGACTCAGTCTGCACGCGTAGCAAGTCCGCCACTTTTTCGCGGAGGAAACATCCCACCCGAACACACGTTGATGCATACGAGGGCGTGTTCTCCGCGCATTAGGCGTTGACGGCGGGCATCTGAGCCCCTATTTTGCCTTCTACCAATGTTCACCGCGAATTAGGCAGTCCCGGGCCAGCATTGGCGATGTAACGACTGGTGGGTGTTTGTAGGTTCCAAGCGCAAGCTGAGGGCCTCAAGCGGCTGGGCTCTCAGCCTCCTTGAAGTGCCTCGTGCGATGGATGTGGGGAATAAAAAACCCCGGGGTCATCACCAGCGCATGATGGCTGGGAGAGGACGACCCGGGGACGGTGCATCGAACTTATGTCGAACCCTCCGGGTGTGCAATCCATTTCCGCCGTGGCTTTGACGAGGGTGTTGTCAGCCCCTCGTTTGGCGGCCTACCGCTTGAGCCCGAGTGACACGCCGCGCGACCTCATCGGGCGCTACAGGTGGAACGTAGCGCTGAGCATGTCGCTGTACGCACCGCTGGGCTACCTGGAGGTGGCCTTTCGCAACAGCCTCCATGAGGCGCTGACGGCGTTCTGGGGAACGCCCGCCTGGTACGACCTCAACCCCCCGTGGTTGTTGTCACGCGAGCAGAGGGCGATCAACGCCGCGAAGGTGGAGCTGGGGAACCGCAAGGCGCCGCTGGACCCCGGCCGTCTCGTGGCCGAGCTGAGCTTTGGCTTCTGGACCAGCCTGCTGAGCCGCGACTATGAGCAGGTCATCTGGCCCTGGCTCCTCAAACCCGTCTTCCCCCACATGCCCCGGCACGACCGGACGCGCAAGCACGTGGCGGAGCGGATGCATCAAGTGCGCAAGCTTCGCAACCGGGTCTTCCACCACGAGCCCATCTGGCGCTGGACGGACCTCCCTCAGCGGTACGCGGCCCTGGGAGAGACCATCGATTGGTTCGAGCCCGCGTTGAGCCGCATCCTTCCAGATGCGCACACCTTCAACGAGGTTCATGCCAAGGGCCCGAGGGCCTTCGAGAGGGATGTGCAATGAGGGCCACGCGCGCATCTGGATGCAGCGGGAGGGCCCATGAGCCGTTCTGAATCGGGAGCGCACCAGCGGTGGCCGGTTCTGCCGCTGCGCTCGGTCGTGGAGACGCTCTTCGTCGGGCTGCCGGTGTCCCGGCATCAGGCGAAAGAGGGGGAGAAGGCCATCCACGAGCCGGTGCTCAGCGTGGGAGATCTCGAGGCGGGCCACATCGCTCCTCGGGAGAAGTTGGAGGCGGTGGCGCTGCGCCCGGGGCCCCTGGAGCGGTTTCGCATCCAGACGGGTGACCTGCTCGTCTCCTGTCGAGGCACCGTCCTGAAGGTGGCTCGCGTTCCCGAGAGCGAGGCCTCGCTCCTCGTCAGCTCCAATCTCATTGTGGTGCGGCCCGGGGAGAAGGTCCTCCCCGCCGTGCTCCTGGCATTGTTCCGGAGCGCCGCATGGCAGGGCCGGTTGAGGCTTCGCGTCCGGTCTTCGTCAGGGCTCGTCCAACTCACGGTCAGGGACCTGGAGGACTTACCCGTTCCCCTGCCGCCTCGGGAACTGCAACAAGAGCTCGCCGCGCTCGTCGATGCGGAGCAGGAACACCATCAAGCCGCGCTCCGGGTGGCGGCACTGCGGCGCGCGTTGGTGGATGGAATGGTCTCGGAAATCCTGCTGTTAGCCGGAGAGGAAGAACGGTCACGTGAGCCCGGGAACGAATGAGTGGGGGAGGCCGCTGTGGGAAACCATGGATGTCCTTCGCGCACAGGGGGCGGTCGTGCATGACGCGGCGGGCTACGTCTTCCGCCTGCTGGTCCTGAAGTTCCTGAGCGACGTGACGGACGGGCCTCCCGCCCCCGGGATACCCCGGTTCGTGGTGCCCCCTTCGGCGCACTGGTCCAGGTTACAAATTGACTGGTCTTCCGCACTGGGCGACCGCGTCAACAAGGCCTGCGCCGTGCTGGAGCAGGCCAATCCTCCGCTCAGCAGGCTCTTGACGGAGGTGGATTTCAACTCCATCAGGCTAGGCGACCTGTTGCCGGCCCTGTTCCAGACGCTCTCGGCGCTTCCTCCTCTGAGTGGAGAGCGGGTGTTGGATGGGAGCCTAGGCGAGGTTGCGGACGACTTCCTCCACCGGTTGGTTGAAACCAGTGGGCGGGAGTACGGCCAATTCTACACGCCCCCCTCCGTGGCCCGGCTCCTGGCCGAACTCTTGGACCCACGGGAAAACATGCGCCTCTATGACCCGGTCTGTGGCGTGGGCGGATTCCTCGTGGAATGTACGCGCCGGGTCGCCTCCAGGTCCGAGGTGAGCCTCCCTCGCGCGGCGGCCTCGCTCGTGCTGCACGGACAGGAAAAGAACGTGGAGATGTGGGCCCTGTGTCGGATGAATCTCCTGCTGCACGGCATCGTCGATGCTCGCATCGAGCGTGGAAACGCATTGTGGTCACCCTTGATGACTGAGCAGGGGCACATGCTCCAGTACGATAGGGTCGTGGCGGATCCCCCTTGGGGTCTTCGCGATTGGGGAGCCGATCGGGCCTCGGAGGATGCCTTTGGTCGGTTCAACCCCGTACCGCCCCGGCATGGCGCGGATTACGCATTTGTGCAGCACTGTCTGGCCGCCCTTGCGGAAGGGGGAATGGCGGCGCTCCTGCTGCCGCGCGGCGTTCTTTTCCGCGGAGGCGCCGAGGAGCACATCCGCCGCAAGTTGCTGGAGGAGGACCGGTTCGAGGCCATTATCGGTCTGCCTGGAAACCTGCTCTACGACACCTCCATCGCGCCCGTTGTCCTGGTCCTGAGAAAGGGCAAGCCCGCCAACCGTCGGAATCGCGTGCTGTTCATCGACACCTCCGAAGCTGGCGTGAGAAAGGGCAGGCGGCACACACTCTCGCGGGAGGACATCGGTGCCATCGTCAATGCGTTCCAGGACTTCGGGGGTGACGGGCGACATGCGCGTGCGGTTCACCTCGATGAAATAGCCAGTTTCAACTGGAACCTGACTGTCGAGCGGTATGTGGAACGCGAGGAGGAACACGAGCGCCTCATGCTAGACGAGCAACTCGATGCGCTCGCGGATGCCGAGAAACAGCGCGAGGAGGCCGCGCGGCGTATGGATGCATCCATCAGCAGGCTGAAGCACTTCTGCCCTTCCGCCTCTTGAGGGCACCATCGTGAGGGCACCACCTGGCCAGCAAGGCTGTCAGACGCTTCGTCGGCTGTCTACGTGGCCTCAAATCAGTGATTGTACACGTGTCACGGAGATACTCGCTTCGTATTTTGCCGCAAAATATACAGAACAGCAGAAAATACACAGACGGATACCACCTATGGCTGGAAACTATCGCATTCGAGTAGATGATATTGGAGCGTTCCATTTTGATCTGCGGAGCCTTAAGGGAAATAATGAACACCGGCTTACAGTGCGAATTGGCGGCATGACGGTCTTTGAGGGAGCGGACATAGACGACGACGCTCTCTACAAGGCACCTGAGTGTGAAAACCCTTACGATAAGTGGGCTATAGAGCGGGGTTATTCATTCGTTAATGATAGAGTTCGCCTCGAGTTCCAGGCGCGCGTTGCATCCGCGGTGGATGCGTATTTTGAGAGGATTAACCTTCTCGATTCGGTTCATTTCCTGCGCGGCAGAGGAGATGATATTGCCTTTGTGCTTTCATGTCCTGGAAGGAGAGAACGGGACAATCGACGGCCATGCGCGGGGCATACAGGTCAGAATCGTAATGATCTTGCCGAGCGTATACAGGCGCATTACAAAATCGCTGGATTCAATGAACCGCTGGTAACAATCACCAACGCATGGCATAAGGTGATGTTCCGCGAGCTTGGTCCTTCGGAGGCGGATCTGGCACTGGTGCAGCATCCCAGAACCGCTAAACGCTTGAAAATCCAGTTGCAACACGTGCGTAAGGTAATTGTCTGCTGTGGGGTTCCTGCGAAAGCTGCGGTGTCTGTCCTCGAACCCGGTCTCAAGAAGGCGAATCCGGCGCTGAAAATCGTTTTCGTGCCACACCTGGGAAATGTCGGCCTGAACAATAAAATTACCAAAGATATTCAGAACCAACCTTTCCCTAGCTATAAGAAGGCTAGCGATAAGCCTGCCAGTGAAAAACGTTCCCTAAGAGAAGTTCGGCAAGCTAATCGCTTGGGTCGAATTGCCGTGGTGGCCGATCGTCTTGTACGGCAACTCGGTCAACCATGAAGACGCATAGGAGAAATGGGGGCGGTGCTGCGGGCGGCTAGCGGGAGGAGGGCTGAGGCATCCCCTCATATAAGGCCGAAAGCTTCGCGGAAAACGAGCTGCTCACAGACGAGTTGGGCGAAGCGTTCAATGAGAGGCCGCAACTGGGCTTCGGGCATATTGGGCAGAGCCTGGTAGTACATGCAGCCCTGGC
>DASQMW010000045.1:0-8280 GCA_035645295.1 Archangium sp.
CCAGCGGGCCTCGCCCGGTGCCGTGCCCAGCACCCGGGCAATGGCCTCCATCCGCTCCAGGCTCCGGCGGATGCGCTCCAGCCGGTACACCAGGTCCACGCTCACCCCGTACTGCTCGAGGTGGCTGGTGACGATGGCCACCACCTGCCGGCACTCCTCCACCACATCGCCCAACTCCCGCAGCGAGTCCGGCGCGGCGTCGCGGGCCTGCACGCCCTCGCACACGCGGCGCAGCTTCAGGAAAGGTGAGGCGCGGAAGGACACCTCCGGACAGCGGTCCCTCACGTCCTCGGTCAGTCCCAGGGCCGCCGTCTGCACGGCGAGCAGGCCCAGGGCATCCACCAGCGAGCTCCGCAGCACCTCCGCGGGCTCCCTGGCCGGAGGGCGGGCACCTCCCTGGAGCAAGGCGGAGAGCCACGCCAGCTGCTTCGCCGGCAGGGCTTCCAACCAGGCCGCGTCCTCGGGCACCGGAAACAGCCGCCGCAGCAGCTCCGAGAGCTGGTGGTCCTCGGGCGGCGAGGGCAGCAGGCGGCGTGCGAGCCGGTCCGCCACTTCGCCGAGGAATCCCAGTCCGGCGGGCAGGCCCACCTGGGAGAAGAGCCTCAGCCCGCTTGTCGCGGCCATCACCTCGCGCACCAGGGAGGCCATGGGCTCACGGGCCGAGGCCCGCGTCTCCAACACGCGCCCCAGCAGGGCCAGGCGTGTCACCACCGCGGGGGCTTCGGGCTCCGCGGGCTCCATCAAGCCGAGGGCGGGTTTGGGGTCCCGCAGCCAGGCGACGAAGCGCTCCACCCACTCCAGGCGGGCTTCCAGTCCCTCTGGCGGTACTTCGGCCAGCAGTCGCTGGAGGTCCCGGACCGCGGGGTGCCCCGGGGCTCGCGGGGCGAACTGCACGCAGAAGGCGTCCACCTCGCGGGAGGAGCGCCCTTCGCGCACAGGGCCGGGCTGGGGGAGGGGACGGGACATCGGCCCGTCCTCTCTACTTCACCTGTCCCCGCGTACAACCTGCTTCGCTTCCGGGTGCCCGGTTACCTGGCTCCCTGAGCGAGGGGCAGGGCTACTTCTTGGTCAGCTCGGCTTCCTTCGTGCGCATGAGCTGCAGCAGGTGATCCCAGCCGCCCTGCTTCATGATGGGGCGCACCTGGTCGTCACGGATGCCGGTGAGCATTGAGTCGCCGAGCACCGCCACGTCCAGCACCTTCCAGCCGCCCTGGCTCTTCACCACGGAGTACTGGAGCTTCATCTCCTGCTTCTTCAGCGGGTGCTCGATGACGACGGTGGACTTCACCTGCGCCTTGTCGCCCTCCACCGCCGGGTCCTCGTAGGTGATGGAAGCGAGGTTCTTGAAGTTCTCGCGCACCTTGGGGAAGGCGATCTTCGCGAAGAGGCTGGTGAAGAGCCGGGTGAACTCCTTGCGCTGGGCCTCGGTGCCCTTGTCCCAGTCCTCGCCGAGCAGGAAGCGGCCCTGCTCCTCGTTGGCGAGCTGCTTGAGGGCGATGTCGTCCTTGTTGTAGCGCACGGACTGCACGACGGTCTTCACCGGCTTGGCCACGGGCTCATTGGGCGCGGCGAGCGCCGGGAGGGCAAAGGCGAGGGTGGCCAGCAGGGTCAGGGAGCGGAGACGGGCGGTCATTCAAGTCCTTCCTTCAGAGGGCTGTCTCTGTAGCGCAATGGAACGGTTGGGGGCGCGCGAAATTCACACGCTACCCGGCGCGGGGCCCGGGGGGTGGGCTGCCTGCCAGGTGGGCCTACCTCACAACTTGCTGACGAATTTTCTACCTGTCTCCGTGTTTGACTCCCCTGGAGCCCAACGTTTAGTGTCCCCGCTCTTCACGCCGTTGACGTGAGCAGTATTCCCTCCGAAGCCGAAGACGACATGCCGACCGACTACCTGTTCACCTCCGAATCCGTCACTGAAGGGCACCCGGACAAGATCGCCGACCAGATCTCCGACGGCGTGCTGGACGCCATCCTCTCCAAGGATCCCCAGGGCCGCGTGGCCGTGGAGACCCTGGTGAAGACGGGCCTGGCCATCGTCGCAGGCGAGGTGACCACCAACTGTTACGTCGACATCCCGAAGATCGTCCGCAGCACGATCTGCCGCATCGGCTACACCGATAGCTCCATGGGCTACGACGGCAACACCTGCGGCGTCATGGTGGCCATCGAGGGCCAGAGCCAGGACATCGCCCGGGGCGTGGACAACAAGAAGGAGCAGGGCGCCGGCGACCAGGGCATGATGTTCGGCTTCGCCTGCGATGAGACGCCGGAGCTGATGCCGGCCCCCATCCACTACGCCCACGCGCTCACCCGCCGCCTGTCCGACGTGCGCCGCAAGACGCACGACTGGCTGCGCCCGGACGGCAAGAGCCAGGTCACCGTCGAGTACCGCAACGGCCGCCCGTCCCGCATCGACGCGGTGGTGGTGTCCACGCAGCACTCGGATGACGTCTCCAACAAGCGCATCCACGAGGCCATCCGCGAGGACGTCATCGCCAAGGCGCTGCCCAAGAAGCTCATCGACGCCAAGACGAAGATCTACATCAACCCCACCGGCCGCTTCGTCATCGGCGGCCCCATGGGCGACTCCGGCGTGACGGGCCGGAAGATCATCGTGGACACCTACGGCGGCATGGGCCGTCACGGTGGCGGCGCCTTCTCGGGCAAGGACCCGTCCAAGGTGGACCGCTCGGCGGCCTACATGGGCCGTCACATCGCCAAGACGGTGGTGGCCGCGGGCCTCGCGAGCCGCTGCGAGGTGCAGGTCTCCTACGCCATCGGCGTGGCCGAGCCCGTGAGCGTGCTGGTGGAGACCTTCGGCACGGCCACCGTGCCCGAGGAGAAGATCCAGCAGGCCATCAAGCGCACGTTCGGCCTGAAGCCGCGCGAGATCACCGAGTACCTGGATCTGCTGCGGCCCATCTACCAGAAGACCGCCGCGTACGGTCACTTCGGCCGCTCCGAGAAGGAGTTCAGCTGGGAGCGCACCGACAAGAAGGACGCCCTGCGCGAGGCCGTCGCGGGCCCCGCCGGCACCTCCCGGCTCAAGGCCGTCTGAAGTCCGTTGGCGGACCGTCAACGCTGAACAGCCTGGATTGTTGAAACGCGCGTGAGCCCCGGTAAGGCTCACGCGCGTTTTCTTTTTCTCCACCCCCGAAGGACGCTCCCATGGCGAAGGTCGTGAGCCTCAAGAAGCGCGCGAAGGTCAACAACGCGCCCGTGCACGCGGACATCAAGGATCCCCTCCAGGCCGAGAAGGGCCGTGGCCGCATCGAGTGGGCTGGCCGCACGATGCCGGTGCTGAACCAGATTCGCGAGCGCTTCGCTCGGCAGAAGCCGTTGAAGGGGGTTCGGCTGGCGGCGTGCCTGCACGTGACGGCGGAGACGTCCAACCTGGTGATTGCCCTGAAGGAGGGCGGCGCGGACGTGGCCCTGTGTGCCTCCAACCCGCTGTCCACCCAGGACGACGTGGCGGCCTCGCTGGTGGTGGACCACGCCATCTCCGTCTTCGCCATCAAGGGCGAGGACAACGACACCTACTACCGCCACATCCACGAGGCGCTGAACACCCGGCCCCAGCTCACCATGGATGACGGGGCGGACGTGGTGGGCGTGCTGCACAACGAGCGCACGGAGCTGCTGGAGCACGTCATCGGTGGCACCGAGGAGACCACCACGGGCGTGGTGCGCCTGCGCGCCATGGCGAAGGAGGGCGTGCTCAAGTACCCCATCATCGCCGTCAACGACGCGAAGACGAAGCACCTCTTCGACAACCGCTACGGCACGGGCCAGTCCACCATCGACGGCATCATCCGCGCCACCAACCGGCTGCTGGCCGGCAGCGTCTTCGTGGTGGCCGGCTACGGCTGGTGCGGCCGGGGCCTCGCCATGCGCGCCCGCGGCATGGGCGCCGACGTGGTCGTCACCGAGGTGGACCCCACCACCGCGCTCGAGGCGGTCATGGACGGCTTCCGCGTCATGCCCATGAGCGAGGCGTGCCGCATTGGCGACTTCTTCTGCACGGTGACGGGCAACATCGACGTCATCCGCCAGGAGCACTTCGAGAAGATGAAGGACGGCGCCATCGTCTCCAACTCGGGCCACTTCAACGTGGAGATCGACCTGAAGACGCTGCACGGGCTGTCCAAGGGCCGTGCGGTGCTCCGCGAGTTCGTGGAGGAGTTCACCCTCAAGAACGGCAAGCGCATCATCGTCCTGGGCGAGGGCCGCCTCATCAACCTCGCCGCCGCCGAGGGCCACCCCTCCAGCGTGATGGACATGTCCTTCGCCAACCAGGCGCTCTCCAGCGAGTTCATGGTGAAGAACCACCGCAAGCTGGAGAAGAAGGTCTACCCGGTGCCGGAGCACCTGGACCAGGAGATCGCCCGGCTGAAGCTGCGCGCCATGGGGGTGAAGATCGACAAGCTCACCCCCGAGCAGGTCAAGTACCTGGGCTCCTGGCAGGAAGGGACCTGACCTTCTCCAGCGCGTCGTAGGTGGCCGTCTTGTAGGCCTCGGAGAGTGTGGGGTAGTTGAAGCACGTCTCCACGAAGAGCCGGGCGCTGGCGCCCGTCATCAGCGCCAGCAGCCCCACGTGCACCAGTTCCGAGGCCTGCTCGCCCAGCACGTGCACGCCCAGCAGCCTCAAGTCCTCGCGGCGGAAGAGCAGCTTCAGCAGCCCGTAGCCCTCGCCGATGATCTGCCCGCGCGCGTTGGTGGAGAAGTGGGCCCGGCCCACCACGTAGGGGATGTCCTTGGCCTTGAGCGACTCCTCCGTCTCGCCCGCCATGGACACCTCGGGGATGGTGTAGATGCCGTAGGGCAGCACCGGCGCCAGCTTGTTCGCCTCCAGCCCGAAGGCGTGCATCACCGCGATGCGCGCCTGCTCCATGGACGTGGACGCCAGCGCCGGGAAGCCAATGACATCCCCCACCGCGTAGATGCCCGGCACCGCCGTCTGGTACTCGGGCCCTACCTCCACCTGGCCTCGCGCGCCCAGCTTCACCCCCACCGCCTCCAGCCCCAGCCCCGCCGTGTTCGCCGAGCGCCCCGAGGCCACCAGCACCTGGTCCACCTCGAGCTGCTCGCCTCCCTTCAGCGTCAGCCGGATGGGGACATCGCAGTCTGGCGGCACCTCCACCGAATCCACCGTGTGCCCCAACCGCAGCTTCACCCCGAGCGCCTCCATCCGCTGCTTCAGCAGCGCGGAGAGCTCATCGTCCAGGAAGGGCAGCAGCTCGGGCTTGGGGTCCACCAGCGTCACGGGGATGCCCAGCGCGGCGAACATGCACGCGTACTCGGAGCCGATGACGCCCGCGCCCACCACCACCAGCGCACGCGGCAACTGCTGGATGTCGAGCAGCTCGTCCGAGTCGTGCACCCGTGGGTCCCCGAAGGGGTAGAGCGGCGGGCGGTAGGGCGAGGAGCCGGTGGCCACCAGGATGACGTCCGCCGTCAGCCGCCGCGCTGGCTCGCCCTCGCGGCTCACCAGCACCGTGTGCGCGTCCGCCAGCGTGCCCCGGCCGTACACCAGCTCCACCCCGTGGCGCTTCAGGTCCTCGAGGATGCGCTCGCGCTCACTGCCCTTCACCCGCCGCTCCCGATAGAGGAAGTCCGTGACGGTGGTCTTGTGGGACAGGTTGGCCTCCACCCCATACAGGCCCCGCTGCCGGAAGCCCGAGAGGTACAGCGACGTCTCGCGCAGCGTCTTGGAGGGCAGGGTGCCCGTATTGGCCGCCGTGCCGCCGGGCACCGGCTCCCGCTCCACCACCGCCACCCGCTTGCCGTGCAGTGCCGCGTGCACCGCGCCCTTTTCGCCAGCGGGGCCGGAGCCGATCACCACGAGGTCGTAATGCGCCATGGGGCCGGACGCTACGCGAGCCGTCCGGTAGGGCGGAAGGGCCGTGAACGCCAGCGGACCTCGGGGATCGCGGGTTCGCCGCCCGGTCCTTCAGTCGAGCACTCCGAGTGACTGGAGCTCGTCCACCGCCGCGTACAGCGCCACCGGGCCCTCGAGGTGCTCGCCCGTCACCAGGCTCGCGAAGACGTACTCCCCCCGCGCCGAGCGCACGTGCCCCACCAGCCAGCTCACGTCCCCGTCCTCCTTCGTGTGCGTGCTGCCCGTCTTCCCGCTCACCACCGCCCCCGCGCTCCACGGCCCCGCCAGCCGCTTCGTCCTCTCCGTCACCGTCTCCGGCGTGTACAGCAGCATCCGCTTCACCGTCTCCCGCGTCCGCTCGCTCACCGGCAGCTCGTTCCTGTACAGCCGCGCGAGGAAACGCACCTGCTCCTCCGGCGAGATGCGCAGCGGGTGGCCCAGCCAGAAGCCCGTGAGCTCTCCGGACACGTCCTCGTTGCCGTAGTTGAAGCGGTGCAGCCAGTCCTTCATCCGCTCACGGCCGATCTCCTTCGCCGTCCCCTGGAAGAACCACACCGCCGAGTAACGGATGGCCGACTCCAAGGAGTGGTCCCGGTTCCAGTCGGCCACGGAGCGCTTCTGCCCGTCCCACTTGCGCACCGCCGCCGGGTCCTTCACCACCCCCGTCTCCAGCGCGATCAGCGCGTGCGGCACCTTGAAGGTCGACGCCGGGGGCATCCGCTTCTCGCAGCGCTCCGCGTCATTTCGCTTCAGTTGTCCGGTCTTCAGGTCCAGCAGCACGAAGCAGCCCGGGTGTTGTTTCTTCGCCGGCGCGGGTTGTTGGGCCAGGGCGGTGGGGGCCAGGAAGAGGAGGGCGGTCAGCAGGGCTCGGATCATGGGGGCTCCAGGGTGAGAGGGGGTACGCCGCCCTGGAGCAAGGTGTGGGCCAGGGTCGCTCTTCGGGGTACAGCGGGGAGAACGGGCCCGGACACCCTCACCCCGGGGGGCTTGCCCCCCCTTTGAACGACGGGGGGCTCCTCTCCCGGAGGGCGAGGGGAAATGGGCGCGGGTGGGGTTTGGGGTAGGGGGGCGCGGCTTCGTGGCCTCGGAGCCGTGGTTCTCCGCCCGCGCGGCTTCTCGGAGGCTGGAATTGTTGGATAACCGTACGGACCCGGGGCTTCTGGCCTCCGCGCTTTCCCACCAGTCAACGCACCGGGCTCTTTCCGACCACGTGGTGTGATTCCTCGGCGGGGGAATCACTTCCCGCTCGTCAGCCGGGCCCATAAGTTGTGTTTCATGGGCACCAATGAATTTCCGCGCGGGTTCACCTTCGGTGTGGCCACCGCCGCTTATCAGGTCGAAGGGCACATCGAGAACGACTGGTCCGAGTGGGAGCGCCAGGGGAAGTGCAAAGACCCCAACCACCGCTGCGGCCGCGGCGTGGACCATTGGAACCTCTTCGACCATGACGTCCAACTCGCCAAGGAGGTGGGCAGCGGGGCGTTCCGTATCTCGCTCGAATGGGCCCGCATCGAGCCCGTCCGCGGCCAGGTGGATGAGTCCGCCGTCGATCAGTACCGCCAGCGCCTGCTCCGCATGAAGGCCGCCGGCATCCGGCCCATCGTCACCCTCCACCACTTCACCCATCCCCAGTGGTTCCATCGGGAAACGCCCTGGCACGAGCCCTCCTCCGTCGTCGAGTTCCGCCGCTATGCCCGCATCTGCGCGAGCATCCTCAAGGGCCTCGACGCGCTCGTCATCACCTTCAATGAGCCCATGGTGCTGCTGCTCGGCGGCTACCTCCAGGGCATCATTCCCCCCGGCATCGCGGATGGCTCCAAGGCCATGCTCGCGCTCGGCAACATCGCGCGCTCGCACGTCGCCGCCCGCGAGGAGCTGCTGAGCGAGTGCGGCTCGTGTGAGATCGGCATCTCGCAGAACATGCTCGCCTTCCGCCCGGACCGCTGGTGGCACCCGCTGGACCGTGCCCTCACCCGGCTCGCCTTCGACAACTACAACCACGCCTTCCACCGCGCCCTGACCGATGGCGAGCTGCGCATCCAGATGCCGGGCCTGGCCTCCACGCGCCAGCGCATCGAGGGCGGCCGCGACAGCGTGGACTTCATGGGCATCAACTACTACACGCGTGCCCACCTGCGCTTCATTCCCAAGCCGCCCTTCCTCCAGTTCCAGTACCGCGACATCCACAACCGCGGCCTGACCGACATCGGTTGGGAGGACTACTCCGAGGGCTTCTCCCACCTCCTCGTCGAGCTGCACCACAAGTACGGCAAGCCCATCTGGGTCACCGAGAACGGCATCGATGACCGCGCGGGCGACCGGCGTCCCCGCTTCCTGTACGACCATTGGCGGCAGCTGCTGCAGGCGCGGGCCGCCGGCGCGGACGTGCGCGGCTACCTCTA
>DASQMW010000046.1:0-17349 GCA_035645295.1 Archangium sp.
CCGGTCCGGCGGGAAGCGCTCGAGGCGCTGAGCCAGGGCGGAGAGCACCGCGTCCTTGTCCCCGGAGGCCAGCGGCGTGGCGCGCACCAAATCTTGCACGGTGCGCACATACTGAGTGGAGGTCAGCCGCCGCAGGGGCAGTTCCGCGGGCAGCTTCGCCGGGTCGCAGCGAAACGCGGCGGCGCCAGGCGTCGTCGGCCCAGGCGGGGTGCCATCGCCTCCGGTTGCATACCCCGTGCAGCCTGCCAGCGGCAGCAGGAGCAACAGCAGCAGCTGCTGCGAACGAGCATTCATCCAGACACTCCGGGAACGTCGGGACAACCACCCCCAGCAGAAGGCGCCAGCGCCGGGTCCTGCTGGTGACGCGGGGGCAACGCTCCGCGTCGTCCAGCTACATGTCCGGCCCAGCTTATTCCTTCACAACACTTGGCGCGAGGCCTGCCCAGTGGCGCTCAGGGGCAGACGGTGGGTGCAGCCATGCTCCAGGTGCCAGTGTGGTTGCGTGTGGTTGGGTCCTGGAAGGGCATCCAGAAGGGGGCGGCGCTGGGGTCTCCCGGCGCGCCCAGCTCCACGGCGGCGGCCCAGAGCTGGGGCCGCCCCTGCCATTCGCTCTCTGGCGCGGCCACCGCGCGCTGCTCCACCACCCAGCCGTAGTCCGTCTTCGCCGAGAAGAGGATGAAGGCACGGCCGTCCTCCATGTGCGGTGCGAAGCGGGGCCAGGACGCCGTGGCGCGCGGTCCGCGGGTGGCGCGCACCAGTTCCTGCGGCGTGCCGCCCTCGCGCCGCACGAGCCTCAGACGCGAGCTGGGTTCATCAAACCCGGTGAATTTGCCGTCCGGCTCCCGGGAGTCAGAGGGCAGGCTCTGGCCCGAGTTGAACAGCACCCAGCGCGAGTCGGGTGAGAAGGTGGGGTAGTAGTGAAACTCTCCCCCGGTGCTGGGGACGAGTACCTGCGCGGGGCCGAACGCGCCACCCGCGTAGGGCATCAGCATGATGTCCCCGGCGTAGTACACGTCGCCAAAGCTGCTCGCTCCCGGCGCGAGCCGGGTGAAGACGATCCACTGACCGTCCGGAGACCAGTCCGGGTGAGTGACCAGGTTCTCGCCCTCAGGGCCCACCAGTTCTGGCGGAACCTCCGCCACCACGCTGCCATCCGGCATGCGCAGGGTGAGGCGGCCGCCGAACTGCGTCAGCAGGCGCGTGCCATCGGGAGACCAGGCCTGGAAGGTGGATTGGAAGCGCGCCCCACCTGGCGTGAAGGAGCGCTCGGTGTCGTCCCCCGCCACGATGATGAGCGTGCGCGGTTCGGGGGTGCCGGGGATGAAGTCATTCGGGTCCAAGGTGTTCGCCGCCAGGCGACAGCCGTCCGGGGACAGGGCGTGACAGCCCACGCACAGCCCGCTCGCGGAACGGCTCTGCTCGCTGAGGATGACCGGTGCCACCCCGTCCGTCAGCGACGCGCGGTGGATGGCCCCACGCGACAGGTCCGTTCCGGAGGAAAAGTAGTGCACGCGCCCTTCCAGGGGCTGCCGGCTGAAGGCCACCTGCACGGGCTCGCTCGTCGCGACGGGCCCTCCGGGGCGCGCGACCGCATCCACCCGCAGCGTGACGGTCTTCCCCGCGTGGGCGGCTGCCACGTCGAGCCAGCGCTCATCCGGCACGCGCAGCTGGCACTTGCCCCCGGGGCACCCATCCACCGAGAGCAGCAGCGGCTTCACGGGGCTCTCTCCGTCGATGCGCACGCGGAAGCGCGCGTTGCCGGCTCCGGCGCGCCACTGCAGGTTCATGCCCCCGAGGTTTCGCCCCAGCACCGCCCCCTCCAGCGGATAGACCCAGCTGGGTCTGGCGGCCGGGTCCGGGTCCGCAGGCCCCCCGAAGTCGCTGTCCCAGCCGATGATTGCCCCTGGAGAACACCCGAGCAGCAGGACAAGCAGGGCCCCCCACGGCGCGGTCCAGCGGATGGGAAAGGCGTGGGGCGAGTGACTCATGGCTTCAGCAACCCCCGGATGCGCTCGTGAAAGGCACTGGTTGGGTAGCGCACGAGGAAGCGCTCGGCGCGCACACGCAGCGCCTCGGTCCGCCCCAGGCGGCCGAGCGCCAGCAGCGCCATCGCCTCGCGCTCCTCGTATAGCGCCCCTTCTGCGAAGAGCTCGTGCCCGCGCTGTGCGAGGGCCAGTGCACGCGCCGGGTCCACCTCGAGCAGGGCCTTCACCTGGGCGAGCTGAGCCACCTCCTGCGCCAGCGTCCCGGCGGATTGCGAAGAGCGTGGGGGCTCGCGCTGGACCGGCGTCTCAGCGACGCGCACCTCTTTCCCGGAGGAGGGGAGGGCCGCCGCGGATGGCGCTGTGTCCTCCACGGAGCGCTGAGACCGGGCCGCCGGGGCCTGGCCAATCCGGCGGTGCGGGCGCGGCGCCTCCTTAGGCGCGGCCGGGGGGAGAGACGGTGCGGCGCTTTCCGGGGCGGGGCCGGGGGCTACGGCCGGGGGGAGAGACGGTGCGGCGCTTTCCGGGACGGGGACGGGGGCTGCGGACGGGCTGGCGGGCCGGGCCTGCGAAGGCGGCCCCGGCTCCTGACCGACGCCCGGCGCGGGCGCCCGCTGCAGGATATTCACCGCGAGACACACGCCGCTGCCGACGAACAGCAATCCCACCACAGCGCCCTTCCACCCTCGGAGAATAGAGACGGCCTTCGTCAGGAGGCTCTTGACTGCGCCCGCCGCAGTGCCCACGGAGGTGTCCGCGGCCAGCGGCACCAGGGGCAGGGTGGCTGCGAAGCGCTCCATCGCCCTGTCCAGGTCGAAGGGAGCGTGCGGCGCTCGTGCTGCCTCCTCGAGGTCGCGGCGCAGTAGCTCGTTGGTAGTGGGGTCCTCGCGAAGAGGCCGCAGGGTCATCGTGCGCTCCGGGCGGGCGCCGCCACGAGGCGCGCGTGCGCCTCCGAGAACTGCTTCCGCGCCTTGTGCAGCCGCGAGTACACCGTTCCCACCGGAATGCCCAGTCCCGCGGCAATGGTCTCGCAGGACTCACCCTCCAGTTCGTAGAGGATGAACACCGCGCGGTAGCCAAGCTCCAGCGTCATCAGTGCCTGCTGCACGCGGCGCAGCCCCTGCGAGGCCTCGGCGACGTCCGAGGGGAGGGACTGCGGCGAGGCAGCCAACGCCAGCTCCTGGTCACCCACCGCCTCGGGGCGTCGGCGACGGGTGCGCCGGCGCGTCGAGGCCACGCGGCAGGCAATCTCCGCCAGCCACGTCGTCGGGCGGGCGGCTCCTGCCACGAAGCCTCCTCGCTGGTGTGCCACCACAAACACGTCCTGCACAGCATCCTCCAGCTCCGACGGGTCCACGCCCAGCTTCACGAGGAAGGACGCCACGAAATGCCCGTGCGCCCTGAACAAGGTTCCCGCATCGAGTCGGTCTTCACCCATGGCGTGCACAGCAGAGCACGCTTCGTCTATCTCCTGGATGGCCGCCGCCGCGGAATCCTTCATCAAAACGGCACCCCGATTCCGACACCGGCCTGCGCGCCCAGTCCAGGAAGTGCGCGCTGGTAGAGCGGCGCCTCCTCGGTGTTGAGCACCTGCAGCACGGGACGTGTGAGCGCGGCGAGGAGCTCCAACTGCAACTGGAAGAACACCGGCCCTGCTGCCGGCAGGCGCAACGCGAGCCGCCCCACGGCCGCGGACCAGGGGCTGGCCGCGCCCAAGTTCGCTTCGAAGCCGGTGCCCCGGGACCAGAGCCGCCCCAGGGTCGCGCCCATACAGGGCTGCCAGGTCAGGTTGCCAGTGACCCACGTTCCACAGAGCTCCAGTCGACCCGCGAGCAGCGAGGTGCGCACGCCTCCCGGGCCCACGCTCGCGTGGCCTCCCGGTGTGCCCAGGAGGCTGAGTCGTCCCGTGAGCCAGGGCAGCCGGGTGGCGAGAAGGCGCCGCTCGAGCCCCACCGCGCCCGCGAAGGTGCGCGTCGGAAGCACGCCCCATCCCCCCAGCAGTTCGAGCGTGACGGCAGAGCGAAGCGCGCGCGGGAACACCCCAGGGGCGGGGGGGGGGGCCGCGCCCCCTTGCAGGCGCTCGAGCACCGTGATGTCTACCGCCAGCGCGAGCGCAAGCCCCACGGCAGCCAACACCTCCTCACAGCGCTCGGGCAGTTGGGTGAATCGGCGCTCGGCCACGAGTGTCTCGTCGCGCCAGAGCTGGAACCTGGCGCGCGAGGGGGAGTCCTCCTCCTCGACCACCATCCTGAGGCGGGCGTCCATCGAATCGCGCCCGAGCCAGTGCACCAGCTGCGCGTGGAGGGCTTCGCGACGGAGGCAGCGTGGGGTGTTCCGCACCTGCAGCGACTCCCGGATGCCGCGCTCCGCGACGCCGGATTTCTGTGGGGATGCGTGGGCGGCCACGGCCAGCAGCCCCAGGAGCAGTCCCCACGAGGCTCCTCGCCAGCTGCCCCTGCTTGCACCGTGCAGTGTCATTCAATGCACAGGATTTCCCGTAATTCCCCTCACTGCAAGGGGCCCCCGCCGCGAACGTAGCCGGCCAGCCTACCTCGTGCCACATGTGGAAGCGACGGGGGCCGAGCCGCCAGCGCGCACCCATTTTCGATAAGGTAGGCAGCCATTGCAGGGCCGAATCAGGAGGGAGCGATGCTCCGCGTCACAGGCATCACCCGGCGCGAGCGACATGCAGCGCTGTCCAGCGCCGTGGATGCTGTGACGAGCCAGGGTGGCTGGATTGCAGGCCATCAGCTCTTCTCCAACCGGATGGCCTCGCTGGACTTCTTCCTTCCCGCGGACCGCAGCGGAGCCCTGGGCCGGGCCCTCGTGGCCGCGGGAATCACCCTGGCCGAGTCCGTACCGGAGGCGCTGGGGGACGAGACGCGGGAAGTGAGGGGACTGCTCTCCCTCACCTTCCTGCACGACGAGCCCGACCTTCGCCGGGACGTGCCCCCGTTCGGCTGACGGGAAGACGCCCTGTTGTGCTTGTGAGGTGTGTGGGCTGACGCTCCCCACCCGGACAAAACGAGGCGGGTGCAATTTCCACGGCCATCCCGCTCGGGCACGGCCGACCGGGCCCCGACCGAAAAAACGCCCTGCTTCCGCGGACATGGGAAGCAGGGCGAGTGACCTCGACAGGAATCGAACCTGCGGGTGCGAGCCATCCTCCGTGCGCTAGCCTCCGAACTGGAGCGCGAGCATTCCCGAGCGGTAATGCAGGATGCTCGCATGGAGGATCCACGGTCCATCACCCGCCGGGAGCCCGAGCAGCCGGGCGACCTCCACGCTCGCTTCCCACTGCTGCGTGCCTTCAACGAGAAAAGGCCCCCGAGCCGTGGCCACATGGGGCGCGAGAGTGCAGCAGCGCGGAGCCTGGAGGCGATTCTCGATGGCAGTGATGAACGTGAAGGGTATCGGGCTTCCCGCCAGTCGCGCCGCATCCTCGGACGAGAACTGGTACTGCAGCTGAAGCATCGTCCCCTCCAACCGTGCCGCGAGCCCGTTTTCGGGGAGGCGGGCGCGCTGCTGTGGTCCGGGCAGGGACGCAACGTCCGCGGGTGTCCGGTGGGAGCAGGCTGTGGGCATCAACACCGCAGCTCCGCTCCAGAGCAGCCCTCGGTTGATGGCTCGACGGCTCCACTGCTTTGGCACGTGGTGCATCATGGCCTCGGGCTCCTTCGGGCCTCCCCAATGGGGGGCCGGATGGGGGTCAGCTTCCGCAGCAGCTCGAGTGATTCCAAGGCCACCTGGTGAATCGGGTGCTCCGGAGGCGTTCGCTCGGCGAGCCCGGCCCACAGGCGCATGGCCTGCTCTTGGAGGAGGAGCGCCAGCTGACTGCGCGGCGAGAGGAAGGTCGGGTCGAGCTGGATGGCCTGTGCCAGGAACCGTTGCGCTTTCTCCTCATTGCCCTCGTTCTGATGGTGCAGGGCCTCGTTGTACCAGGCCATCGCGTCGTTTGGATTCGCCTCGCGGTACTCCCGGTTGCTCTCGAAGTAGCGCTGCAGCTTGCGCTCCATGGTCCGGTCATCCTTGAGGAATCCGTAATGCTGGATGGGGACGCCGGAGGGCCGGATGACAAGGTCCGGGTTCGCCATCAGGCTTTGTTCCACCGTCTCGTGGACAGGCCGTGAGTAGCGGATGCGCGGGTCGTTCCGGAAAAGTCGCGCTGCGAGTGTCATCACCGGAGGTCCTTCCTTCTGGTGATTCGCGACGTGGAAGGTGTAGGCGTGCACGTCCCGGTCGTCCATCAGCCGTTGCAGGCGCGGCAGATCGGCCTGGGCAATCGCTTCATCCGGGTCGAGCACCAAGATCCAGGGCTGGGTCGCAAGCTCCAGGCAGCGGTTGCGCAGCCGGTCCAACCGCAGTTGCTCCGAAGTGTCGCTGGCGATCCGATTCGTGAATCGCCTGGCAATCTCGAGCGTGCGATCATGACTGCCGTTGTCCACCACGCAAATCTCGTTTACGAAGGGTTCCATCTCGGCGAGGAACCCCTCCAGCCTCTCCTCCTCGTTGCGGACGATGATGCACAGGGCCACGCCGTGCTCACGGGCGTAACGGCGCAGCGTCACCGTGGAGCTGAGCAGGTGTGAATAGTCGCGGTTGCCCACCAGTTCGGGACGGGGGGATGGGTCGAGGCGTCGGTAGAAGTCATGCTTGGCCTGACGACCCGCCTCGGTGTCATAGCCGAGGTGACGCACACGAATACTGGTGTACCTCGTCGCGCCCTCCGGGAACTGAGGGATGTTGCCGCAGTGCAGCCCATTCTCCGTACCGTGCACGATGCGCTGCCCCGGCTCACACCGGTACATGCGGTAGCCGGACATGCTCCCGAAGATACCGTCGGCTCGGAAGTGGGTATGCGTGGGCTCCCAGAACGTGTACCAGTGGAACCCGAGCACCTTCACATGGGGGTCGGCCAGGTGCATCAAGCGCTGGGCCTGCTCCCGGTCCATGTCGAAGACCTCGTCCGCGTCCACCGAGAGGATCCAGTCGGGCTCCAGTTCCGCGGCGAGCGTCAGGACGCGGTTGCGGTCGCGACGCTCGTCGAAGGGCAACTCCTGATACTCGTAGCGGAGCACGGCGGGGTGGTGGGCGCAAAGCGCACGCGTGCTGTCCGTGGAGCCATCGTCGAGCACGACGATGCCATCGGCGAATCGTGCTGTCGCGTCCAGGCTCTCCTGGAGGGTGGCCTCGCCGTTCTTGACACGGTAGGCGGTGATGAGCCGCCGTGGGCCGGCCCGGCGCGCTCGCCACTTCTCGTAGAAGCGGCCCCGATTCACCATGCCGGAGCGCAGCTCCGGGGCGATGTCGCGGAACGTGGCGCTCCCTTCATGATGCACGTAGACGTCCCCGGCGATGACGCAGTCCCAGCCTTTTTCCTGCGCACGCAGCACCACATCGTTGTCGTCGAAGCCTCCCGGGGAGAAGCGCTCGTCCAGCTCGCCGACCTCCGCGAGGCAGTCCCGGTGAACCATCAGGCAGAAGCCGGACAGGAAGAAGCTGGGTCCCCAGTTGTGGCGCAGCGCTTCTCGATGCCGACGGGCATGCTCGTCCAGCAGAGCCGCTCCCCCAGGAGGGGGATTGGCCACCTGCTGGGGGCCGCCGGCCATGTTCGTCACCGGTCCCACCAGCCCCACCCGGCGCAGACCGGGCACCCGCTGGGGGGCCTCGTCCATGCACTCGCGCAAACCGGTCAGCCACTCCGGTGTGAGGATGACGTCGTTGTTGAGGAGGACTAGGTACCTGCCCGTGGCCCGTGCCAGCCCGGCGTTGATTCCTCGGCACCAGCCCTCGTTGCGGTCCATCAGGACGAGCTGGGCGGCGTGGCCCAGGCGATCAGTCATCTCCCGCAGATAGGAGCGGGTTCCGTCCGTGGAGGCATTGTCGACGAAGACGACCTCGGAGCGGGGTGGCAGGGTCCGGCGCAAGGACTCCACGCACCGCACGGTGTGCTCCAGGCCATTGCAGGTGACGACGATGACGGAGAATTCCATTGGGTGTGGGCCCCTCTACGGCTCGGCCCAGAAGATGTCGGAGACATACTGCCGGAAGCTGGCATGCAGGCAGAAGGGACCGGGCATGCTCGTGCTCGGGTCGAGCACACAGCGGAAGCGAGCGACGAAGTCATTGCCCTCCTGCTCCACGTCCTCATCGAACACGAGCCGCTGCCCCACGAGGTTGATGCTGGCGGCATGCTGCGTCGGGAGGTGGATGCCGACCAGCTGGACACCGGCGGGCAGCGCCAGCTTGCCCACGGGCAGTGCTGCCTTGCTCGCCCGGCACGCACCGTAAAGCACCAGTCCCCGGTCGCGCTCCGGTTCCCGCGTGACGGTGAGGGCGAGGCCCGGGCTGCTCAGCGAGGGGGTTCGCGCCGCGCGGCCGAAACTCAGGGAAAGGATTCTCATGGAGGTCTTGCTCCTGCGGGTCGACGCGGGTTCAGAAGGCCACGACGCGCTGGTCGAACAGGTCCAGTCCCACCACGTTGGACACGTAGTTCTCCAGGACCATGTAGAGGTACACGCTGGGACGGTGCGCCGGTGGCGCGGCCTGGAAGGTCATCGCTCCGTTGACCCACCCGCCCTGGAACCCACTCGACTGCATCGACCCGCGAGGTGCCAGGGGGAGGGGGGGCGGTGACTGAAGGTTGGGCCCCCGTGGCTCGGCGAACTCCACGAAGTCGTTGAAGGTGCTCACCGCGAAGCCGTCTCGCTGGTCCACATCGTTGACGACCACCACCCATGCTTCGTTGAGATTGCCGTACCGCATGGCCACGTCGACCGGGAGCATATAGGTGGCATGAAGCTCCAACTCCACTCTCCCATCCGTGTATTGCAACGCGGTGACGGCGAGCCGGATCGGCTCCTGGCCCTCTTGGAGCAAGGGGGAGTCAGGGCTCTCCTCGAAGGAGAAGGGCTGGGTGTGATGCTGCATGGTGGGCTCCTTCAGCCGTAGTGATTCCACTGTCGGCTGCTCATGGAGGTGGCATTCAGGTTGAAGCGCTTGAGACGCGTCTGGCAGTGGGGGCAGAACGGTTCGACCTTGTGCGGGTCTCCGCGCCAATACATGGTGCAGAGGTCGGCTCCCCCTGACCATTTGTAGTACTGGCCCGTCGTCAATGTCGCCACGGAGGGGTCCGTTTGCCGCTCCCGCGGGGTGACATTGGCGAGGCTGGCGTTGGTGGTGCAGTGCGGGCCCTGGCCACCGTACTCGTTGGTATGCCAATTGGGGTTGGGCTCGTCGCTCAGCGCGTTGCCAGGGCTGTCCCAGCGCTTCTCCGCCTTTACGACCTGTCCCAGGCCATGTCCGACCTCGTGGGTGACGGTGGAGAGCATTCCCGTCGTCCCATGCGCCGTGCGGACGACGCAGAAGTTCTTGTAGCTGTAGCCGTTCAGGCCATTCTCTTTGACGACGGTGAACTCCAGCTTGAAATGATTGCTGGGCGTGGCTCCCACATGGGCCGTCAGCCCTGGCACGTTGGTCAGGTCCCAACTCACCGCGCTTGGCATGCGCGGCGCCACCAGGGCGAACTTGTCCGTGACGTCCAGCGACAGGCGGCCCGGCCAGCTCACCGTGGCCCTGCTGATGAATCCTCGGGGCTTGGCGGGGTCCTGGAGGAGGTGGAAGTTGAAGGTCGTGGAGCCTGTGAGCGCCCGGGTGCTGAGCTCGGTCCGGTTGATCTTCTCCACCGTGTAGATGTCCGAGGCGATCAGCAGGGCCAAGTGGAAGGGTTGGCTCACGGTGCCCGCCGAGGTGTTGGGCAGGGGGTGGGTCCCATCCGGCTTCAGGTCGATGATGCCGTTCGCCCCTCCTTTCATGTAGTCCATGCTCAACCCACCGCTCACAACCCTGTAGGACACATCCATGCGCGTGAGTTGCGTGAGCGTGGCCACCATGGCCGCGTTCTCCATCTCCACGAAGGCGTCGGTGAACACCTGCTCGAATCGAGCCTTCACGGAGTTGAAGAGGTTCTGGGTGGGGGCCCCCATGTAAAAGACGGTGTAATAAATCTTCCGCCACGTCTCGAACTCGCCCGTCTGGACGGCGTTCGCCCTGTCCCCCTTCTTCGACGCCTTGACGACGTACTTGTCGCCCCCCGCCGGAGGGAAGTGGAGGGTGTTCTCGAATTTCCCTGTGGTGGCGAGGGCTGTCTCGTGGAGGAGGAGGCGGGCTCGCAGGGCTGGGTTGATGTAGAGGATGTCGGTGTTGCCCACGACGGGCTCAATCCACCACTCGACGCGGTCGCCTGCCGCCACATTGGGCACGCTGCTGGGGGCAATCTGGAGCCTGCGGGTGTTCCCGAGGGCGCTGTCGGAGGGCTGGGAGTCGATGTTGACGTATTGCTTGATGGGGGGCATGGACAGGCGGCCTCTAGAGGACTTCGATCTTCTCTAGAGTCCACTCCTTCGGCTGTTCCTCTTGCACCGGAGGGAGGACGCTGACGAGGGGCGGCTGGACGAGTGGAGCGGGCGGGGTGTTCTTGTCGTTGTGAAGCATCAGGTCCAGGGCTCGCGCCACGCCCTTGCCTTCCACCTGCACGTCGAAGGAGTAGCTGACGAACTCGGCTTTGCCCTTTGTCTTGCCCGAGGCCACGCCTTTGTTGGTGCCCGCTTCGTCGCCCGTGCTCGTGGAGAAGCAGGACTCCGCATGGCACAGGGGGTTGCCATCCACGGTCACGGATTTGGCGCATTTGTCCGCGTCCGAGGACTTCGCGATGTTGGGGTAGGGAATGGGGACTGGAGGCGCGGGAGGCGCCGGCGTCAGGCATACGTCTGGCGCGGCCACGGTGATGCCGTTGCTGTCCTTGTGCACCACCGTTCGCTGATTCACTCCAACCGAGGTTCCCATGTCGTTTCTCCTCTAGGCCTTCACCAGGGTGAGAGCCGTTCGGTGTCCATCTTCCGAGCCGGCCCAGATGACGGCGCGTCCGGCGGGCGCGTAGCCTCGGACGAAGGCGCGGACCGCGGCGGCCACCAGCACGCCCCCGGTGGATGCGCCGACGTCGCCAATGCAGTCCGCGGGGTGCCAGACGCGCTGCAAGCCATGAAGCTTCGGGGTCAGGCGCGCCCGCACGAGCCCCCACTCCCGGGCGCGGTAGCTCTCGCCATTGAGGTCGCACACCGCCCACCCGCCCCCCTGAGGCACGCCTCCGGGGCAGACCCGCTGAATGACCTCGGAGAGGGCTCCCCCGGTGGACGGACGACCCGAGCCGATGGGCCGTGACTCCAGCGCCGTGGCGGCAGCCTCGAGTCCTGCCAGGGGCGACACCCCACGCCGCAGTGCGTCCTCGCGCCGTTCCAGGAGCATCGCGGTCGCGCACTCGCCAGGGATGAAGCCATCCTGGTTGCGCCGGCTTTTCAGCCGCCGGTCGCGATCGAGCAGTGCCAGCCGCTCCGACAGGAGCAGCGAGTCCACCCCCGCGACGATGCAAGTCTCCCACCGGCGCGCGCCCAGCCCCTCCAATGCGGACTGCAGCGCCTGCAGCATGCCGGTGTGGCATCCCGGACCCACGGTACTGCTGGGGGCCAGGGGTGTACCCGTGCGCTCGGCGAGTTGCTTCAACAGGGTGGAGTAGAGAGCCTCGTAGAAGGGGGAAAGCCTGGGGTCTGGCAGATAGATGCACAGCCGCGCCTGCGCGAGCGCCTGTCTGCTCAGGCGGGCACTTTGAACCAGGTCCTGAATCGCGGGCACCAGCAGATGCAGCGCCCAATCCGGGCCGCGCTCGCCGAGCACGGGGGCGCCCACCACAGGCTCCGGCTCCCCCTCTTCATGAGGCGCGCGCGCGGCAAAAGTCTCAAGCTGGTGGAAGCGTTTGATTCCCGCACGCAGGGCCGCGCAGCTGCCGACCGCGCTCATTCCTACCGCGGACATCATGCCCAGGCCGGTGATGACCAGGCGGGGGGAGTTCGTCACGGGAGCGCCACCTCGAGCCACTCCAGGCGGTGCAGCTCATCCCCGATGAGGGGACGACTCCCCCTCCACACCACGACGACCTTGTCGTCATCTGGCAACAGCACGAGGGTGTCGAAGCGCAGGGTCAACGCGTGACGTTGGCGGCCCAGGCCCAGGGACACCTGGGGGCGTTGGCCGGGCAGCTGGAAGCGCAGGGGGCCGCGCGGGCTGAGGTGGATGAGCTCGATGACCTCGTCCCCCTTCAGATGGGGCGTGGCGATGAGCGAAGGGGCGGCCGCGTTGTGATGTCGGTCGTCGAAGTCCTCGGCGAGCAGGGGGGCACGCCGCTCGCGCCAGGCCCTGTCATAGGTACCGGCGAGGCGCCGGCGTGGCTCCCACTGGCGCGCGATGAACCCATAACCGGCGGGTGCCGGTCGGTCTCCGGGCGAGCCGATGAGGCAGCGGGGATCCTCGACATTGGGCAGGAGGATGTCGCCAAGGCTGCGTGCGGAGCGTCTGGCGCGGAAGCCCCGGCCCACGGGGTTGCGCGCCTCCTCTTCGTGGTGTTGGGGTTCGGGCGCGCTGCGGTCCGTACCGCCGAAGGCTCGCTCGTAGATGAGCGGCATCCGCTCGAACGGTTTGGGGGAGGACATGCCGAAGCCCACACGCCAGTGGCGATCTCCGAAGACGGCGAGCACGTGGTGCAGGGGGCCCGCGCGGAGCGACACATGGACTTCTCCCTCCGGGCCGTTCGGAGCATGGGCATGTCCCAACAGGGCCACGTCCGTGGCGGGTTTGAAGGGGGCCAAATCTGACTCCCAGCGCACGCTGGAAGTGCCTGGCTCACCGTGGAAGTCGTCCGCGTGCTGCACGGGGAACTGGGCATCGGCCGGCTCCAACCGCCCCTTCTTCGTGAGCAGGTAGGTACACTTGACCGCCGCCACCAGCAAATCACCACCGTTTGGGTCGGGCAGGACGATGCGCTCGGCGGCAAAGGGCGTTCGGTTGACGAGTTCCATGGAGTCCGTCGACAGCGCCATGCGGCGGTCGCCGGTGGAGGGAATGATACCTCAATTGGGGACAGGGAAGTTCCCCGCATCCCCGAGGAGGGGCAGGGGAGGCGGTCATCTTCCCGGGCAGTCTGCACCCGGTGCGCGCGCTTCCCTCTTGAACCTCACGCGACGTGAGGTTGTTCCCATGTCATCCAGCCCTATGGATGTGGCTGGAAAGCGGGGTGCGACATGCGGCGCGTGGAGCTGAAGGTGGGCGAGCTGGCGGGGCGGACGGGGGCTGTCCATCCGCACGCTGTATCACCACGACGAAATCGGATTGCTCTCGCCCTCGGCGTGCACGGCGTCGGGGCATCGGCTGTACACTGCGGCGGACATCGCTCGCCTGCACCACGCTCTGTCGCTGAAGCAGCTGGGTTCTCCCTGGAGGAGATTTCGGGCGTGCTGGACCGGCTGGGCTTCTCGCTGCTGAGCGTGGTGGAGCTGCGGCTGGCGAGGGCGCGGGAGCAACTCGCCGAGCAGCGGAAGCTGTGGGCGCGGCTGGAGACGATCGCCACGCGGAGGTGTGCGTCGGATGCGTGCGTCGGAGGAGGTGTCCTCCGACGACTTTCTGCGGCCTGAGGGGGCTCGCGTGCCGGGGCCAGCCCCGCACCTGCCGTGGGTAGGCCCAAGTGCTCCAGAATGGCGCGCACCTCTCCCGCTTCCTTCACGGACGCCAACCCCGCCGCCTGCCTCCCCACCTCACGCAAGCGAACACCTCCCACAGGCGGCCGGGCCCGGTAGGACTTCCGGACCCGGCTGCCTCGGGCGAGGCTACGGCACCGCGCGCCTGCCCTCGTAGCGGCCGGCCAGCAGCCAGTGGATGAGACCGCCCCGGTAGTTGGTGGCGCCGTAGGCCGCGGCCACGTCCGGGTTGGCCTGCAGGTAGTACTTCGGGTCGAACTCCGCAGAGCCACGCCGGCCCTCGTTGAGGCCCGCCTCCACGAAGTGGTAGATGGCCCCGCGGTAGTTGTTGCTGCCATACGCGTTGCGCACGTCCGCGTGGAGGCTCAGGTAGTAGGGCGCGGAGAAGGCGGGCGACGCCTGCCGTCCCTCGTAGATGCCGGCTTGCATCCAGTGGTTGAGGGCCGCGTGGTAGTTGGTGCCAAAAGCGGCCCGCAGGTCGCTGTAGCGCGCCAGGTACTCCGTCACGATGAAGGCAGGCGAGGAGATGCGTCCCTCCCTGCGGCCAGTGTCAATCCAGTGCCGGGAGGCCGCCGCCACGCTGGTGGCGCCGAAGGCGTTGTGCAGATCTATGTTGGTGTTCAGGTAGAACTGGGCGTCGAAGGTGCGCGTGTCCTGGAACACCGGGTAGAGCGACCGGATGCCGGCCACGTCATCCGGCTGCAGGTCGATGCGTCCGTTGTATGTGGCGTACATGACGGCGCCCGCGTCCGCGGAGTGGCCCAGGCCCAGCGAGTGCCCCAACTCGTGCAGCGCGACGCTGCGCAGGTCGTAGTTCACCGCCCAGTCGAAGGCGTCATTGGGTTCTTCGTGCCCGGGTAGACGCCCTGGGCGAGCGCCAGGTAGTGCTCCAGGGTGTGGTCGAACGTCTTCGCTGCCTCACCGGTGACGACGTGCTCCACTGGCGCACTCGGGGACCTCCCGGGCCCTGGGTTTTCAAGTGGGTCAGGAGCGCCTCAGCGCAGGCCTGAAGCTCCAGCGCTGAAGCGCAAAAGGAGCAGTGGCCCTGAACCCGATGACGGTGACTGCCCCGAGAAGCTCCGAACGTCGCGTTGACTTCGTCCGTGGCTTCGCTTCGCGTCCCTCATGTGGAATCCCCAGCTCATCCCCGGCCTCGGACAGACGTGGCGCCGTCCGGATATCCTCTCCGGGCACATGTCTCGCCCGCTCGTCCTCGTCCCGTTCCTCCTCTTGCTCACCTCCTCGTCTCTCGCTCACGAGGCGCTCCAACGCGCGGCGTGCGAGGGACACGTGGACGAAGTGACGCGCCTGCTCGCGCAACCGGAAGTGCTCGGCGCCATCGACGCGTACGAGCCACACCCGGCGCTGCGCATCCCGGTAAACCCGCTCGGCTGCGCGGCCATGAATGGCCAGGACGCGGTGGTGAAGCTCCTCCTGGAGAAGGGCGCCGCTCCCGGCTCACTGCCCGAGGATGGCAGCTCGTGGGGCGTCATGGACGCGCTCGTATTGCAGCGCTCGCGCCCCAGGCTCAACGCCACCCTGACCGTGGTGCTGGAGCACCTGCGCCAGAAGGGACTGCCGCTCCAGAAGGTGGGCCGGTACTGGATGGGCCTGCTCCTGCACCCCAAGCGCCCCTGGGAGACCGGCGTCATCTACGAGCCCACCGACGACGAGGCGCTCTCCACGGCGAAGCTCCTCCTCGACGCCGGCGCGAAGGCGGAGGGTGGCGCAGTGGCCGTCGCCGCCGCGCACGGCTTCCAGAAGACGCTCACCCTGTTGCTCGACGCCGGAGGCCCGCCGAGGGACGCGGTGAAGGCCTCGGCGCGCCGGGCCCAGCCCGAGATGCTCGCGCTCGCGCTGTCCCGGGCTCCAACCGAGTCGCGCGCCGCGCTGGCCCAGGCGGGGCTGGAGGAACTGGGGGACGGTCCGGCGGACCGCCTCACCGGCATCCTCAAGCAGCTCGTCGCGGCGGGCGGGCGAATTGAAGAGACGTGGTGCGTGGCCCATGCCTCGGAATCGGTGCTCGGGTGGATGCTGGAGCATGGCTGCACCGCCAACATGACGGCCTCGGGCGACTCCATGCTCCAGGACGCGGCGGAGGGGCCGCATGCGGAGCAGAACGTCGCGCTGCTCGTCGCCCGTGGCGCGGACGTGAAGCCCTGGAGCCGGGCCATCCTGCGCGAGGTGCTGGAGAAGAACCGGCCCCTCCCCTCCTTCTTCGGCGAGTGGCTCTCCCGGGCGGAGGAGCTGGGACTCACCCAGAAGGACCGGGATGACCTCCTGACCACCGCCATCTACCGCAACAACGTTCCCGCCGTCCGGCGGCTCATCGCCTTGGGCGCCAACCCGCTGGTGCGCGACTCGTTCGACAAGCAGACCCTCATCGACAAGGCGCGGCAGCGGAAGCTGCCGGAGGTCGTCGACGCGCTACTGGACTTCTTCAAGCCCGCGGGCAGCACCGGGGAGAACATCGAGCTGGTGCTGCTGCTGGGGGGAGGCGCGACGAGCGCGGCCGAGGCCCGGTCCCTGGTGGAGAGCTGGAAGTTCGGCGCCTTCACCGCGCCCGAGCGACGCGCCTCCCAGCATGAGCTGGTGAAGTTCACGGAGGGCTTCCCCCGCGGCATCGACAGCGGCACGGTGGAGGGGCTCAAGCCCGGCTTCCACGTCGTCGCGCTCGGCGTCTGCCAGCCTGACGAGGCGGAGGCGCGCTTGAAGGCGCTGCGGGGCTTCATGCCGGGGGCCTACTCGCGCAAGGTGCGCGTGCCCAAGGCGTGGCATGGCCAATGTCCCCAGGTGGGCGAGCTCGTCGCCTCCGCGAGCCAGGCCGCTCCGTCAGGAGAGACGCTCACCCTCTCGGCCTGGCGGGCGGACGAGGCCTGGTCGGGGCTCCTCTTCGTGGCGAGCACGCAGAAGACGGGCGGCAGCCCCCTCCACCTCGAGGTACTGCCCGGCATGCTGCGGGCCCATGAGTCGGACATGGTGCAGACGTGCAACGCCGAGGTGACTGCCGGAGAGGTGTCCCCCGGACAAAAGGGGCTGCGCTGGAAGGTCCGTTGCGAATCCGGAACGCACTACAACTGCACCTATGACAACGTCACCGAGGCGGGCGCGGTGGGCCTCGGGCCCGCGGGGCTGGTGACGGTCCGCCCGACGAAGCCCTTCTACGAGGGGCGCAGGTACAGCTACTGCAACACCGGCGAGTGACGTCCTCACCGCTTCAGCGGCACCGTCTTCTCGCCCCGGCGCCGGGAGGGCTGCTCGCGGACTGGGGCCGCCGCGTCGACCGGCAGACCTGAGCTGGTGAATGAGAACACCAGCGACGTCTCAATGCGGCTCATCTCGGGACGGCCGGTGAAGAACTCGATGGTCAGCACCCGGAGGTGCTCGGTGTCCCGGCAGACGACGTGCACCAGAAAGTCCGCGCGCCCCCGAGGCAATTGACGGCGACGGTCTCCGGAAGCGGCCGCAGGTGCTTGCCGATGCTGCCGAAGGCCTCGCCGACATGCAGCCGCAGCTGGACTCCAATCAACGCCTGCGCATAGGAAGGACAGGAGCCCTATTGGGGGTAGGGGGCGGGAGCAGAGGGGGAGGAGAGGGACGCTGACGGGTACCCCCTGAGCCGCACGCCGGGCCGGCGTAGAAGCCATTCATCTCCAGCAGACCCACGCCTGCCCAGCCCCGCCGCCTTCCCAGGCGGGGCGCGGCAGGGGCCTGGCCCTCTTCGCTGACTGTGGCGGCTTGAGCTTCAACACCCGCGGTCTGGGGCGGCCCTCGCAAAAAGAGGC
>DASQMW010000047.1:0-30949 GCA_035645295.1 Archangium sp.
TATCCACGGCGCGCGCGAGGACGTGGCCTCGGGAGACCGCGAGGCCACGCTGGCCCTGGCGGCCGCCTGTGCGCAGGTGCGCCCGCGACGGGCCGTGGAGTCGATGCCCGATGTCTCCGGTGAGGTGTCCACGCCGGAGCAAGCGGTGAGCGAAGTGTTGGTCCGGCTTGGCAGGGCGGGCTTCCGCCGGGCCGCCGCCGTCGAGCTGGAAGCCCCTCTCCCCGGACTCCACGTGGTGCGCGTGGTGGTGCCGGGCCTGCGCGTCTCGGAGCTGCTGTGAAACGACGTTCAGCCCCTTCCCGTCCCGAAGACCTCATCGTCTTCCTCGGCCCCTCGATGCCGGAGGAAGAGGCCCGGGCCCTGGTGCCCTGCCGCGTGCTGCCTCCCGCGCGCCAGGGGGACGTGTGGCGCGCCCTCTCGCTGCGTCCGAGGGCCATTGCCCTGGTGGATGGAGTCTTCGAGGCGCAGCCCTCCGTCTGGCACCACGAGCTGCTGGCGGCGCTGGATGCCGGGGTGGCGGTGTTCGGTGGAGGCAGCATGGGCGCGTTGCGCGCGGCGGAGCTCGCGGTGCACGGCGTGGTGGGCGTGGGCCACATCTTCGAGGCGTACCGCCGGGGCGAGCTGGTGGATGACGCCGAGGTGGCGCTGCTCCACGCAGACGAGGAGCACGGCTTCCGTCCCCTCACGGTGCCGCTCGTCAACGTGCGTCACGCGGCCCGTCAGGCGCAGGACGCGCGGGTGCTGGCGCCTCGCGAAGCCCAGGTGCTGGTGGACGCGGCGGCGGCGCTCTTCTACCAGGATCGCACCTGGCCCCGGGTGCTGGCGGCCGTGGGCGAGGCGTGGCGTCCGGACACCCGGGCGAAGTGGGAGGCGTGGGCCGCCGGGGGCTTCGAGGACCTCAAGCGCGAGGACGCCCGCGCCTGCCTGCGGGCCGCCTCGGCCTTCCTCGCCTCGGGAGCAGACCTCCCCGTGCGAACGCGGACGGGCCGGGCGCCCCCCTCGTCGTACGTGCGCCGCCGCCGCCTCGTGGAGGGGTTGTGCGTGACGGAGGAGGCCCTCGTGTCCTCGGAGGAGGTGCTCTCGGAGTTGCGTGCCGCGCCCGACGCGAGGGAGCTGGCGGAGGCGGGCCTGCGGCGGGCGCTGCTCGCGGGACAGGCGCGGTCGCTCGGCCTGCTTCCCACGGACGAGGAGGTGGCGCGGGCCGAGGCGGAATGGTGGGAGCGCCTGGGCCTGCCGCCGAGGGAGCACGAGGCGTACCTCGCCACCTGCGGCCTGGACGAGCACGAGGTGCGGCGGCTGTGCGAGGAGCGAGCCCTGGAGCGGCTCATGCTCGAGCATGCGTCACGGGTGCTGCCGGACGGGCCCTCGTGGGACGAGGCGCTCGCCACCGAGGCGCGCCTGAGGGGCCGTTGGGTGGACGAGGCCCAGCGGCTCGGGGCGCCGAAGCCGCGCCGTCGCAAGCGGTGAGCCGGGAGCGGGCGGGGAGGCGGATGGCGGCCCGCGGTGTGCCCCGGCAACGCCCGGGGTCATTCCCGGTGGGCGGGGCCCTGGGGAATCGTTACGTTTGGCGGACACGGCGCGAGGGGAATGCGCGCCGGAGGTGGCGAGACGATGACGCGGATATGCCAGGACGAGGTGGGGCGCTGTGACTTCATCGACGTGCTCGAGGAGGCCGTTCTGCGGCACAAGCCGGTCGCGGTTCAGCTGCGCGAGGGCGAGGCCTTCATCGACGAGGTGCTGGACGTGGTCACCGAGCAGGGGGACGACTTCGCCGTCTTCAAGTCGCACGCGCGGGTGTCGGTGGGGGACATTCTGGCCGTGACGCGGGCGGTGCCCCTCGCGGCGCGGTGGTGAAGCGGGGTGGCTGGGGTAGGGTGCGCGCCGGATGAATTCTTACGAAGAGCTCGAGTCCTTCCGCTGCGTGCGGGCCGATGCGCGGGAGCCCGGCGGTTACCGGGCCGTGCTGGGAGAGGCGAAGGCCAGCTTCCTGCACACGGATCCGCCGTATTGCCTGCTCACGCGGCGGCGCAAGGGGGGAGACCTGCGAGACCCCCGGGCGAACAAGAAGATTGATCGCAACCCCATCGTGCGCTTCGAGACGGTGCGCGACTACCGCGTCTTCACCGAGGAGTGGATGACGCGCGCGGTGGCGCACCTGACGCCGGACGCCACACTGGCCATCTGGACGAACCTGTTGGGCAAGGAGCCCATCCTCGCGGTGGCCCGCTCGCTGGGCTTCAGCCACTTCCGAGGCGAGTACGTCTGGGGCAAGCGCACCACGGACAAGAACGCCAACGAGCAGCTGCTGCGCGTCTACGAGGTGGCGCTGGTGCTCTCGCGCACGCCCGCGCCCGCGTTGGGTCCGGGTGACCTGCCCACCGTCTGGGCGGTGGTGGGCGGCTACGACGACGACGCCGAGGCGGCGCGCTGGGGCAACCACCCCCACCACAAACCCTTTTCCGTGCTGGAGCCGCTGGTACGCACCTGGAGCCGGCCGGGGGACTGGGTGTTGGACCCGTTCGCGGGCAGTGGCTCCATGCCGTCGGCGGCGCTGCGGCTGGGGCGCAAGGCGGCGTGCCTGGAGGTGGAGCCCGAGTGGGCCGAGCGGGTGAGCCGCCGGCTGCGTGAGACGGCGGATGAACTGGCCCGGGGCGCGGGAGTGCGGCCGGAGACAGCCCCCGCTGATGCGGATGTGTCCGCCACGGGAAATCGCCGCTAGGCTGCGCCCCCCTGTCTCCAGGGCGTTTCTCCCCAGCACCCCACAAGAGGCACCCGGATGAAGCAGCACCAGAAGATGCTCCTGGGCATCGTCATCGGCACCGTGGCGGGTATCGCCGCCAACCTCCTGGCGGGAGGGGCGCCCTGGCTCGAGTGGGTGGTGGCGAACATCACCGGGCTGGCGGGGCAGCTCTTCCTCCGGCTGCTGCTGATGCTGGTGGTGCCGCTGCTCTTCTCCGCGCTGGTGATGGGCGTGTGCGAGCTGGACCTGAAGCAGTTGGGCCGGCTGGGCCTGCGGACCATGGGCTACACGGTGGTCATCTCCAGCATCGCGGTGCTCATCGGCCTGCTGCTGGTCAACACGCTGAAGCCGGGCGTGGGGCTGAGCGACGAGGCCCGCGCGATGGCGATGAAGGGCACCTCCGTGCAGGCGGCCCCCGCGCCGAGCAGCACCTCGGTGCCCTCGCTCATCGCCGCCATGGTGCCCAGCAACCCGCTGAAGGCGGCGGCGGACGGGGACATGATCGCCCTCATCGTCTTCTCGCTCATCTTCGGCCTGGGGCTGGCGCTCACGGACACCCCGGCGGCGAAGCAGTTGCGCGAAACCATCCAGGGTCTGCACGACGTGATGATGAGGCTCATCGATGGGGTGCTGAAGCTGGCGCCCCTCGGCGTGGGGGCGCTGCTCTTCAGCATGATGGCGCGCCTGGGCATGAGCGTGCTGATGCAGGTGGCGTCCTACGTGGGCGTGGTGCTGCTGGCGCTCGGGCTGCACATGTTCGTCGTGTACTCGCTGTCGGTGCGCTTCCTCGGCGGGCGCAACCCGGTGGCCTTCTTCCGGGACTGCCGGCTGGCCATCGTCACCGCCTTCTCCACGGCCTCCTCCAGCGCCACGCTGCCCACCGCGCTCAAGGTGGCCGAGGAGAACCTCAAGCTGCCGCGCAACGTGGCGCGCTTCGTGCTCACCGCCGGCTCGGCGATGAACCAGAACGGCACCGCGCTCTTCGAGGGCGTCACCGTGCTCTTCCTGGCGCAGGTGTTCGGCGTGCAACTGAGCCTGCCGGACCAGGCCGTCATCATGTTCATCTGCGTACTGGCGGGAATCGGCACCGCGGGCGTCCCGGCCGGCTCCATCCCCGTCATCGCCATGATTCTGGGCATGTTCAAGATTCCCCCCGAGGGACTCGCGCTGGTGCTGGGCGTGGACCGCTTCCTCGACATGTGCCGCACCACGCTCAACGTGACGGGGGACCTGGCCGCCGCCGTCTACGTGGCCCGGGGGGAGGCCGATTCGTCCGCCTCCTGAGCAATCGGGGGAGCACGTGTTGCTTGCCCCCGCTACATCGCCGTCCCATACCCGTAGGACAGAAGGAGCAGCCCACGATGAAGGTGTCCAAGGACAGTGTGGTCTCGTTGGAGTACCGGTTGCACCTCGGGGATGGACAGGTGGTCGACGAGAGTGAGCCCGGGCAGCCGCTCGCCTACATGCATGGCCGGGGGCAGATCGTCCCGGGCCTGGAGGGGCAGTTGGAGGGCATGGCCGCCGGAGAGTCCAAGAAGGTGGTGGTGTCTCCTGCCCAGGGCTATGGCGAGCACGACCCGCGAGGCCTCCAGGAAGTGCCCCGCGAGATGTTCCCCCCGAATGCCAACCTCCAGGCGGGCGTGACCATCAGCGCGCAGACGGCGGACGGGGACGTCATCCCCATCACCATTCGCGAGCTCAAGGGCGACAAGGTGGTGGTGGATCTCAACCACCCGATGGCGGGCAAGACGCTCCACTTCGACATCACCGTGCGTGAAGTCCGTGCGGCCACGGATGAGGAGAAGGAGCACGGCCACGCTCACGGGCCGGGCGGCGCGCACTGAGCGGGCGGCCGGGCCGCTCCGGAAGCAATACCCACTCGTGGGGTAGGGGGTGTTCCGGTATCGTCCACCCCCCATGAGCCAGCCCGCCTCGCCCTCGCCCCAACAGCTCCGGATTCCACCCGAGCTGGAGTTGCCGAAGAAGGACTCCAAGACCGCCGCCCAGGATCCGGAGCGGTACTGGCTCCAGAACGTCTACAAGGGGGCCGAGAACCAGCTCACCGTGCGCGCCGTCATCGCCGGCATGCTGATTGGCGCGGTGATGTGCCTGTCCAACCTGTACGTCATCCTCAAGACGGGCTGGAGCCTGGGCGTCACCATCACGGCGTGTGTGCTCTCCTTCGCCGCCTTCAGCGCGCTGCGGGCCGTGGGGCTGGTGAAGACGGAAGTCACCGCGCTGGAGAACAACGCGGTGGGCTCGGTGGCCTCGGGAGCGGGGTACATGACGGGCGGGGGCAACATGGCGGCCGTGCCCGCCCTGTTGATGCTCACCGGGACGCTGCCGTCCGCGGGATGGCTGGTGGCCTGGTTCGCGGTGGTGTCGGCGATGGGCGTCTTCGCGGCCATCCCCATCAAGCGCCAGCTCATCAACATCGAGCAGCTCCCGTTCCCCACGGGCACCGCCACAGCCGAGACGCTCCAGGCGCTCCACGGGCATGACGCGAGCTCGCGCGGCAAGGCGCGCTACCTGGGCCTGGCGGGCCTGGTGGGAGCCGTCGTCGCGTTCTGGCGCGAGGGCAGGGCCTCGTGGCTGGGGTGGAACCTGCCCTCGAAGTTGAGCCTGCCCTTCTCCATCGGCGGCAAGCCGGCGGGGGCGTGGACGCTCTCGCTGGACCTGAGCCTGCTGCTGATTGGCGCCGGGGCGCTGGTGAGCTTCAAGACGGGCTGGTCCATGCTGCTGGGCGCCATCTTCACCTACGGCTTCCTCGCTCCGGAGATGGTCAGCCGCGGCGTCATCCCCGAGGTGACGTACAAGGCCATCAACGGCTGGGCGCTGTGGACGGGCGCCTCGGTGCTCGTGTCCTCGGGCCTGCTGTCCTTCGCCTTCCAGTGGCGCAGCGTGGCGAAGTCCTTCAAGGCGCTCTCGGGCCTCTTCGGGAAGCAGACCGAGGAGGAGAAGGATCCGCTCGCCGACGTGGAGTGCCCGCCCACCTGGTTCCCCCTGGGTTTCATGGTGCTGGGCCCCATCGTGGTGGCGTTGATGGCCTACCTCTTCCAGATTCCGTGGTGGGCGGGTGTGATTGCCCTGCCGCTGTCGGTGGTGATGGGCGTCATCGCCTCGCGCGTCACGGGAGAGACGGACACCACGCCCACCAAGGCGCTCGGGCCGGTGACGCAGCTGCTCTACGGGGCCATCCTGCCCGGCAACCTCGCGGCCAACGTGATGAGCGCCAATGCCACGGGCGGCGTGGGCCTGCACTCGGCGGACCTGCTCACGAACCTCAAGACGGGTTGGCTGCTCGGCGCCAGTCCGCGCAAGCAGTTCATCGGGCAGCTCTTCGGCGTGCTGGCCGGGGCCGCCGTGGTGGTGCCCGCCTTCAACCTGCTGGTGCCGAGCGCGGACGTGCTGGGCACCGAGGAGTTCCCCGCGCCCTCCTCGCTGGTGTGGGCCGGCGTGTCGAAGATGCTCGTCAACGGGGTGAGCTCGTTGCACATGTCGGCGCGGATTGGAGCCCTGTGTGGCCTGGCGCTGGGCGTGGCGCTGGTGCTGCTGGATCGCTGGGCGCCGAAGAAGGCCAAGCCGTTCATCCCCTCGGCGGCGGGCCTGGGGCTGTCCATCGTGATTCCCGGGGCGAGCTCCATCAGCTTCTTCATCGGCGCGGCCATCGCCGAGGTGCTGCGCCGCAAGAAGGCGAAGCTGGCCGAGGCCACGGTGCTCCCGGTGAGCTCGGGCTTCATCGCCGGTGAGAGCCTCATGGGTATTGCCGTGGCGATGCTCAAGGCCTTTGGAGTGATGCCCAAGTAGGCCCTCCGTGGAGGGCCTGGGCACTACTTCTTGAGTCAACCATGGGCTTGACGGCGATGTGACTTATCGAGTCACATTCGCTGTCGCATGCCCTCCCTCCGGCACGAGGCTCTCCTGGAGTTGTTCCGCAACCGCCCGGCGCTGGCGGCCGAGTTGCTGCGGGACGCGCTCGGTGTCGAATTGCCCGCCTACGCGGAGGCCCGGGCGGAGTCTGCGGAGCTGACCCAGGTGGTGCCCACCGAGTACCGGGCGGACCTGGTGGTGCTGCTGTGGGAGGACACGCCTCGCTTCGCCATCGTGGTGGAGGTGCAGCTCTCGCCGGACGAGGAGAAGCGGTACACGTGGCCGGTGTACCTCACCCACATGAGGGCGAGGTTGAGGTGCCCCACAGTGCTGCTGGTGGTGGCTCCGGACGCCGCGGTGGCCCGCTGGGGCGGACAACTCATGGAACTGGGCCACCCGGGCTTCGTGCTGAGGCCCTGCGTGGCGGGACCGGAGAGCATTCCGGTGATTACCCGGCCCGAGCAGGCCAGTGAGGCGGTGGAGTTGGCGGTGTTGTCCGCCATGGCACACGGGCAGGGGGAGAGGGGCGCGGCCATCGCCGAGGCGGTGCTGCCAGGGCTGGTGGGGATTGATGAAGAGCGGGCGCGCTTCTATTTTGATTTGGTGATGTGCTCGTTGAACGACGCGGCACGCACGGCCTTGGAGGCACTGATGCGCGGTGGCACCTACGAGTACCAGAGCGAGTTCGCCCGGCGGTACCTCGCTCAAGGCCGACAGGAGGGCCGGCAGGAGGGCCGGCAGGAGGGCCGGCAGGAGGGAGAAGTGATCGCCCTGCTGGAGGTGCTCGAAGCCCGGAGCCTCCAGGTGGATGATCAGGCCCGCCAGCGCATTGCCGCCTGCACGGACCTCGATCAACTCAAACGCTGGCTCCGCAGGGCTGTATCCGCGCAGTCCGTGCAGGAACTCTTCGAGTCCGCGGCGACCTAGCTCTCCTGGACGGAGCGGAATGAGCGTGGACCTGTTGCGTGAGCTTGCTGCCGTCCTGCCGCCCGAGGCACTCGTCACCGACGCCGATGTGCTCGAGGCACACCGCCGGGACCAGGCGGGGTGGGCTCCAGCCGGCTTCCCTCGAGTCCTCGTCCGTCCTGGCTCCACGGCCGAGGTCCAGGCCGTGCTCCGGGTGGCCTCGGCCCACCGCGTGCCCGTGGTCCCCCGTGGCGCGGGCTCGGGGCTGTCCGGCGGCGCCAACGCCGTGGACGGCTGCATCGTGCTCTCGCTCACGCGGATGAACCGCATCCTGGAGATCGACCGGCGAGGCCTGTACGCCGTCGTCCAACCGGGAGTCATCAACGGCGCCCTCAAGGCGGCCGCGACGGAGGTGGGGCTCTGGTACGCGCCGGACCCCGCGAGCTGGGAGTTCTCGACCCTCGGCGGCAACCTCGCGACCAATGCCGGCGGTCTGTGCTGTGTGAAGTACGGCGTGACCGGGGATGCCGTACTCGGGCTCGAGGCCGTCCTCGCCGACGGCTCCGTCGTCCGGACCGGCGGCCGCATGGTCAAGAACGTCGCCGGTTATGACCTCACCCGGCTGTTCGTGGGCTCCGAGGGCACGCTCGGCATCATCACCGAGGCCACACTGAAGCTGCGGCCGCGCCCGCCCCGCGCCACGACGCTGGTGGCCTCGTTCCCGACGCTGGTCGGAGCCGGTGCGGCCGTCACGGAGATCATGGCCGAGATACGGCCCTCGCTCCTGGAGTTGATGGACCGCACGACCGTGCGCGCCGTCGAGGCGGCCAGGCCCATGGGTCTGGACGTCAACGCCGCGGCGCTCCTCCTGGCGCGCTCCGATGCCGGAGGCGAGCAGGGCGTGGCGGAGTGCACTCGGATGGCGGCGATCTGCGAGGCGGTTGGAGCGACCTTCCTCGCGCACTCCTCCGACGAAGCCGAGGGCGAGCTGCTGATGGGCGCGCGCCGGTTCGCGTTTCCCGCGCTGGAGCGGCAGGGCTCGACGCTGCTCGATGACGTGGGCGTGCCGCTCTCGCGCATTCCGGACCTGCTCGCGGCGGTTGAGCACATCGCCGGGCAGCGGGGGGTGCTCATCGGGACGTTCGGGCACGCGGGCGACGGGAACATGCACCCGACGATCGTCTTCGACCAGAACGACCCGGACGCGGTGGCCCGGGCCCGGGCGGCGTTCGACGACATCCTGCACGCGGTGCTCGAGCTGGGGGGCACCATCACCGGCGAGCACGGGGTCGGCTCGCTCAAGCGCCCCTTCATCGCCCGGCAGCTCGGCCCCGAGACCCACCGGCTCCACCTCGCCATCAAGAGCGCGATGGATCCGCTGGGCATCCTCAATCCCGGCAAGCTGCTCTGATCACGGCTGGCGCGGCACCAGCACGCACTGGCCGAGCTCCGTGTCGCACACGGGCTTGAGCTCTCGAGGGTCCAGACAGGCGGCGGTGACGCACTCGCCCGGCTGGCAGACAATGGATGCCTGCTGGGCCAGGGCTCGCGCGCGCCGCTGGAACTCGGTGAGGTTGGCCTTCGCGTTGACGGCACCGAAGCATTGGAACGCGCCCAGGCAGTTCTGCCCACCGGCCAGGGCGAACAGATCGATGGTCTGGCAGGTGTCGCCCGCGCGGCACTGGGCGTAGTGCGAGACCATCTCTTCGGCGCCCTCCTGAAGCTGCTCGCAATTGGCACACCCCGACAGCCACACCGCCAACGCCGCCATGCACGAAACGAGCATCCGTCTCATTCCCACCACCCCCGCGTGTGCCGTCCAACCGCTCGTTGGACGGACGCACGCTGGACACGCGGAACCCCTTGCGCATCGCCTCGCGGGGATGCCGGGGACGCGCTGTTTTTCGGTGTACAGACGGGGTCTGCCGGGGAGGGCTACTTCTGTCCGTTCGCGAAGTAACGCTGCTGGAAGCGCTCGCAGTAGCGGACGAGGTTCTGCTGTCCCTGCGCGTACTTGCGGAGCGGTGAGTCCACCGGGAACTCGAGGATGCTCGCGATGAACGCGTAGAGCGCCGCGTCGAACGAGGTGGGGGTTTCTCCCAGGAGGAACGGCTTGTCGCCGAGCACCGCGGCCACCGAGGAGACGTCCGCCTTGCCCATCTCCAGGATCTCCTCCGGCCGGTGGCGGCCCAGTCCCTGGGCGTGCATTGCCTTGCCGACCCCCCGGCGAATCAAGGGCACGATGAGCTTGCCGGCGACAGGCGGGAAGAGGGCCTCGAAGATGGGCTTGTAGAGCCGCCACCCCTCCTCTGCGATCCATCGCTCATGGACGATGTTCCAGTAGAGGCTGTCCTCCAGCACGCGCCGCACCAGGTGGCCCTGGGCGACCTGCTCCGCGCTGAGCTTCGCATCGAGCGTGTCGCCGTGCTTGCGCTTGAGGTGCTCGATGATGAGCTGGGAGTCACCCAGGAACGAGCCATCCTCTTCGATGAAGGGAATCTTCCCCTTGGGGGCCTTCCCGAAGGCGGCTGGCTTCGCCGTGTAGGGGATGCCGGCCAGCCGGAGATAGCTCTCCAGCTTGAGACAGAAGGGGCTGACGTCGCTGAGGCCGAACGCCGCGGGGCCTTTGTGGAGGGTGAGCATGGGGGGCCAATCCTCCATGCCAGGGCGTGGCCCGTCCAGAACCCATCGGGGGACATGAGGAGCAGCGGGAACTGCCCCTCATGTCCGTGGAACGTCAGCTACGCAGGCCGGGGGCCTCGTGGCCGGTGCGGGCCACGTACTCGGTGTAGCCGCCGCCGTACTGGTGGATGCCCTCGGGCGTCAGCTCCAGCACCCGGTTGGACAGCGCGCCCAGGAAGTGCCGGTCGTGGCTCACGAAGAGCATGGTGCCCTCGTAGTTGGCCAGCGCCGCGATGAGCATCTGCTTCGTCGCCATGTCGAGGTGGTTGGTGGGCTCGTCGAGGATCAGGAAGTTGGGCGGGTCGTACAGCATCTGCGCCAACACGAGCCGGGCCTTCTCGCCTCCGGAGAGCACCTTGCACTTCTTCTCGATCTCATCGCCCGAGAAGCCGAAGCACCCGGCCAGCGCGCGCAGCGAGCCCTGCGAGGCCCGCGGGAACCTGTCTGCCAGCGAGTCGAACACCGTCTGGTCCGGCTTGAGCAGCTCCATGGCGTGCTGCGCGAAGTAGCCCATCTTCACGCTGCCGCCGACGCTCACCGCGCCGTCGTCCGGCTTCGACTCACCGGCGATCAGCTTGAGCAGGGTGGACTTGCCCGCGCCGTTCACACCCATGACGCACCAGCGCTCGCCGCGCCGCACGAGGAAGTCCAGGCCGTTGTAGATGCGGCGCTTGCCGTAGCCCTTCACCACCCGCTCCAGCTTGGCCACGTCGTCGCCCGAGCGCGGCGCCTGCTGGAACTCGAACACCAGCGTCTGCCGGCGCTTGGGCGGCTCCACCTTCTCGATCTTCTCCAGCTTCTTCACCCGGCTCTGCACCTGGGCCGCGTGCGAGGCGCGCGCCTTGAAGCGCTCGATGAACTTCAGCTCCTTGGCGAGCATCGCCTGCTGGCGCTCGTACTGCGCCTGCTGGTGCTTCTCGTTGAGCGCCCGCTGCTGCTCGTAGAACTCGTAGTTGCCCGAGTACGTCGTCAGCTCGCCGCCGTCGATCTCGATGATCTTCGTCACGATGCGGTTCATGAACTCGCGATCGTGGCTCGTCATCAGCAGCGCGCCCTCGAACCCCTTGAGGAAGTTCTCCAGCCAGATGAGCGACTCGATGTCGAGGTGGTTGCTCGGCTCGTCGAGCAGCATCACGTCCGGGCTCATCAGGAGGATGCGGGCCAGGGCCACGCGCATCTTCCATCCACCGGACAGCGCGCCCACGTCCCCCTCCATCATCTCCTCGGAGAAGCCGAGGCCCGCGAGGATCTCCCGCGCGCGGCCCTCCAGCGCGTAGCCACCGAGCTCCTCGTAGCGCCCCTGCACCACGCCGAAACGCTCCACGAGCTTGTCCATCTCGTCCATGCGGTCGGGGTCCGCCATGGCCGCCTCGAGCTGCTTGAGCTCGGAGGCCACCTCGGACACGGGCCCCGCGCCGTCCATCACCGCCGCCACCGCGCTCTGCCCGGACATCTCGCCTACGTCCTGGTCGAAGTAGCCGACCGTGACGCCGCGATCCACGGACACCTGGCCCTCGTCCGGGTGCTCCCGCTGGACCACCATGCGGAACAGGGTGGATTTACCCGCTCCGTTGGGGCCCACCAGGCCCACCTTCTCGCCCTTGTTGAGCTGCGCAGACGCCTCCACGAAGAGGATCTGCTGTCCGTGCTGCTTGCCGATGTTGTCGAGACGAATCATGGGACCTCAGATGGGGGCGAGCGGTTGACCCTCACCCTGTCCCTCTCCCAGGGGGAGAGGGTTATTGCACTCACAATTGGGTTTCTTGGTGCTCAGGAACCGGCGGCCAGGTTCTGGAGTTCCTGCCAGCGGGCGTAAAGGCGCTCCACCTCGGCCGCCGTCACGCCCAGCTCCCTCTGCACCTCGGCCGCCTTGGAGGCGCTGGAGTAGACGCTGGGATCCACGAGCTGTGCCTCCAGCTCGGCCTTGCGCGTCTCCGCGGCCTCGATGGCCGACTCCATCCCGTCCAGCTCGCGCTGCTCCTTGTACGAGAGCTTGCCCGGCTTGCGAGCCTGCTTCGCCTCGGCCTGGGGAACGGGCTCCGCCTTCTTCGCCGAGGGGGCAGGCGAGGCGGCGGCGCGGGCCTGGGCCTGCTCCTTCAGCCGCCGGTACATCGCGAAGTTGCCCTCGTAGCGCACCACCTTGCCGTCGCCCTCGAAAGCGAGGATGGAGGTGGCCACCTTGTCGAGGAAGTACCGGTCGTGCGTCACCAGCAGCACGCTGCCGGTGAAGTTGAGCAGCAGCCCCTCGAGGATGTTCAGCGTGACGATGTCCAGGTCGTTCGTGGGCTCGTCCAGCACGAGGACGTTGGCGCCCTCCAGGAAGAGCCGCGCGAGCAGCAGGCGGTTGCGCTCGCCACCCGACAGCGCCTTCACCTTCATGCGCTGCATGGGCACGGGGAAGAGCAGGTCATCCAGGTAGTCGCGCAGCGCCACCCGCTGGTCACCCAGCTCCACCCAGTCGTCCCCGCGCGGCGAGGCCGCCTCGTACACCGTCTGCTCCGGATCCAACGAGGCGCGGGTCTGGTCGTAGTAGGCGACCTTCGTGTTCTTCCCGATGACCACCTTGCCGGAGTCCGGAGGCATCTCGCCGAGCAGCACGCGCAGGAAGGTCGTCTTCCCCACGCCATTGGGCCCCACGAGGCCCACGCGCTCGCCGCGCTGGAGCAATAGGTTCACGCCCTTGAGGACGTTGCGCTCGCCATAGGACTTGCGGACGTCCTCGGCCTCGATGACGGTGTGGCCCAGCCGGGGCGCCTGCATCACCTGCAGTCCCGCCACCTTCGGCCGCTGGAAGCCCTTCTCCTCCATCAGCTTGCGAGCCCGATCGATGCGCGCCTTGCTCTTGGTGCGCCGCGCCTCCGGGCCCTTGCGCAGCCACGCCACTTCCTGGGCAATCCACCGCTCGCGCTTGTGCTGGGCGACGGACGCGTTCTCCTGCGCCACCAGCTTCTGCTCCACGTACGCCTCGTAGTTGCCCGGGTACGAGACGACGCCCTCTCCGGGCTGGATCTCCACGATCCGGTCCACCAGTCCGTCCAGGAAGTAGCGGTCGTGCGTCACCAGCAGCAGCGAGCCGGGAAGCTTGTCCAGCTCCTCCTCGAGCCAGTCCACCGTGTCCGCGTCCAGGTGGTTGGTGGGCTCGTCCAGCATCAGCATGTCCGGCCGCGTCAGCAGCGCGCGGGCGATGGCCACGCGCTTGCGCAGACCGCCGGACAGCTCGGCCACGGGCCGGTCCCAGTCCTTCACACCCAGCCGGTCCAGCAGCGTCTTGGCGTGGTGCTCGGTGTCCCAGCCGCCCAGCTGCTCGATCTTGTCGGACAGCGTCGAGAGCTGCTCCATCAGCTTGCCCTGCGCGTCGGCGGGAGTGGACTCCATGCGGCGGATGAGCTCGGCCTGCGTGGCCAGCGCATCCCGGAGGGGGCCCTGGGCCACGCTCAGCTCCGAGGCCACCGTGGCGCCGGGAGCGAACTCGGGCTCCTGCGGCAGGTAGGTGACGCGAGCGCCCCGGCGCAGTTGCAGCTCCCCCGCGTCCGCGCGCGCCACCCCCGCCAGGATCTTCATCAGCGAGGACTTGCCGGAGCCGTTCACTCCCACCAGGCCCACACGCTCACCTTCTTCGATGGTGAGCGTCAGGCCCTGGAAGACGGTACGGCTGCCGAAGGACAGTTGGACGTCGGCGGCGCGGAGCAGGGTCAAGGGTGCCTCTTCAGCGGGGGGTACGGAGGTTCTCGTCGCGGGCGCTTCTTACAACCACTTGGGCGCGCGAGGCCTCTGAGAAACGGCGGGCGGTGCCGCCGGGGCCGACCCCGAGGGGCGCTGGGCCTGCTGGGTGGCCGGACGGTCGCTCCGAGCCGAACGTCCCGACTCAGAGCCTCGGGAGCCTCCCGCGCTCCCACCCCGGCCACCACCACCGCCCCCACCGCCACTCCGGCGGCGTCCACCGCCGTTGCCGTCGCGGCGCTGGCCCCCCTCACGGCGCTCGCCACGCGGCTGCCCCTGCGGCGAACGGGTATTCTGCTGGGCCCGGGCCGGAGCCGGCTCGAGCGCGCCCTCGGCGGGGGCCGGCAGGTTCGAGCGGTACGCCTGGGCCTCCATCACCGGCACGCGCCGGCGGATGATGCGCTCGATGTCCTTCAGGTACGCGCGCTCCTCGGAGTCGCAGAAGGAGAGGGCGATGCCCGCCGCGCCCGCGCGGCCCGTGCGGCCGATGCGGTGCACGTACGTCTCGGGCACGTTGGGCAGATCGAAGTTGATGACGTGGGTGATGCCGTCGATGTCGATGCCCCGCGCGGCGATGTCCGTGGCCACCAGCACCCGGCAGGTGCCGGACTTGAAGGCCGCCAGCGCCCGCTCGCGCGCGTTCTGGCTCTTGTTGCCGTGGATGGGCTCGGCGCCGATGCCTGCGGCCTCCAACTGCTTGGCCACGCGGTTGGCCCCGTGCTTGGTGCGCGTGAAGACGAGCACGCGCTGGATGGCCTTGTCCGTCTGCAGCAGGTGCACCAGCAGGCCGCGCTTCTGCTCCTTCTCCACGAAGTACAGGCGCTGGTCGATCGTCTCCGCGGTGGTGGCCACCGGGGCCACTTCCACCCGCACCGGGTTCTTCAGGATGCTGTTGGCCAGGCCCTGAATCTCGGGCGGCATGGTGGCCGAGAAGAACAGCGTCTGCCGCTGCGTGGGCAGCTTCGCGATGATGCGCTTCACATCATGGATGAAGCCCATGTCCAGCATCCGGTCCGCCTCGTCGAGGACGAACACCTCGAGCGACTTGTAGGTCACGAAGCCCTGCTGCATGAGATCCAACAGGCGGCCCGGGGTGGCCACGAGGATGTCCACGCCCTGCTTGAGCGACTGCTCCTGGGCGTTCTGGCCCACGCCGCCGAAGATGACGGCGGAGGTAATGCCGGTGTGGCGGCCGTAGGCGCGGATGCTCTCACCGATCTGCGCGGCCAGCTCCCGGGTGGGGCTGAGCACGAGCGCGCGGATGGGGCGGCCGCGGGCGGCGGGCGCCGGGCGGCCCACGGAGAGCCGCTGGAGGATGGGCAGCGTGAACGCCGCCGTCTTGCCGGTACCGGTCTGCGCACAGCCGAGCACGTCCTTGCCCTCCAGCACGTGGGGGATGGCCTGCTGCTGGATGGGCGTGGGGATGGTGTATCCCTCGGCCGTCACGGCGCGCAGCAGGGGCTCGGCAAGCTTCAGGTCTTCGAAAGTCATGTGTTCTCGTGAGTGGGGAGGGTCCCCGGGAGGCCCACGGCGCGAATCGCCAGCGGGCCCGAAAACAAAGAAGGCGCCCCCGGGGGAGGCGCCTTCCTTCAACAGCCTGGAACTGTCAGGCCGTGCAGCGCAAAACTACTTGCGCGCGGCCTGCTCGGCGGCCTGCTTCTCCTTGTACTGCGCCATCAGGGCCTCGGCCTCGTTGCGCGGCACCGGCGAGTACTTGGCGAACTCCATCGTGAACTCGCCCTTGCCCTGGGTGGCCGAGCGGAGGTCCGTGGAGTAGCCGAACATGGTGTTCAGCGGCACCTCGGCCACCACCGTCACGTAACCCTCGGCCGTTCCGGACTCGAGGATGGTGCCACGGCGCTGGTTGATCTGACCGACCACCGAGCCCTGGAAGTCCTCGGGAGCCTGGACCTCCACCTTCATCATCGGCTCGAGGATGATCGGCTTGGCGGCCGCGTAGCCCTCGCGGAAGCCCATGATGGCGGCGGTCTTGAAGGCCTGCTCGGACGAGTCCACCGCGTGGAAGGCGCCGTCGTTGATGACCACGCGCACACCCACCACGGGGAAGCCGATGAGCGAGCCCTTCTTGATGGCCTCCTGGAAGCCCTTGTCGCACGCGGGGATGAACTCGCGGGGGATGGAGCCGCCCACGATGTCGTCCACGAACTCGTACTGCTGCACGGCGTCGGCCGGCAGGGGCTCCACGTAGCCGCACACGCGCGCGAACTGGCCGGAGCCACCCGTCTGCTTCTTGTGCGTGTAGTAGAACTCGCCCTTCTGGGAGATGGTCTCGCGGTAGGCCACCTGCGGCTTACCGGCGACCACCTCGCAGTTGTACTCGCGCTTCATGCGCTCGATGTAGATCTCCAGGTGCAGCTCACCCATGCCGCGGATGATCGTCTGGCCGGACTCCTCGTCACGGTTCACGCGGAAGGTCGGATCCTCCTTGGTGAAGCGGTTGAGGGCCTTGGAGAAGTTGGCCTGGGCGTCGCGGTTCTTCGGGCTCACCGCGAGCGAGATGACGGCGTCCGGCACGAACATGGACGTCATCGTGTACTGCACGGTGCCGTCGGTGAACGTGTCGCCGGAGGCGCACTCGACGCCGAACAGGGCGACGATGTCACCGGCACGCGCGTCGTTGATGTCGTTCATCTCGTTCGAGTGCATGCGAACGAGGCGCGGGACCTTGACCTTCTTCTGGTTGGTCTGGTTGGTGATGAAGTCACCCTTGCTCACCTTGCCCTGGTAGATGCGCATGTAGGTGAGCTGACCGTAGCGGCCGTCTTCCAGCTTGAACGCCAGGCCCACGAAGGGCTTGTCCGGGTTGGACTCGAGGATGACCTTCGCCTCGCCGTTCTTCTGGTCCAGCGCCTCGTTGGTGATCTCCGCCGGGTTGGGCAGGAACGAGCAGATGGCGTTGAGCAGCAGCTGCACGCCCTTGTTCTTGTAGGCCGAGCCGCACATGACGGGCGTCATCTTCAGCGCGATCGTGGCGCGGCGGATGGCGGCCATGATCTGCTCGTTGTTGATGGCGGCATCCGCCAGGAAGAGCTCACCCAGCGTGTCGTCCACCTCGGCGACCTTCTCGATCATCTCCAGGCGGTCGGCCTTGGCCTTCTCGACGTACTCGGCGGGGATCTCCTCCTCGCGGATCTTCTCGCCGCTCTCACCATCGAAGTAGAACGCCTTCATCTGGATGAGGTCGATGAGACCCTGGAAGCGGTCCTCGGCGCCGATCGGAACCTGGAGGCGCACGGGGTGGTGGCTCAGCTTCTCCTTGAGCTGGGCCGCCACGCGCTCGTAGTTGGCGCCCGCGCGGTCCATCTTGTTGACGAACGCGATGCGGGGAACCTTGTAGCGCTTCATCTGCCGGTCCACCGTGATGGACTGGGACTGCACGCCGGACACCGAGCAGAGCACGAGGATGGCACCGTCGAGCACGCGCAGGGAGCGCTCCACCTCGATGGTGAAGTCCACGTGTCCCGGGGTGTCGATCAGGTTGATGTTGTACTCGCCCCAGATCGCGTAGGTGGCGGCAGACTGGATCGTGATGCCCTTCTCACGCTCCAGATCCATCGAGTCCATCTTCGCGCCCACGCCGTCCTTGCCACGCACCTCATGGATCTCGTGGATACGGCCGGTATAGAAGAGGATGCGCTCGGAGAGCGTCGTCTTGCCCGAGTCGATGTGGGCGGAAATACCGATGTTACGAACCTTGTCGATGGGAACTTGGGAGGCCACGAGGGTCGGTCCTTCTGCTGATTGAAGTCCTGCGAGAACAGGGCAGGGGGCGCCCTTACTTCCCGGCGCTTGAAGTTTCCAGCCAAATCGGCATTGAAGCCGGGGAGCCGTCTACTCCCTCCGAGGCCCAAGGGGAAGCCCCCCCCGGGTGCTGGGCTGCTGGAGGAGCCCTGCTTACACTCGGGGTTCATAACCCCCAGGCTTCCCAAAAGCTTCTGTTGGGCAGGACGATTTCTGGGGGGAGAGGTGGGATGAGCCGCCCGGACGGCCGTCCGCTGAGGTAGGAAGGGAGAACGGGGTCCGTCCCCCTACCCGAGGAGGATGCACATGGCGAAGCCCGCAGGTTTCGATAGGGACATCGGCTACCTGATGCCCTTCCTGGATCGGGTCGCCGCCACGGCCGACACGCTGCCGGACACCGCGGCCCGCGAGGAGCTCAAGCGGCTCATGGCCGAGGAGAAGGCGCGCTGGGCGCGTATCCAGCAGTTGCTCGGTGGGGCCGCGGGGCGGAGCATGTCCACGCCCCCCGCCGCACGGGCGAGCACGCCCTCCCAGGCGCCGGAGCTGGCGCGGGCGCGGGCCGATGAGATCAACCGGGTGCAGCCGCGCCAGGCGGGGCTCACCGTGGGCAGCCTGAAGCGGCAGTCCTGAAGCGGTGGCCCGGAGGGGAGACCCTCAGGCCTTGCCCGGGGTGTAGCGGAGGCCCTCGGTGACCTCGGTGTCGGTGAGGAGCCGGAAGGAGCCCTCGGGCACGTCCAGCTCCACCCCGCCCACGGCCTCGCGGTGCAGGGCGCGCACCGGCAGCCCCACCGCGCCGAGCATCCGCTTCACCTGGTGGTTGCGGCCCTCGGTGACGGACACCTCCACGGTATGCGCGTCGCGTAGCCGGACCTTCGCGGGCCGGGCCGGGCCGTCCTCCAGCTGCACCCCGCGGCGCAACGGCTCCACCTTCTCCTCGTCCGCCTCGCTGAAGACCGTGGCCACGTAGCGCTTGATGAGGTGCGTCTCGGGAGACGTCGCGTGCGTCACCAGCTTGTCGTCATTGGTGAAGAGGAGCAGCCCGGTGGTGCCCCGGTCCAGCCGCCCCACCGCGTGCCAGGTGAAGCCGGCCAGCTCCTGGGGTAGCTGGGGCAGGAGCACGTCATAGACGGTGCCCACCCGATGCTGGCCCACCGTGGAGGTGAGCAGCTCGGCGGGCTTGTGGAAGGCAAGGACGCGGGTGGGCGCCTCGAGCGACACGGGCAACCCATCCACACGCACGGCGGCTCCAGGCACAACGGGGGCGAGGGGCTGCTTCACCACCTTCCCGTTCATCGAGACCCGGCCGGCCTTGATGGCAGCCTCGGCCTCCTCCTGGGGCAGCACCCCGGCCCGCGCGAGCGCACGGGCGATCCAGTCCGGCTTGGCCTTGCCCTCCCAGCGCCCGGCGTGGGTGTGCTTGTTGGAGGAGGGAGGCGGGGAGCGGCGGGCAGGGGGCTTGCGGTTCATGGCTCCAGGCCACTGTAACGGCCGCGAGTCAATGCCGCGAGGGCTCGTCGAAGGCACCCCCCTCGGCCGAGCCGGGAGTGGGGCCGGGCTCGGCCTGGGGCATGCGGCGCTCCTCGCCCTCGGTGCCCTCGGCGGCGTTGGGTGTGCGCTTGGACCCGTTCTCCTTCTCCTCGGGGGCCTCCCGGTTGGGGACGTTGGGGGAGTCGTCGGGTCCGTCGCTGATGGACATCCGCTCGTAGGGCATATGACGCATGGTGGCTCCTTCCGCGTTGGAATCTTCAGAGAAGGTAGGGACCTGGGAGACGCCCTACTGGGGGCACTTCATGGCCGCCCGCTCGAGGGCAGGGGGACGGAGAGCGCTTGCGGCTGGACGCCCGCTCGCTCAGTCTCGCGGCCCCCCGTTCTCCGGAGGACCCATGGTGCGTTCCATCCTGTTGCTCGCCCTGCTCGCCGTGCCCGCTCTCGCCGCGGAGCCGGCGCCCGTGCCCAAGAGGCCCGTCCACACCTACTCCATCGTCGCGCGTGACCCGGAGACGGGGGAGCTGGGCGTGGCGGTGCAGTCCCACTGGTTCTCGGTGGGCTCGACGGTGCCCTGGGCCGAGGCGGGCGTGGGGGCGGTGGCCACCCAGTCTTTCGTGGACCCATCCTACGGGAAGCTCGGCCTGGAGCTGATGCGCGCGGGCCGCAGTGCCCCTCAGTCCCTGGCGGGGCTGTTGGCGGCGGACTCGGCGAGCCAGGTGCGGCAGGTGGGGATGATCGACGTGCAGGGCCGGGTGGTGGCGCACACGGGAGAGAAGTGCATCGCGGCGGCGGGCCACCTCGTGGGGGAGAACTTCGCGGTGCAGGCCAACATGATGGAGAAGGACACGGTGTGGCCGGCGATGGCGAAGGCCTACCGGGAGTCGAAGGGGGACCTGGCCGAGCGGATGCTGGCGGCGCTCGATGCGGCGGAAGCGCAGGGAGGCGACATCCGGGGCAAGCAGTCGGCGGCGCTCATCGTGGTGTCGGGCAAGGCCACGGGGCGGCCGTGGGCGGACCGGAAGTTCGACCTGCGGGTGGATGACCACACGGCGCCGCTGAAGGAGCTGCGGCGGCTGGTGACGCTGCAGCGGGCGTACAACCTGATGAACGAGGGAGACCTCGCCATCGAGCGCAACGACACGCAGGCGGCGCTGAAGGCCTACTCGGAGGCCGAGGCGTTGGCGCCGGGCAACGCGGAGATGGTGTTCTGGCACGCGGTGTCGCTCGTCAACGTGGGGAAGGTGGACGAGGCGGTGCCGCTGCTCCAGAAGACCTACAAGGCGGATCCGCGCTGGAAGGAGCTGCTCAAGCGGCTGCCGAAGTCGGGGCTGCTGCCGGAGGACCCGAAGCTGATGACGAAGCTCCTGGGCTCCACGCGCTGAGTGAAGGGGAGGCCCACCCCCGTCCCTCCTCAGCCGAGAACCCCACCAGGAACACCGCCAACAACCCCGCCAACAACCCCGCCAACAACCCCTCTCCCCTCGGGAGAGGGACGGGGTGAGGGTGTCTCGGGTCCCGGGTTGCCCCTGGACCGAGAGTCATGCGCCCCCATTCCCAGAGCGCAACCGTTTGGCCAACGTGAACAGGGCTGCGAGCCACAGCTTCGCTTCCTTGCGAGTGAGCCGGGAGCGGCGCAGGGGAGCGAACAGGTCGCGGAGCCCGGTGCGCCCGCGCGACTGCTCGTCCACGAGGAAGCCGCCGGAGATGAGGGCCTGCTCCAGTGCGGACTCCACCTGGGCCAGCTCGGTGTCCGTGGCCGCGACGGGGAGCGGAGCGGCGGGCGGAGGCGAGGCGGCGAGCGCAGCCATGCGGAGCTCATAGGAGTACAGCAGCACGGCCTGGGCGAGGTTGATGGAGGGCTGCTCGGGAGCGGTGGGGACGGCGGACAGGTCGTGACAGCGCTCGACCTCGGCGTTGGTGAGCCCACTGCGCTCATCGCCGAAGACGAGGGCCACGGGCCCCTGAGAGGCGCGTTGCACCATCTCTTCCGCCACGGCGCGAGGGGACAGCCGGCGCTTGCCCTCCACCTTGCGCGAGCTGGTGCCCACCACCCAGACGCAGTCCGCCACGGCGGCATCGAGCGTGTCCGCGCGGCCCGAGGCCTCCAGGACGTCCTCGGCATGGACGGCGAGCCGGCGGGCGGGGGCGAGGTCCTCGGCCTCGGGACGGACCCAGGTCCACTCGGACAGGCCGCAGTTCTTCATGGCCCGAGCAGCGGCACCCAGGTTCTCCGCGTTGCGCGGGCGGAGCAGCACCAGGCGGATGGGCAGGGGAATCGAGCCGATGACACTCATCGGCGTACTCGTACCAGACTTCCTCCGGTTCGAGGGCTCAGAACGAGGCGTCGAGCTGGAGCCGCGCGACATGCCGGCCCGCGGATTTGTCGTGGCCGAAGATGTAGAAGTAGTCGGTCTGGAGCTTGAACGCGTGACCGTTCAGGTAGACGTTGAGTCCACCGCCGACCTGTCTCCCCTGCGTGTTCACCTGGGTGACGAGCGCGGGATCCGTCCCAGCGAAGGCGAACAGGTGGTCCCACCGGGCGGCGACCTCGACCAGCGGGTTCACCATCAGGCCGGCCTGGAGGAAGTAGCCCCAGCCGGAGCGGGAGTACTCGCGGATCGTCGCCCCGCTCGCGTTGGTCCCCTCGATGAAGTCACGCCCCGCCGTGCGGACGACGGCCTCTCCGAGGAACGAGAAGCCGCTGTACTTGAAGACCACGTCGGCGGCGGCGTGCCTGTAGTCGAGCGTCCCGAGCGTCAGCGCGTTGCCCGTGGTCGACCGCTGGCGATTCGTTCCCTGGTTGTAGCCACCGGCGACCCCGAGCGCGAGGCGCGGCTTGGGGAGCCGCTGGAGGTCTCCTTCCTGATCCTCGTCGAAGGCGCCCCACGGCCGGAGCACCAGGCGCGCGACGTAGATGCCGCCCGTCGCCTGGGCGCCGAAGCGGTTGCGTCCCTCGCCGCCGCCGACGAAGAGGTGATAGCCCAACAGCCCGTTCAGCCCCGCGAGGTCGTTCGAGTACAGCATCAGGCCGACATCGCGATCCAGCGTCAGCTCCTGCACCACCTGCTGCCGGTCGACGAGCTGCAGCGCGAACTCCCGGATGGTGCGTGCCCGATCGAACGGAACGAAGTACTGCCCGACGCGCACGTTGAGATCGCGGACCCGCGTGTAGTCGATGAACGCGTCGAAGATGGGGGAGGAGTTCCCCGTCTCGAAGTCGTTGCCGCCGAAGGCGAGCTGGATGTTGTACTTGAGGTCGGTGCTGAGGACATGCCCCTGGGTGACCAGGCGCAACGTCTTCACGTTGATCTCGTTGGTCGTCTTGTCCTTGTCGCGGGCGAGGGTTTCCCGCAGCTGCGCACGCGCCCGGACCGTCAGCCCGAAGCGGCCGTCATCGGTCGTGACGGTGAGCCCCTTGCCGGGCGCGGCCGTCACGGAGACGCCCTTCTTCTTCTCCTCGGCCGCCTGCTTCTGCTCCAGCTCCCGCTCGCTCCGCAGCAGGCGGACCTGTTCCTCCAGCTCCGCCAGCCGCTCAGCGGTGACGGGGGTGTCCGCCGCTTGCTCCGGGGCCTGTGCCGGCGCGGGCTCCTCGGCCAGCGCGGGTCCATGGACCAGTACAGCCGTCATGGCCAGCACGAGGGTGGCGTGCGCGCGCACGCTCTTCCTGGTACCGCCTTCCGCTCGTCTGATGTTCGCAGCTCGCATTCCTGACCTCTCCTGGGGTGACCCGGACCGAGGCACGGCTGCGATCGAGCATAGAAGCTCGAAAGCCCACCGGGCCCTCGCGGGGGGTGGGCTCTCTCTTCCTCTGTCGTGCAGCAGTCCTACCGCCGCTCGACGGGGTGGAGACCCACCGTCAAAGCCGGACAGCGGCAGCAAGCGCGACGCGGAGGAATCATGCGCCATCCAATATAGCGGATGTCCGTCCGCTGACAAGGAGATTCCCGGTGAAGGCCCGGATCCTCCGCACGCGAGTCCTTCAGGCCGCGAGCTTGTTGCTCACGTGCTGGAGCACGGGTCTGTGCGTCGAGGGCAGCCACACCAGCGGGAAGCCGATCTCTGGGTACTGGGAGATCATCTCCCGGAGGTGCCGGACCATGCTGATGAGCATCGTCAGCACCATCACTCCCAGCAGCCCGTGGTGGAGCTCGGGCTGGAGCACCACGGGCAACCCCGAGAGGGGGAGCACGAGGAGGAACAGCGCGCTCTCGGTGGTCAGCCACGCCGGAGGCTTGTTGACGAGCTGGCGCGCATGGACGCCCACCGCGAGGCTGCTCATGGCGAGGGAGACCAGGGCCCGGGCGGAGAAGACATCGCTCCAGTCCCGGAGCCAGGTCACGTACACGCCGAGAATGAGCGCGGGCGCCGTGAGGATGCGCACGTAGAAGCGGAGAGAGGAGAGCGGCGAGCGGTACATGAGCACGAGGTCCTGCAACAGGGACCAGAAGCCGACGCCGAAGGCCAGGACGCTCAGACCCGTATAGAGGACCTGGAAGAAGGGCTGCTCGAGGAGCTCCATGCCGCCAACGCAGACGGACAACCCCAGGAAGAGACAGAAGACATAGTTCCAGAGGTGGTTGATATAGGGATCGCGCATGACGCCCGTCGCGAAGTAGCGGCACAGCCCGAGGTAGAAGAAGAGCTGCCCGGTGGCGGTCAGCAGGATGTAGGGGAGGAAGTAGACGCCTTGCCGGGGACCGAGCTGGGCCACGATGAGCACGGCCATCGCCGAGTTCATGACGTCGACCCAGTGGTCCCAGAAGTGGCGTGCGGTGGATTGAGTCCCGTTGCGCCGGGCCTGGGTACCGTCCATGGCATCCAGGCAGAAGTGGAGCACCCGGCAGACCACCCAGAGCGCATACATCCACCGCGCGCGCTCGAAGGTGTGGGCGGCGGCGAGCAGGAACAGGTGGAGCAGCAGCCCGGGGATGCCGAGGATGACCGGGGAGAGCCGGTAGGGGAGATGGTGGACGGCGAAGTGCCGGCATTCCTCCCGGACGACCCGGATGAGCGCATCTTCCTCCAGGCGCTTGTAGCTCTGTTGCGTATCGAGAACCAACACATGGGGCTCCAACGCCCGTGTCTGATGCTTGCTCATTGCCCGTGTCCATTCACTCGGGGCCGGTGTCGTTGCCCGAAGTGAGGCGAACAATGCAGGGCCTCAAGACCGGACGCGGTGCGCCACCTCACACGCGGGATGTGGCCCGCGTCACAGGCCGGGCCGTGTCCGTGAGGGCTCCGGTGAAAATAAATTCCGAGGCCTTGCCCGCCGGAGCGGCTCACGGGTCCAACTCATCGGACCTCACGAAAGGGAATCCATGGGCCAGGATTGTTTCAAGCGGGTGTGTCTGGTGGCGGTCTCCGCCTCCATGCTGGGTGCCTGTAACGGTATGCCCTCGGAGGGGGCGGAAGCGCCGCACTCCGATCGGGGTGGTATCGGCATGACGCCCCCGGCTCCGGGGGTCGAGGAGTCTCCGGCACTGGCTCCCATCGACATCCGCCGCTCGCTGGCCGTGACGGAGAAGAGCATCCTGGCCCGGTTCAACGGGCGGCGGGTGTTCAGCAAGCTGGCCGCGGACAATGGCGGGGCGGGCTTCACCCCCGAGCAGCTCTTCCGCCAACTCTGGGACACACAGAACCCGGCGCCCGGGCAGCCGGACCTGCCCGGCATGCCGCACTGCACGGATCAGGGCAACACCCTCAACGGCTTCCCCTACGTGTGCCGCCCGAGCGAGGGGGGCCAGGCGCGGCCGGGCTCGGTCATCAACCTGGACAGCTATGCGGCGGTGGGCCTCTACAACCGCTTCGATCTGGCGCCCGTGGATGGCTCCAACTGCGGCGAGTACCGCATCGTCCTGGCGAAGCTGCCCTCCGCTCCCGCCAACCGCAACTTCATCATCTTCGAGTCCGTTCTGCCCAACCCCCAGCCCGAGCTGGGGCTCGAGGGCTGCCGGCCGGTGGCCAGCTTCTGGGCGGGGCTGTCCACTGATTCCGACCCCTCGTCGCGCGCCAGCAAGCTGGAATCCTTCTACTTCACGGGCCTGCCGGGCTTCGCGCCGGTGGTGAGCATGAACCATTACGGCAACAACCTGGGGAGCCTGGGCCAGGTGCGCACCAACCAGTTCCTCCAGGGGGGGCCCACCGCGCCTCCCATCCCGTGGATGCTGCGCGAGTTCAAGCTGGTGCGCGATTGCGCCTCCCAGCCCTCGTGCACGCTGAAGTTCGTCCCGGCGACGGTCAAGACGAATGCCTTTGGCGGCCTGTTCAACCCGGCGTCCACCGACCCTCGGGCCTCCGCCTTCCAGAGCCACTTCGTCACCCAGGTGGCGGGCCTGGCCATCAATGACCTCAACCTCTTCAACCACTCGGTGCCGGATCAGTTCAACGCCGCCCAGAGCGACTCCCAGACACGGGGCGGAGTGGATGACTACCTCGCCTGGTTCGGCCCGGGCCCCAGCCCGTTCCACCAGGCCATCGGCCAGGAACTCGCCCGGGTGGGCAGCACGCTGACCCCTCATGACATCGTCGCTCGTGCCCAGGCCCTGTCCTGCGGCGGCTGCCACCAGCGCAACAATGGCAGGCCGGTGGGCGGTGGCCTGACGTGGCCCGCCTCGGCCACCTTCGTCCACAGCACCGAGAACGATGATCCGGCGGACCCCAGCCGCTTCGCCATCTCCCCGGCGCTCAGGGATCAGTTCCTGCCCCAGCGCCAGCGGGTGCTGGAGCGCTACCTCCAGGCGGGCGCTTCCAATCCTTGACGAGGCTGGAAGCCCCGGGGCTTGAATGCCGGATGTCCACTCGACTTCTGGCTTCTGGCTCGCTCGTCTTGTTGTTGGCTGCTTGTGCCACTCCCACCGCCACCTCCGAGGGCAGGGCACCTGGTCCATCCCAGGTGTCCCAGCCCGCTCCGCCCGCGGTGGAGGATCGCTCCCTCGGGCTGGAGCAGTACGTGGAGCTCGGCGTCCCCTCGGCGGAGGGGAGCTGGGATGGCGAGGACTATGTGCTGGCCGCGCAGGCGCTCGCCGCGATCGCGCAGAAGAACCCCGCCGAGCTGCCGCGCTACCGGAGCACGCGCTCCGGCGCGCTCTTCGCCCGGCTGACGGCCTTCGAGAACGTGGACGCGATCGAGAAGCTCGAGGTGGCTCCGCTGGCCCGGGTCCAGCTCGCGGGCTCCATGATGGAGCCGGTCTCGCAGATCCTCATGCTGTACATCGGTGCCAACGCGACGAGCGGGTCCTTCGCGACGGAGATGATCGAGCTCCAGTCCTTCATCTCCCATGCGGCCGCGGAGATGATGGAGGCGATTGACCGGGTTCCTACCTCCGGCATCCGCAATCGTGAGGCGTTCGAGTCGGGGATGGCCAAGATCCGGACAGGCCTGGGCAGCGTGGTGATCGGCGCACTCACCACGCTCTCGGAGCGGAAGGTGTACTCGGATGAAGACCGGCTCCGCTTCCTGGGGACGTTGAAGCAGGACCTGCCCCGGCTGGTGCCCCAACTGGCCTCCACGACCCAGCAGGAGGTCCCGGCCCGCATCGAGAAGCTGCTCGCGGACGAGCCCTCGCCCGAGGTGAAGCGGGAACTCGAGGCCCTGCGCTCGGCGTTGGCCGCGCCCGCCCACTGAGCCCCGGGGCTGTGAAGCACGCCGTCAGCCTTCTCGGGACAACCACTGCCCGGTCAGCGAGGCCGGGTGCTTCAGCAAGCCGGCGGGGGGTCCTTCGAAGACGATGCGGCCGCCGTCGTGGCCGGCACCCGGGCCCATGTCGATGATCCAGTCGGCGCGGCGGATGACCCGGGGGTGGTGCTCGATGACGATGACCGACGTGCCCGTGTCGACGAGACGATCGATCATCGCCACCAGGCGATCGATGTCTTTCAAGTGCAGTCCGGTCGTCGGCTCGTCGAGGATCGCCAGGGACGCCGGCTCGTGCAGGCTGCGAGCGAGCTTCATGCGCTGGCGCTCCCCGCCGGACAGCGTGTTCAACGGTTGGCCGAGGCGCACGTAGCCGAGGCCGACGTCGACGAGGGACTGAAGCGGTCCCTGGATGGCGGGCTCGACGAAGAACGCGGCGGCGTCGTCGACGGAGAAGTCGAAGACGTCGCCGATGGAGCGGCCGCGCACCTTGTGCTTCAAGACGGCGTCGGTGAAGCGGCGGCCGCCGCAGGCCTCGCAGGGGAGGGCGACGGGGTCGAGGTGGGCGATGTCGGTGTAGACGACGCCAAGGCCCTGACATTCGGGGCAGGCGCCCTTGGAGTTCGCGGAGAACAAGGACTCCGACACCTTGTTCGTCGTCGCGAACAGCTTGCGGACGGCGTCGAGAATCCCCGTCCACGTCGCGAGGTTCGAGCGGCTCGAGCCGCGGGCCAGACTCTGGTCGATGACCACGACGTCCTTGATGCGCTGCGGAAGCGTCTGGCGGATGAGCGAGCTCTTGCCCGAGCCGGCGACACCGGTGACGACGACGAAGACGCCCTGGGGGATGCGCACGCTCAGGTTCTTCAGGTTGTGCAGCGTCACATCGTGGAGTTCGATCCACCCGGTCGGCGCTCGTGTCTGCGTCTTCGTCACCGGCTTCTGCGACAGCGCCTGCCCCGTCACCGACGATGAGTTCTTCAGTCCTTCTACGTCGCCTTCGTAGACGACGCGGCCGCCGTGCTCGCCAGCGCCGGGGCCGATGTCGACGATGTGGTCGGCAATGGCGATGACCGCCGGCTTGTGCTCGACGACGAGCACCGTGTTTCCCTTGTCGCGCAGCTGCACGAGCAGGGTGTTGAGGCGGTGCAGATCGGCGGGGTGCAGGCCGATGCTTGGCTCGTCGAAGATGTAGGTCAAATCGGTGAGGCTCGAGCCGAGCGCCCGCACCATCTTCACCCGCTGCGACTCGCCCCCCGAGAGCGTGCTGCTCTCGCGATCCATCGAGAGGTAGCCGAGGCCAATGTCGACGAGGGCCTGCAGGCGCCGGGCGAGGGCTTGCCGCACCGGCGCGGTGGCCGCGTTGTCGAAGCCGCTCTTCGTCCGGTTGATCACCTCCAGCAGCTCGCTGACCGACAACGTCATGGCCTCGGCGATGTTGATGGCGTGGCCAGCGCCGTCGTCGACGCGGCAGGCGATGGCCGCGGCGTTCAGGCGGGTGCCACCACAGTCGGCGCAGGGCTCGCGGGTGAGGATGGGCTCGAGCGCGCTCTTGAGGTGCGCCTGCAGGTCGTCGAGGTTCTTCGACAGATAGAGGCGGCGGATCTTGGGGATCAACCCCTCATAGGTGGAGCCCATCATCTTGGTGCCCACCTTGAGCTTCACCTTGCACTCCGGCTCGTGCAGCAGCTTGTGCCGCTCGTCGGCGGAGTAGTCGGCGAGCTTCTTCTTGGTATCGAAGAAACCCGAGCCGCTGATGATGTTGTAGAACCAGGAGTCGACGGCGAACCCGGGGAACAACAAGGCACCTTCCTCGAGGCTCTTGCTCTCGTCGATCAATCCCTTCACGTCAATTGACGAGACGACGCCGATGCCGTCGCAGGCCTTGCACAGGCCAGCGGGATCATTGAACGACAGCGCGCTCGGGCGGGGCACGGCCGGCGTGCCGAGGCGCGAGAACAACAGCCGCAACAGCCCCGCGGTGTCGCTGACGGTGCCAACGGTGGAGCGGCTGTTGCCGCCAATCCGCGACTGGTCGACGATGATCGCCGCCGAGAGGTTCTCGAGGGCGTCGACGTCGGGTTGGGGCTGCCGCGGCAGGAAGGTCTGCACGAAGGTCGGCAGCGTCTCATTGAGCAGCCGCTGCGATTCGGCGGCAAGGGTGTCGAAGACCAGCGACGACTTGCCCGAGCCCGACACGCCGGTGAACACGGTGATCTTCTTCTTCGGCAGATCGAGCGAGATGTTCTGGAGGTTGTTGACCCGCGCGCCCCGCACATGGATTGCCGTTCCTGCCTGCTCTGCCTTGGCCATTGGTTGCTCCTCGTACCCGCCGGGCCGTCTACCATACGCCGTGCCATGATATGAGCGCCGCGGACCGCACGTTGACGGAAGAGGGGAAGGCGATGCCGAAGCGACCCGAGCGAGACCTGGAGAAGACGTACCCGCGCAAGGAGTTCGTCGCGAAGCTGCGGCGGTTGGCGGATGCCATCGAGGCCGGTGAGTCCTTCACCATCCAGGTCGTCGGCGAGCGCCTGCGGATCCCCGCCGATGCACTCTTCAACATCGAGCACGAGCGCGAAGGGGGCATGGACGAGCTCGAGTTCCAACTTCGCTGGAAGCGGGACTGAGCCGCGCGCCAGACTTCCCGCCGCGGCTCGCGGTATATGCTGGGTTCGTTCACCCTGGGGGGAAGCCTCGCCACGAACGTCCCGCTCACCGTCGTGCTCCTCTCCCTGTTGGGAGCCCTCCCAGCCCTCGCGCAGGCGGGCACGGTGCTCCTCGTGCTCGACGAGGAGGGCCACCGGGTGGTGCAACTGTTGAAGCGGCCAGGCCAGCCCCTCGCGCTGGGCCTCGCCCCCGGGCGCTACCGGGTGTGGCGCGAGCAGGGCCGTCAGACCTCCCATGCAGGCCCGCTTCACCCTCCGGGAGGGCCGGCAGCCTTCCAGCCCCCAAGCACCCTCCACAGGGCCTCCCTCCGCCCTATACGCACGCCCCCCCCCCACGCCAGTGTCTCGGGTGGCAGGTATTTCCTGGTTCAACAACTAATCAGAGTATGATATGGTTGATGGGTAGAATGTCCTGGAAGGTCTGTTGTCCGCCCTGGAACTGGAGGAAACGAACATGTTCAAGAGAGCGGCAGTCCTCGTGGTGAGCTGTGGCGCGGTGCTGGCCGGCTGCGGTGTCGACCCGCAGGCCAAGAACCAGGAGATCGTCTCCAACCTGCTCGAGGCCGGGTTTCCGGCCGGCGACATCAAGGTCGTCGAGGATGCCGTGTACGTGGGGCGCGACGCTCACGTGACCCTCGAGGCGTCCCGGGAGATGCTCCAGCCCGGCGAGGGGAGCGCGGAGCAATACAGGACGACCAATCTCGTCAGCACCTCCACCGTGACGAAGATCTGCGTCAACCCCACCTCCACGTTCAACAGCTACAGCCTGTTCAGCCAGGGGCTCGATCTGGCACTCCAGAATTACAATGCCCTGGGGCTCTGCTTCACCATGGCGAGGGGACCGGCCATCGGCTGCAGCGCGGTCATCAACGTGCAGACCACATCCGGTACCGGTGGCTCCTCTGGATACCCCTCGGGCGGCAAGCCCTACGGCACCATCAATATCGGCACCGGGCTGGCCAACTACAGCGTTGACGTGATCGAGCACGTCATCACCCACGAACTGGGCCACGCGCTCGGTCTCCGCCACTCGGACTACTACAATCAGGTCATCAGCTGCGGCTCCGGCGTCAACGAGGGATCCGCCGGCGTGGGGGCCATCCTCATCCCCGGCACGCCGAGCACGTCCACGGTGGGCGGGTCGCTGATGAACGCCTGCTTCCTGTCGAGCGCGACCGGCGAGTTCACCAGCTCCGATATCATTGCGTTGAAATACCTTTACGGTTGCGGAGCCTGAGAAGGCCTCAAGAGCGGGGGCTCAAGCCGCCCGCTCATCGGCAGTATCCCCCCAGCCCCCGAGAGAACCATGCTCCCCAGCGATTCCCCGCGCAGACTCCTCAAGGCGCGTTCCGGCTTCAGCCCCAAGCTGTTGTTGCTTGGCTCCCTTCCCCTGCTGTCCGCGTGCGGCGCGGAGACCTCCCGCAGCGTCTCCACCGAGAGCGAGGAGGAGCTGGCGCGGCTCGTCCACACGCTGAGCCC
>DASQMW010000048.1:0-18453 GCA_035645295.1 Archangium sp.
GTCCTGCTGCATGTCGTCTCTCCTCCTACGTTCTTCCCCTTCCCCGCCAGGGTGCCCCTTGCTCCAAAACTTGGGACGGAAGCGCCCCGATGCAAGCAAGCTCCGTACACCGCCAGCCGTTCACACCGGACAGAACACATCAAAACCCCTGGAATGACACGAGGTTAGGGGCACACGCTGTCCCGGCGGGCGAAACTACGGCCTGCCCGCCCGGATGCTTCAGTGTCAAGAACACGCCAGTCCACATTGCCGATTCCCGTCCGGTGTCTCACCTTTCCCGCCAATTCTGCGTGGGAGGACGGCGTGAATGGTGGCGGCGGGGGAATGGGTCTCAAGGCCTGGCTGAAGATTCTGGCGCCGGTGCTGGCCTCCATCGGGGGGCTCACGATGCTGCGGCTGCTGGGCCCGGACTTCATCAACCAGAAGGATCTGCATGCGTTCCTGGCGCCGATGGGGAAATGGGCGCCGGTGGCCTTCGTCTTCTTCCTGGCGGTGCGGCCGGTGACGCTGTTGCCCGGGCAGGTGTTCACCGCGGTGGGCGGGATGATTTTCGGGACCCGGGCGGCGACGATCTATTCACTGATGGGCAGCTTCCTGGCGACGCTGCTCATCTTCGGACTGTCGCGCTGGCTGGGGACGCGGTTGATGAAGCGCATGGCGGGCAGCCGCTACCCGGCGATCACCCGGGCGGCGAAGCGGCACGGCTTCAAGTTCGCGCTGCTCACGTGCATCAACCCGCTGCTGCCCACGGACGTGATGATCGCGGCGGCGACGGCGGCCAAGGCGCGCTTCTGGCCGCTGGCGCTGGGGGTGCTGGTGGGAACCATCCCGGGCACCTTCCTCACGGCGCAGTTCGGCAGTGGACTGGCGCAGGGGCAGACGGTGATGACGGTGGTGTCCGGCGTGGGGATGGTGGTGTCGCTGGTGCTGGGGGCGGTGCTCGGCCGCCGCATCTTCAAGGAGATCAGCGAGGACGCCCCGGCCGAGGAGCCCCAGGAGACCGAGCCCCAGACGTCTCCTGCCCCGCCAAACCGGATCAAGGGCAAGGTGGGAGTCCGGCCCGCGCTGTCGGCCTTCCAGGAGCTGCCACCCGCGGGTCCGTGAGCCCCTTCAGCCGCGGACCTCCGCGCCCTCGCGCTCCAGCGCCTCCAGGGCCGCGGTGATGTCGCCCACCAGCGCCGCCTCGTCACCCGGGCCCTCGACCTTGGCGCCCTGGCGGGTGATGTAGAACGAGTCCACGGCGCGGTGGGCCTCGGTGGCCACCTTGGCGAGGGCAATCCGGGCGCCCGCGCGGGTGAGCGCCGAGGAGATGGCGTGCAGGAGGCCCACCCGATCCGGGGCCACCACATCCACCACGGTGAAGTCACGGGAGGCACGGTTGTCCACCGTGACCTTGGGAGGCACGGGAGGCAGGTGCCGCTGCAGGACGGAGCCGGAGCGGCGCCGGCGCAGCACGTCCTCGATGGTGGCCTGGCCGGTGAGGACGCGCAGCAGATCCGTCCGGGCCATGCGCCAACGGGAGCGCTCGAGCAGCAGTCCATGCGGAGGCCGCACATCGAAGACGTCCAGCGCGAGCCCATCCGAGGTGGAGACGATGCGGGCCGAGAGGATGTCGATGCGGTGGGCGGACAGCACGCCGGCGAGCAGCGCGAGCAGACCGGGCCTGTCCTGGACGGCGAGGGATAGCTCGCTGTAACCGGCGTCCGGGTGGTGGCGCAGGGCGGCGGTCAGGGGCCTCTTCCGGGCACACGCGAGCAGCCGGCCGTGGAGCGTGGCGCGCGAGGGATCCGTCCCGAGGAAATACCGCTCGGGGAGCACCTGTCCCAGCTCACTCGCCCGCGGCTCGCCGAGGACGCGGGCCCAGCGCGCGTGGAAACGCTCGCGCAGGTGCTCGGACGAGCGCTCGCCCGGGGGGGCCGCCGAGCCCACGAGATGGGCCCGTGCCTTGTCGTACAGCTCGCGCAGCAGCTGCGCCTTCCAGCCCGTCCACATGCGAGGCCCCACCGAGCAGATGTCCGCCCAGGTGAGGAGGTAGAGACAGGTGAGCTTCTCCACGTCCCCCACCCCGCGGGCGAAGTCGGCGATGAGGGCCGGATCGCTCAGGTCGCGGCGCTGGGCGGTGTGGCTCATCGCCAGGTGCTCCTTCACGAGGAACTCGGCCACCTCGCGCTGGCGGGGCGTCAGACCCAGCCGCTCGCCGAGGGCCACCATGAGCAACCGGCCCTTCTCCGAGTGGTCGCCCCCCATCCCCTTCCCCGCGTCGTGCAGGAGCATGCCGAGGTAGAGCGGGAAGGGATCCTTCAGGTCGCGCATCTCACGGGAGAGTTCGGGCTCCTGCGTGACGAGATCTCCGGCGCGCAGGGACTGGAGGCGGCGCACGGCGAAGAGGGTGTGAACGTCGACGGTGTACACATGGTACAGGTCGTGCTGGTGGTGGGCGGTGACGCGGCCGAATTCGGGCACGACGGCGCCGAGCACACCGGCATCGTGCAGGGCGAAGAGGAGCTCGCCGCGGGTACCGGGCCGGGCGAAGAGGGCCTTGAAGGCGGAGGTGACGGCGGGGGTGGCGCGGGCGGCCTCGAGCGCGGGCAGGGCCTGCACGGCCTGCTCGCGGGCCCACGAGTAGAGGGGCAGCCCGTGTTCCTCGGCGGTGCGGAAGAAGTCGAGGATGGTGGCGGGCTCGCGGGTGAAGAGGCCCGGGTCCGGCACGGTGAGCTTGCCGCGGAACACCTTGAAGGCGCCGAGCCGGCGCTCGGGGAAGAGGGAGATCTTCCGGGCGGTGCTGAGCTCCTCGCAGCGGGCGATGAGGGAGTCGGCGGCCTGCCGGAGGGCATGGGCGGACAGGTAGTAGTCACGCATGAAGGCCTCGACGGGCAGCACGGGGCCCTGCTGGTAGCCGAGGAAACGCGCCACCTCCTCCTGGAGATCGAAGGTGAGCCGGTCCTCCTTGCGTCCGCGCAGGAAGTGGAGCTGGTGGCGGATGCGCAGGAGGAAGTCGCGGGCGGCCCTGAGGCGCGCCACCTGCGAGTTCGGGAGGATGGACTGCTGGAGCAGGCCGGTGAGGCCGCGCGTGCGGAAGCGGACGCGGGCGATCCACAGGGCGGTCTCCAGATCCCTCAGGCCCCCATCGCCCTGCTTGAGGTTGGGCTCGAGGAGGAAGACGGAGTCGCCGAAGCGCTCGCGGCGGGAGCGCAGCTCCTGGACCTTGTCCTGGACGTAGGCGTCGGCGCGGTGCGTGAGGAGCTCGGGGAGGACGTCCTCCTCGAGGTCGAGGAAGACGGCGGCCTCCCCGGTGAGGAGGCGCGAGTCGAGCAGCGCGGTGCGGATGGTGTGATCGGAGTCGGCGGCACGGGCACACTCCTCGGGGCCACGGGCGCTCCAGCCGACGGCGCGCTTGAGATCCCACAGGAGCGTGGGGAACGCGCGGGCCAGGGGGGCGACGGACTCCTCGGAGACACCGGGGCCGCGCAGGAGGAGCAGATCCAGATCCGAGTGGGGAGATAGCTCGCGGCGCCCGTAGGAACCGAGCGCGACGAGGGCGAGGCCCGGAGGAGCCTGGAGCTCGGCGGAGAGCTCGGAGAGGAGACCGCGGACGAGCCGGTCCGTGGCGGCGGAGAGAAGGCGGCAGGTGGACAGGCCGGCGGCTCCCTCGCGGTGGAAGGCCTCGACGCGGGCGTAGGCCTCGCGGAGGTACTCACGGGCGCGGGCGAGCCGGTCCTCGGAACCACCGGGACGGAACTCCGGGAGCGAGCCGAGGGCCTCGCGGTGCGTGGGCGCGGGTGGCTGCGGAATGGGCGGAACGCTCATGGCGAAGGTTCTAGCGCAAGCGCGGCGGGTTGCCGTCGTGGGATGTCCACCCTCCGATGGGAATACGAAAGGTGGACAGGCCCGCGGCTCGCTCCCGTGTGAAGCTGGGCGGAGTTGCTCCCGGGCCGGTAGGAGCGCGGAGAGGACACAGGAAGATGCTGCGCTGGAAGGGTTTGCTGGTGACCGTGCTGATGGTGGCGGGATGGTGCGCCGGATGCATTCGAGCCGCCGCTCGGGTGAGACTCGGGGCTCATGAGCGACGTGCGCCGGCTGTTCATCCTCCGCTGTGGTTATGAAGTCCTCCCCCGGTCCGTGTCCCTGCGGGGCGCGGACCCCACCGTCATCCTGTGCGAGCCGGTGTGCGCGTACCTGCTGGACACGGCGCACGGCTGGGTGCTCTTCGACACGGGAGCGGATCCGGCGCGACTGAAGGATCCGGTGGGGCGCCAGCGCTTCCAGGGCCCCGGCTGGGTGGCGCCGCCGATCATCCTCCCCGAGCACGAGCTGCTGCCCCAGCTGGAGCGCCTGGGAGTGGGCCCGGAGGACATCCGCTCCGTCATCCTCAGCCACGTGCACTACGACCACACGGGCCACCTCAAGTACTTCCCCCGGGCGTCCATCTACATCCAGCGCCGTGAGTACGACTTCGCCATGGGGGCGCATGGCAACCCGGCGGTGTTCGACGACGACTTCCGGCTGCTGGACCGGGACTGGCGGCTGGTGGACGGGGACTGGGAGCTGATGCCGGGCGTGCGCGGGGTGCTGACACTCGGCCACATGCCGGGCCACCAGTCGCTCGTCGTCGAACTGCCCCGGAGTGGCACGAAAATCCTCGTGGCCGACGCGGGGGACCTGCGCGAGAACTTCGAGCGGGAGGTGCCTCCAGGTGAGTGCGACGATCCCGCGCTCGGCATCGCCTCCATCCGCAAGCTCAAGGCAATCCGCGACGCCACGGGGGGCGAGCTGGTGCTGCTGCACGACCCGGACGAGGTGCACGCACGGCCCCTGGCGCCAGCCTTCTACGATTAGCGCCTGGCGTCACGTCCACGTCGGCAACGCGCCGGTGACGATGAAGGCCACGCCGGACCCCAGCCGCGAGGAGGCCGCGCTCACGGCACGGCGAGCAGCCGCGCACCGTGGCTGGCTTGCACGCCTGGCACTGGGGTGGAGCGCGCCGCGACGACGTCATGCACCACGAGCCCGGTGTTCGTGCGAACCAGCAGCAACCGCCCATCCGCGCTGATGTCGAGCACCTGGGTGAACCCCTGAATCGGGATCTCACGGGTCTCGTCTCGATCGAGCGCGTACTCGAACAGCCGGTGACTTCCCTTCACGGTATCGGCGAGCTCGGTGAAGTACACGGTCCGCCGGAGCGAGCTCGCCGAGACGAAACCGACCGTGCTGCACCATCCCTCGTGACGGCGCCAGACGCGCTCCTGGCCGGTGCTCAGCTCGAGGCGCAGGTACGTGCCGGGCTTCGACTCATCACAGGAACCGTGGGGGGCCCCCCACTCGCCCTCGCGATAGAAGACCATCGTGTCCCCCAGCACCAGGGGCGTCAGCAGCCCGCGGCGCACCTGCCCCAGGCGGCGGCCCACCTTCCACGGCCGGGTGCCCGTTGGCTCCAGCGTGGCCACGCGCACGCCATCGCGGGGGTGCATCAACACGGTGCGGTGCTCGCCAGCCACCAGGGTGTTGCCCTTGCCGTCGGTCACCCCGGGCGGGAGCACGCGAAGGGCCTCGGGCCGGGCACCAAAGCTCCAGCTCCACCACTCGATCCTGGACGAGTTGCCCGCAGCCACGAGCACGCGTGAGCCGTCCCGCGTGAACACCACGGGGCTCTGGGTGCGGACCGTCCCATTGTCCGTCCACATCTCGGGCGTGCCAGGGGTGACCGCCACGACGCCGTCGCGCTCGCCCAGCACGAGAAAATTGCCGCCCTTGACGTGCCCTGCCCTGTCGCGGGGCAGAGGGATCTCGCGACCAGCCACCTCGTAGCCCGTCAGGCGGAAGAAGTCGGTGTCGCGCATGACCGTGGTCGCCAGCGCCCAGCGCCCCGTCGGCGGGTGCACGACGAAGCTCAACAGCATGCACGGCTCCCATTTGCGATCGATCTGGCCCCTTCTGGGACCACCGGTGAAGAGGATCTCCACCTGTTGCCGGCAGTCCGCGATGACTCGCGAGCCGTCCAGTTCGATGTGGGTGACGGTTCCCATGTCGAGGGCCATCATCGGCACGGGAGACGTGGGGCCCTCGGCCCGTTGGGCACTCGCGGACATGGCCACCAGGGCCGACAGCAGGGTCATGCGCATGAGGTGGAGCATGCGCGTGTGACAGGCTCGCGGGGGCCGGTATTTAACCGCCCTGGACCATGCCATCGACTCGTACGGCGCGTGCACCATCCTCCTCCACGTGCGCCTACAGCTCCACCTGGGTGCCCAGCTCCACGACGCGGTTGGGCGGGATGTGGAAGAAGGCGGTGGCCGAGCGGGCATTGCGGCTCATGGCGACGAAGAGGGCCGCGGCCTCTCCGCCGAGCAGGTGTATTGGACCCCCTACGCGTACCTTCACCCGGATCCGGTCTCCTTTCCCTCGCCGGATCCCCTCCAAGCCACCACGCTCGTCGCGAGGTCCGAGGACGGCGAGGAGCGCCGCACCGTCGAGTTTCCCTGGAAGGAGTAGCCTCGCGAGGGGTTAGCGGGAGAGCTGGGACACGGGGATGCCGTAGCGCATGTCCACATAGGTGATGCCCCGGCTGCCCTGGCTGGCCTTCTTCGAGAGCCCGAGCACGGCCCCGAGCAGGGTGAACATGAGGTGCTCGACGAAGAGCGGGGCCATGACCATGCGGTGCACGCGGGTCCGCATGGCCCAGATCTGATCGGCCTCGGGCTGGCGCTCGTCCTGGATCTTCTGGAAGACGCGCTCGTCGGCGGGCTGACCGCGCGGAGGGCATCGAGCAGGTGACTGGCGGCCACGATGCTATCGCGCAGGGCCAAGTGTACCCGGGGCTCGATTTACACCCGCAGTCGGAGCTCGCCCGGCGGAAGCTGCGCAACACCTCCGGGATGATCGCCTTCCAAGCGGAGAACGCTCTCGCAGTGGCGCGCCGCCTCGCCGAGCGGCTGAAGGTCGTCAAGTACGCCGTCTCGCTGGGCAAGCCGCACAGCCTCGTCTTCTATCTGCCAACGGAGGAGTTGCAGCGGACTCCCCTCCAGTTCCCGCCCGGGCTGCTGGAGCGCTACCGGGCCTGGGCGGGCGATGGCATCTTCCGCCTGTCGGTCGGGCTGGAGGCCCCGGAGGAGCTCATCCGGGACTGGATCAGGCGCTGGCCCCTTGAACGGTCCTGCCAAGGACTCCTGCGGTGAAACCAGTCTGTCCGATTTCGATTCCCGCCACCTCTAATCCGCAGGGCTGGTAACGCAACCCGGCATGACGCGCGGTGGGAGGGAGAGGAGGGGATGCGGTGCGCGCCATTGGAGCACCTGGGACTACCCACGCGGCCTCCGAAGCTGACTCCGGCGCAGGGGCCATCGCAGCTGGCGTGGTGTTGAGTCCAAAGCAGCAGTTGTCCACAGGCTCAGGTCCCTGCCTCACCCCTCATGCGAGGGTGGCCTGGGCAGCCGCGTGCCTCCAGGGGGCTGCACAGTCGGTACACCAGCCTAGCACACGGGTCTTCTGGTCCCGCCAGCTACCCTTCTCGCCCTCTCTGCACCAGCCCCTGCCCTCAGAAGGGCCCCACCCGTCCTATACGTATGAGAAGGCGATTTCAGGCGAGGGTGGTGTATATGTCCGCTTCATTCCTTCTCTGATGGAGCATAAGGCGCATGGACGTGGATCTCCGACCGCTACAGAAAGCTCTGCGCGAGCTCCGGTTCACGACGCCGCTCGCCCAAGACGACTCTCGCTACGTCGCGCGGACCGACGATCTCCGGCAGAAGCTCCTGAACCGCATTCTCGCCCCGACGGAGCGCATTCTGCTCATTGGTGGGCCGGCGGGCTGTGGCAAATCCACCGAACTCCTCCGCCTCCAACACGACGCTTGGGAGAGATACACTGTCTACCACTGCCCGTGTGATCGGGATCTCGACCTGTACAGGCTGACAGCCGGCACACTCTATCGGTATGTCCTCTGGCGCCTTCTTTATGTATCTCTCAAGACTCCTCTCTCTAATGTTTTGACGTTGACTCCAGAGATCACGCAGGAGGCGATGGACCACCTTGGCCTGCAGGATGTCGTCCTAGACAATCCGGCGCTCTTTTTTTCCTCACCGCAGCTCTGGGAGGAGCCACAGCCTTCAACACGGCTGCTGGACACGCTGATGCGCTTGCTCTCGGAAATCGAACGAAGCTTTTTGCCGACCTTGCTTCTCTTCGACGGCTTTGAGAAAGCACCCCAAGAAGTGTTTTCGAACGTTATCGAAGACTTCATCCGCTCTCCCGTCTTCACGGGAAGCCAGTCCGTGTTTGTCTTGCCGCAATGGACACTCTACGGCTGGAGGTCCGCTCAGCGCTGGGCTAGTGTCGAGGTCTTCCAAATTCCTATCATCCAAGACCCTTATTTCATCAAGGAAGTGATCGTTCAGCGAACAGGCGAAGTCATATCGCGTTCGGCACTTGATGTGCTCAGTGCTTACAGCGGCGGGCTTTTGCGTGATGCGCTTCAGCTTGCCACTAACGCGTGCCGGGCCGCTCTGGACTCGCGAAGCTCTACTGTGGAGCGTAACCACGCGGAGTTCGCCGCATTCGAGATGAGGAAGTCCTATCGGCTGCTCTTCAGCGATAACCTTGACCGTGCCCAGGACTTTCTCCGCGTGGTTCTTCGAGAGCAACGCTTGCCTCCTGATCCCGATATGCGAGACAGGATGCTCTCTGTGAACGCGGTGCTCCCGCTCTCTGATGATAAATTCTCGCTTCATCCGGTTTTGTGGGAGTTGCTTTGATGCAACCGGCAGCATCGTCTGTTCGCTCGCTGGTCGATGAATTGCTGGCACCTGACTACCCAGGTGTCCCAGCCATCGTGCTTTTCAAAGATTACCGACAGCGCGAGCAACTGTCCCAGGCGCTCGTTCATGAAGCCAATCTACATGATGTAACGCTCCACGTGTTTTCCCAACTTGGCGACGCGACAGAGCGGCTCCCTACGCTCTCGGCAGAACGAGATGATGCCGCGCTGGCTCTCTTGGACGTGAGCAACACCCAGGATTGGGGGCGCTGGTTGGAGGCGACCCGTGAGAGACTACCGGAATGGGTTCGCTTCCTTGTAGTGATGGTGGCGCGGGAGGAAATCCCCACGCTCGCTCGCCAAGCCCCTGGGTTCCTGAGCTGGGCAAAGAGCCAAGTCATAGAGCGGCTTCTAGAGGATGAACCTTCCGTTTCGGATGTGGCGGCGGAGTTTGAAGAGATACAGCGGCAAACGGGGCTCACTCCCAAGGAGTTCGTGCAAGCATGGTGCGAGGGGCGGCTTCATGACACCTACCGGAACTCGGCTTGGTTGAATTTAGCGGAGGCAATCCTCGACACTGAAGAGGACAACGGATGACCGGGCTGCAGAAGAAATGGTTGGAGCGAGCGAGCGCCGACGCCCGGAAACGGTGGAGCCTCGTGGCGGAGGTGCCCTTCCTTCCACGGCAGCGCAACGAGAAGGATGAAGCTTACCAGCAGCGCGTTGGCCAGCAACTCCTAGCACTCACGGGTATTCCGCGAAAGGGGGAGTGGTGGCTTGAGCATATCCGCCGACGGCTCATCGAATTGCACAAGATGGGCCTCCTGCAATGGGGAGAGCAGCTACGAGTCGTACAGGTCGAACTCCGTGAATTGTCCTCTTCAGACCAGACTCGGATACAAGCCCAGGAGCTGCAAAGAAAACTGTATGCTATCAGTTTGAAGGCTCCGAAAGATCAGCCCCAGCAGAAGCTTGCTGAGAGGTTCCTAAGTTTCAACCCGGGCAAACGGTTGACGTCGGGGCAACTGTCCTTGCAGGTATTCATCAATGAAGAGCAAGGACGGCCCGTGGGGATGAACATCCAACTTCGTGGCCAGGACCAACTCCGCAGTGGGAAGTCGGCATACCTGCGGTATGATTTGGATTACGTGCAGATGGGCTTAAGCTCGGTGAGTCATTTCCGGAGCCATTGGCACGCTGGGGAAGACCCAGAGCATGCTCTAGCTGAGGACACGGACCCCAGGCTGCCTTGCTTGCTCCTGGACCCAGTGGCGGCTCTGGATGTCCTGATCGAAACTTTCTTTCCGGAGGAGTTCAAACTCCCCAATCAGCCCTGAGGCTCGGGCCTTCATCGCGGCGCTTCCGAGCGGATTCCATCAGGGTGGGCTCTCCCAAGTCGCACGGCTGCCGGATTGCTCCCAAGGGGCGGAATTACTGCGTCCGCAGCCCATCTGTGGTTCTACAGCTCCACCTGGGTGCCCAGCTCCACGACGCGGTTGGGCGGGATGCGGAAGAAGGCGGTGGCCGAGCGGGCATTGCGGCTCATGGCGACGAAGAGGGCCTCGCGCCAGCGCGCCATGCCTGGCTTCTTGGTGACGATGAGCGTCTCGCGTCCCAGGAAGAACGTCGTCCCCATGAGGTTGAACTTCAGGCCCTTCTCGCGCACCCGCTTGAGGATGTCGGGGATGCTCGGATCCTCCATGAAGCCATAGCGCGCGTACACGCGCTTGAGGCCCAGCTCGGGCGGCTCCAGAGACTCCACCGTCACGCGCTCCTCGGGCGGCACGTGGGGCTCGTCCAGGCCCTGGATGGTGAGGAGCACCGTCTGCTCGTGCAGCACCTTGTTGTGCTTGAGGTTGTGCAGCAGCGCGCTGGGGGCCATCTCCGCGTTGCTCGTCATGAAGATGGCCGTGCCGGGCACGCGCACCGGCGGGTGCTCGCCGAAGCTCTCCACCAAATCCTTGAGGGAGAAGCCCGTGGCGCGCAGCCGCTCGCCCACCAACTGCCGGCCCCGCTTCCACGTCGTCATCAGGGTGAAGATGATGAGGCCGAGCATGAGCGGGAACCAGCCGCCATCGGGAATCTTCACCGCGTTGGCGCCCAGGAAGGACAAATCAATGGCCAGGAAGAGTCCCGTCACCGGCAGGGCCACCGCGCGGCTCACCTTCCAGCGCTCGCGGGCCACCACGTATGCCAGCACCGTGGTGATGGACATGGCGGCCGTGGTGGCCATGCCATAGGCCGCCGCCAGGTTGCTCGAGGAGCGGAAGGTGAGCACCAGCACCACCACGCCCGCGAGCATCAGCCAGTTGACGCCGGGCAGGTAGATCTGCCCCTCCTCCTCCGCCGAGGTGTGCACCACCTCCAGGCGCGGGCTGTAGCCCAGCTGGATGGCCTGGCGGGTGATGCTGAAGGCGCCGGAGATGAGCGCCTGGCTGGCGATGCTGGCCGCCAGCGTGGCGAGCGCCACCATGGGGTAGAGCAGCGGCGTCGGGACGAGCTGGTAGAAGGGGCTGTCCGCGGTGGAGTCGCGCAGCAGCAGCGCGCCCTGTCCGAAGTAGTTGAGCAGCAGCGCGGGCAGCGCCACCGCGAACCACGCGATGCGGATGGGCCGGCGGCCGAAGTGGCCCATGTCCGCGTAGAGCGCCTCGCCTCCGGTGATGACGAGGATGACCACGGCGAGCAGCAGGAAGCCGTGCAGGCCATTGCGGAGGAAGAAGCTCACGGCGTAGCCGGGCCACACCGCCCGCAGCACCTCGGGCAGCGCCAGGATGGAGCGCGCCCCCAGCGTGCCGATGGCGACGAACCACAGCAGCATCATCGGCCCGAAAATCTTCCCCATGCCGCCCGTGCCGTGGCTCTGCAGGACGAACAGGCCCACCAGGATGACGAGCGTGAGCGGCACCACGTAGGGCGCGAGCCCGGGGGTGGCCACGACGAGACCCTCGGTGGCGGACAGCACGGAAACGGCCGGGGTGATGATGCCGTCACCGTAGATGAGGCCCGCGCCAAAGAGCGCCATCCACACGAGGACGCGGCGGTTGCGGCTCGGGTTGCCACCAGCGGTGCGCTGCATGACGAGCGCCATGAGGGCCAGCATGCCGCCCTCGCCGCGGTTGTCCGCGCGCATGACGAACGCCAGGTACTTCACGGAGATGACGATGATGAGGGACCAGAAGAACAGGCTGAGCACCCCCAGGATGTTGGCGGGCGTGGGCTCGATGGCATGCGGCCCATGGAAGCACTCGCGCAGCGCGTACAGGGGGGAGGTGCCGATGTCTCCGTAGACGACGCCCAGCGCTCCCAGCGCTCCCAGCGCGAGGCGGCGGGGTGAGGTGGGCTCGGAGTCTTGGGAGGAGTGCACGGTGAGGATCACCTCGAAGAGCGCGGGCTGGCCTGTGGCCGCCCGCTGAAGCCCTGTGCCTTAGCGCACCCCCGTGCCCGAGGCATCAACTCCAGAAAGGGAGGGGAAAAGGGCAGTAAAAACAGGACCTTCTCGCGTGGGCTCTCCCCTTGCTACAAAGCGAAGGAAGCGCCAGGGGAGAGGGCACAGTGGCGCGAAACGGGTGATCGATGCGGCGAATCGACGGATGCAGGCTTCTGGGCGTCATGGCATGGCTGGGGGCCACCGTGGGGCTCGCGGGCCCCCAGAATGTCGAGGCAGGTCCCCTCTGGAACGATCAGCACGCGGCGGAGCGCTGCCCACAGGTGTGCGCGTCCCTGGGCGGTTGGACGGGTGAATGGTGGACCACGGTCCGCGGCGAGATGTCCGTCTGCCAGTGCGCTGGCGCGGCGTCCACCGGGGAGGAGCGCAAGGAACCGTCCGTGGCCCCCACCGATGCGGGAAGCCCGCCGGTCCCCAACTCCTCGGGCGGACTCGTCGCCATTGTCTGGGGCGGTGGGAAGGACACCACCGCGGCGCACGAGTCCCTCGCGCAGTGGGAGGCGGAGAAGCGGCTGCTCGGAGACCTCGTCACCTTCGCACCGGGCTTCCCGAAGATCGTCTCCAGTGCCACCGTGCCGGGCCTCAACCCGGGCTTCGAGATCGTGCTGCTCGGCTTCTGCCCCCGTGACGAGGGACAGGACGAGCGCGCCTATATCAAGGCCCTCTACCCCTCCACCTACGAGAAGCCGGTGACGGGGGGCGAATCCGCCTGCCCCACCTGGGTCGATCAGAAAAGCAAGGCCGTGAAACCGCAGCGGACGGTGAAGGGCAAGGGACTCACGCTGTCGGTGGTGGGGCTCGCCATGCCTGAGGAGCCGGAGGCCGCGGACCTGACGCCCACGCCCGTTCCCGTGCGGTGGCTGAGCGTGGTGGCTCGCGACGGCGCGGGAGCATTGCTCGGCGTGTATTCGAAGAAGGACGAGTACTCCTACGTCGGCGGTTCCCGAGCCGTGGGGTGCAGGACGGAGGTGAAGTCGGCGCTCAAGGACACGGTCGTGCTGGAGCGCACCTGCAACGGCTCCTCGGGCGCCTGCGACACCGATCCGGGCGAGCGGTGGCGAGTCACCGTGCGCTGGAACGGGAAGGCCTTCATCCCCGAGGAGAAGCTGCTCGCGAAGTGGGAAGCGAAGAACTGCGCCGAGTAGCGCAGCCTGCTCGGCTGGCCCTTGAACAGGGGCCACCCCAGAGCGCGTGGTGTTGAGCCCCAAAGCAAGAGGAGGCCCTGCCGGAAGAGGGTTTCGGCTCATTTGCAATGGCGACGAGAGCTACCGGGTAACGGTGTCTGGATGGAACAGCCCGGCGGGGCTCTCCCCGGGAACTCACCGATGCGCCGCTCGACCTGGACAACCCCGCCCACCTGGACACGCTCAAACGGACCTACGAGCGCTTCCCGGAGATTGGCGGGCGCTCCAACCCAGCAACCCTTCAAGATTGCTGAGCTTCTGAATTCTGAATGTGGAGGCGGCGGGAATCGACCCCGCCACCGGAGGCTTCCGGCAAGAGCGCTCCTACCGGGAGACTTCTTGCCGTTGTGATAGGAAGTGCCTCCGCCCCAGGAGGTGCCGCCCTGTCGCCGGAGCCCCGCAGCCGCTTCCTCGAGAAGATGCTCGATCGCCTGTACGCCTCGCTCGCGTCCGGCCCGAGCATCAACTGCCGTCCCCACAACAGCCGCCAGCGCGTGGACCTCACGCTGCTGAGCCGGCTGGATGGCACTCCACCTCCCTCCATCCTGGCCGGGCTCCTCGGGGACAAGGCCACGGTGAAGCTCTCCGTGCGCGCCCCGAGCGCCGCGAAGGGCACCCCGGACTCCCCGTCCAAACGCGAGGACGATGAGCGGCAGGCGCTGCTGCGCAAGCTGAACACCATCGCCGAGGACGCCCGCACCTTCGAGCAGGACACCGGTGCCCAGGTGCTCCACGTGGGCTATCCCCTGCTCCACCTGCCCCCGAACACCAAGGACGCGCGGGGCTTCGCCAACACCAAGCGCGTCCTGGCGCCCATTGCCTTCATCCCCGTGCGCCTCACCCTCAAGAAGGGCCGCACGCCGGGCCTGGAGCTCGAGTCCGCCGCCGATGGCGCGGAGCGGGTCATGCCCAACACCGCCCTCATCGCCTGGGTCGAGCGGCAGACCGGCAAGCGGCTCGGGGAGCTGTTCACCGACGAGCAAGGCCAGGAGCCCTGGCGCGAGATCAACGATCTGGCCGCCGCCGTGGCCACGGCCCTCGAGCTGCCCGCGCCCTCCCCCTTCACTCCCGAGACTCCCCTCTCCCCCACCCCACGCTCCGAGGACGAAAGCACGGCGGGGGCTGCCCTCCTCCCGTGCGCCGTGCTCGGCCTCTATCCCCTGTCCAACCAGAGCCTCGTGGATGACATGCGGGCCCTCGTGGACGGCGAGCCCGTCCAGGGTCCCATCGAGAGCTTCCTGCGCGTGGGCGTCTCCCTCGGAGCCCAGGGCTCTCCCAGGAAGGACGCCGCGTCCCAGGGCCTCTGGCGCGCGGGCGAGGACCGGCTCGTCTCCCATGCCGATCCCTGCCAGTCACGCGCGGTGCGGCTCGCGCGCAGCAGCCGGGGCCTCGTCGTCCACGGGCCTCCCGGCACCGGCAAGTCGCAGACCATCGCCAACGCCATTGGAGACCACCTCGCGCGCGGAGAGCGTGTCCTCCTCGTCTGCGACAAGCGCACCGCGCTCGATGTGGTGAAGCACCGGTTGGAGCACCTGGGCCTCGGCTCGCTCTGCGCGGTGGTGCACGACGCGCAGAGGGATCAGCGCGAGCTCTACCTCGGCATCCGCGAGCAGCTCGACAACCTGACCGAGTCCAGGATCAACCCCGCCTCCAAGGCCGAGCTCTCCCGTGTGGACACCGAGATGCAGGCGCTCCACGACGAGCTGTCCTCCGCCGAGCGCGCCCTCTCCGAGCGTCCCGCCGGAGGCACCGAGCCCTCCTTCCACGAGCTGGTGGGCCAGTGGTTCGGCCAGGAGGCCCCGGAGTCGCTGGCCCGCGCGACGGAGTCCCTCGGCTCCTTCCGGCTGGCTGACTCGCGTCCCCACGAGCGCGAGGTGCGCGAGGTGCTGGAGCGCGCCACCAGGGAGGGCTACCCGGACAACCCCTGGCGCACGGCGCTCGGCGCGGAGCTGAAGGACTACCTGTCCACGCCGCTCGCCACGTACCGCGAGCGCATGGCGGTCGCCGTGGAGGCCGCGCGCGAGGCGGATGCCCAGGCCTCGCCGGACGTCCCGGCCTTCTCTCCCGCCGGAGACGTGGCCGCCGAGGGCCGGGCGCGTGCCGAGCTCGCCGACAAGCTGGAGCGCGTGCTGAGCGAAGCGCGTCCCGAGTGGCTGGCGCGCTGGGCCTCGTCCATGTCCGAGGCCGTGCAGGCAACGAAGACCCAGCTCGAGGGCCTCGCGCCGCAGGTGCAGGTGTTGAACGAGGGGCCGCTGGATACGGAGCTGGCGCTGGTGCACCGCTCGGAGCCCCTGGCGCTGAGTGCCCTGGGACAGGCCCTCGCGTTCCTCGCGTCCTGGCTGCTGGTGGCGCGCAAGTGGTACCGCTTCCTCTTCTTCTTCACCCGCCGGGCGAAGGCCGCCGAGGTGCTCACGCGCTTCGGGCTCACCGTGGGGGCCGAGACCGCCGAGCGCGTCTCCCGTTTCCTCACGGGGGTGCGCGCGCGGCTCCTGCTCACCGATTTCCATCACACGGCCCTCGCCCCCGGCCCCAACGAGCCCCTCACGGATGAGGCGCTCGCCCGGGGCCTGAGGACCCATGCCGCGCTCTTCGACGTGCTGTTGCAGCTGGAGCGGCCGGTGTTCGCCTCCTGCCGGCAGGCGGTCCGGGACGCGCTGAAGGCCGACGAGGCAGCACGGGCGCGCCTGCTCGCGGGCCTGCGCCAATCCGCCGCCCGGAGCGAGGCCGTGGTCCGGCTGGAGTCCCGGCTGGCCGAGGTGGGCCTCTTCGACTCCGGCTGGCGCGTGGCCCGGAGCCGGGCGCTGCGCGCGGGCGAGCAGGTGCAGCCGCTCGTCTCATCGCTCGCGGCGCGGCTGTCCAGCGTGGAGGGGCTGCTGCGAATTCAAGCCCTGGTGACGGGGCTGCCTCCGGCGCTCGGCACGGCGGCGGAGAAGCTGGCCCTGGCCGGAGCGGACGCGGAGAACGGCTGGCGCGCGGTGCGCAAGGCCGTCCTGTCCGCCGAGGTGTCCGCACGGGTGAAGGAGAGCCCGGTGCTCCAGCACATCGACGCGGACCGGCTCCACGCGAGCCAGACGCGCTACCGGGCCCTGGAAGCACGCAAGCGCGAGCTGGTGCGCGACGTCATCCTCCACCGCTGGACGGAGTGTCAGCGCGAGCGGCTGCTGGCCGCCACGGGAGGACGGCTCAATGGGATGGGCGCGGAGCTGCGCCGGCGCCTGCTGCTGCGGGGCGAGCGCGCGCTGCGGGTGCGCCAGGTCATCGCCGCGGGCGCGAACGTCGAGGGCGGCGATCCCCTCTTCGACATGCGGCCGGTGTGGATGGCGAGCCCCCAGACGGTGGCGCAGATCTTCCCCCGCCGGGAGCTCTTCGACGTGGTCATCTTCGACGAGTCCTCGCAGTGCCGGCTGGAGGAGGCGCTGCCGGTGCTGACGCGGGCGAAGCGGGTGGTCATCGCGGGAGATCCCAAGCAGTTGCCGCCCACGCGCTTCTTCGAGAGCGCCGTGGTGCAGAGCCAGGAGGAGCTGGACGCCGAGAACGAGCAGGGCCTCTTCGAGGATCAGCAGGCCGAGGTGGAGGATCTGCTCGGCGCGGCGCTGAACCTGGAGATCGACCAGTGCTACCTGGACGTGCACTACCGCTCGCAGAACGCGGATCTCATCGGGTTCAGCAACGAGCACTTCTATGACTCGCGGCTGCAGGCCATTCCGGGGCACCCGTCCAACCGGGTGGAGCACGCGCCGCTGCGGCTCGTCCACGCGGGAGGCCAGTACGAGAAGCGGGTGAACGGGGTGGAGGCGCGGGCGGTGGGAGCGTTGGTGAAGGAGCTGCTCTCGCAACCGGAGCCGCCGTCCATCGGCGTGGCGTGCTTCAACCTGTCGCAGCGCGACGCCATCACCGAAGTGCTGGAGGAACTGGCGGCGGCGGACGCGGACTTCGCGGCGAAGCTGGCGGCGGCCCGGGTGCGGCGTGGAGAGGGCTCGTTCGAGGGGCTCTTCGTGAAGAACCTGGAGAACGTCCAGGGTGACGAGCGGGATCACATCATCATCAGCACCACGTACGGCCCCGACGCGAAGGGGCGCTTCTACCGGCGCTTCGGGCCGCTCGGCAGTGCGGGCGGAGGGCGGCGGCTGAACGTGCTGGTGACGCGGGCGCGGCAGCAGGTGCATCTGGTGACGTCCATCCCGCGCGAGGTGTACTCGGCGCTGCCTCCGGTGGAACAGGGCCGCAAGCCGAACGGAGGCTGGCTGCTCTTCGCCTACCTCCAATACGCCGAGCGGCTCGCGAAGGAGTACGCGCTCGAGTCCGGACAGCCGGAGGAAGCACGGGAGCGGCTGGAGCCGGTGGTGCACGAGCACCCAACGGAAGCGGGCTCGGCCTTCTCGCGGGCGCTGGCGGAGGACCTGAAGCGGACGCACGGCGTGTCCTCGGACGTGCACTGGGGCAACGACGGCTTCTGCGTGGACGTGGCCCTGCACCATCCCCGGCGCGCCGGGGACGTCACGGTGGGCGTGCTGTGCGATGGCACGCGCTACCCGAAGGCGGCGGACCCGGTGGAGTGGGATCTCTTCCGCACGGCCATCCTCGAGGGCCAGGGCTGGAAGCTGGTGCGGCTGTGGACGCCCCACTTCTTCCGTGACCCCGAGAGCGCCCGGGAGAAGGTGCTCCAGGCCGCCAGCGAGCAGATCGCCCGTCAACCTCCAGTGTCGGACATGCCAGTTCGGGGCGAGGCCCGCCGCGTCCTCAACTGAACGGAGGAGGCCCTCAACAGCGGCGTGAGACCTCAGGGTTGCTTGTCGGGTGCGCGAGCAGGGACAGCTTCCCTGCTGTCCCATGCCCCAACAGGAGCCTCTTCTCATGCCATTGCCGAGCCCACGACGCGGGTTGTCCTGGAGAATCGCCCGTCTCGTCATCTGCCTGCTCCTGGGCCTGCTGAGCCCCCTTCAGGCCGGGTGCTCGGAGTGGGTAGGCGACCCCTCCCCGGCGGACGAGCCCCGCCCCACCGAAGCCGCCGAGCCCCTCGTCTCCACGGCCCTCCCGGGTGGCTTCGTGACGGAGGTGGTGGTCTCGGGGCTGCA
>DASQMW010000049.1:0-9141 GCA_035645295.1 Archangium sp.
GCCAGGTGTCGGGGAGGGCCCGGGGCTCCGCGTAGCGGAGGACTGGGCCCTTCTCGCGTTGAGGCGTTCTCCTCCAGAAGGCTCACCCTCCCGGGCGCGACTGGCTCCAACTGGTCCGACTGTTGGACCAGTTGCTCGATCTTGCGCCCGGAAGCCGCTCCGCTGCCGTCATGAGTGCCTGCTCCGGGTGACTCCCGTCATGCCATGAGGGGGAGGGGCCGGTGGCACGGGCGTCGTGTTCGGGACAGCGCAAGTGCCTTGGGGGGTAGGGTGTCGGGCGGCGGATTCGGGGCGAGCTTACGGTCCCGGTTTGGGTGGCGTGCAGCGTGCGTCCACTTGTCCTGGAGTCCCAGACGGAGGTCTTCGGCCGACGGAGTCTTCGGCGGGGATGCGGGCCATGGGAGGGGGAGGGCGTGGTGGGGAAGATGGGGAGTGGCTTCGGGGGACGTGTCGGGATGGGTCTGGTGCTGGTGCTCGCCGCCGCGGAGGGCTCCGCGTTCGCGCGGGAGAAGCGGGCGCCTGAATCTCCTTCGCTGGAGGCGGGCACCGACGCCTTTGGCGTGGCGATGCTCTATCCGACGAAGGCGGGCGGAGAGGTGTGGACGCTGGCGGCGGATCCGAGGACGGATGCCCGCTTCGACCCCCAGACGCCGCTCACGCGCAACAGGGATGGCTCCTGGAAGGTGCGGGACAAGCAGGTGCGGATGCACGTCTACACATCGACGGGATACGACACCGCCGCCATCGCCACCTACGACCGCGAGGCGCTCGCGAGCAGTGGCTTCATGCAGGCGCCCAACGACTGGAAGAACGTGGAGATGACGGGCTACGTGCGGGTGAACTCCGGCGGCAAGCGGGACGAGAACCTCTCCTGGCAGGCGCGCGGGGGGGAGCACTCGGACGGGCGGCCCTGCGAGGGCTCCGCCTACCACGGCGCGTTCCATTACGACGGCCAGGTGCGGTGGCAGAAGGAGTCCTGGCACGTGAGCTACGCGTCGTCGCCGTACGTGCAGGCGACGAGTGCGCTGCGAGGCCGGTGGGTGGGCTTCAAGGCCATCATGCGCAACGAGCCCACCGCCGAGGGGACAATGGCTGTGCATCTGGAGCTGTGGCTCGACACGAAGGCGGACGGCGTCTCGTGGGTGAAGGTCTACGACATGGTGGATGACGGGCGCTGGGGCGGAGCTGCGTCCTATTGCGGAGGCGCCGTGGACGCCATGCCCATCACCTGGGGCGGCCCCATCGCCGTCTTCCGCTGGGACGGGGCGAGCGACGTCGACTTCAAATGGTTGAGCGTGCGGGAGATCGACTGAGCCCCGCTCTCGCTTCCAGGGGTTGGAAGACAACGCCATCCAATCCCAGGCGCTGGCACGCCTCCACGAAGCGCCCGGTGCAGATGTTGACGTTGGAGTAGTCCTCCAGCCGGAACAGGTCGAGGTGCCCGGGAAGGGTGGAGGCGTCCAGTATCGGGACGTCCGGGAGAGGGTGCATGATACGGCCACAGCGGGGACAGGGCGGTTGTGGGTTGGGGGGGAGGCAGCCGGGGTGCAAGCGGCCCACGGAGAGGAGTTCCAGCTCGAGCAGCTCGGGCGAGTTGCGCTGGCGGAAGCGCAAGGCGGTAGGGCAGCCCTTGAGGCCCTGGAGTCCCTCCGCCTGGAGCTTGTCCAGGGCCTCGCGTTGAACCAGCAGCAACTCGGAGAAGTCCGTGAACAGTGGCCCGAAGCGGCCTTGGGCCTTGCCTGCGAGCGGGCCGAATGCCGCCCCCGCTTCCAATAATGCACCTGGAGGCAGCAGGGGCCGTACCAACTCACACATCCGTTCATACTCTTCGATGGGCTTGGGCCAGGCGTTCTCGAAATCCGCCAGGGCGGCTACGGAGGTAAGATCCACCGAAGGATACGATTTGGAGTTGTCTCCCCAGGTCTCCTTGCAAGCGGGGCAGTCGAGGACGCCTGGGAGTCCCCATTTGTGCGAGGCATCAACATAGCCCGTGTAACCCGCGGACTTGTCTTCCTGGATACGGAAATAGTTCATACGTGGAACTCTTCGCTTCCGGTCTCAGTCGCAATAGTAGGGAACGAGGGGTCCATTTACACCGAAGCGCATCATGAGCTCGCCCGCGAACCGCCAGATGTCCGCGGGGGTGGCGGTTGTGCGGTTCTTGTTCATGAATTGTCGCCAGGCTTCATTCCATTGCCCGCCTTCAGGTCCGCCACTGTGCAGCCATTGGTGAAAGCTCCTGGGCAGGCGGATGGTGAAGGCGTGGATGTCGATGCCCTTGCCCGTGAGCCATTTGGCCAGTTTTTCCTGCTGCGGAAAGATGTGGTGCTTCTCGTAGGGCTGCTTCGGGGTGATGCTGCACATCCAGTGGCGCAACTGCCTGGGCACGAACGGGTCGCGCGTCTTCCAGTTGTGCCAGGGGATTTCGAAGATGGGATCCGCGTAGGTGGGCACCGCCACGGGGTGCCCCCACCAGCGGGTGGGATTATCCGCCAGGGGAGAGCGCAGCTCCGTCGAGAGGTTGGAGTCCGTGGGGGGACGCAGCACCGTCCCGGGACGGAACACCATGGGAGGGCGGGCCGTCGGGAGGCTTCCCCTCGCCAGGATGATGGGGTGGGCCTCTTCCTCCACGGCCACCACGTCCTGGCAACGCCAGAGGGCGCAGCGGTCCCCGTCGCACAGCGGCACCACGCAGGTCGGGTCCGCGCGTGCCTCCTCCCAGGAGGAGGACACGAGCTCAGGTGCCTCGTCCTCCTGCACGGTGGATGCTGAGGTCGCGCAAGCAGTCAGCAGCAGGACGAGGAGCGCGAGGCCCTGGGAGCGCAAGAAGCGCATGTTCCGCGCCACTACCGCTGCACGATCGTCTGCGCCGTCTTGATGGCCTGGTCCTGGGAGGCGGACGTATCGAGCTTCACCACGTGCGGCACGGTGAGTCCCTTCTGTGCCGCGGGCCGCTGCTCGATGGCCGCCAGCCAGCGTTGCAGGTTCGGCAGCCCGTCGATGGACACGCCCGCCCAGTCGTGCACGCGCACCCAGGCCCAGTTGGCGATGTCCGCGATGCTGTACTCGCCCGCCAGGTACTCGCTCTCTCCCAGCCGCGTGTCGAGCACCGTGTAGAGCCGCCGCGTCTCGTTCTGGTAGCGCGTGATGGCCGCGGGAATCTTCTCCGGGAAATAGCGGAAGAAGACGTTGGCCTGTCCCTGCATGGGGCCCACGCCCGCCATCTGGAACATCAGCCACTGCGTCACCCGCGAGCGCCCCTTGCGGTCCGAGGGCAGCAGCTTCCCCGTCTTCTCCGCCAGGTAGAGCATGATGGCTCCCGACTCGAACACCGCGAAGTCTCCCTCCTCGCGGTCCACGATGGCCGGAATGCGCCCGTTGGGGTTGAGCTTCAAGAACCCGGGCTGCTTCTGCTCGCCCTTGCCGATGTCCACCGGATGCACCGTGTACGCCAGCCCCAACTCCTCCAGCGTGACGGACACCTTGTGCCCATTGGGCGTCGCCCACGTGTACAGGTCGATCATGCGCCGAACACCCCCTGCAGCACCTCGCGGTGGTAGTTGGTGCTGCCCGTGTGTGTGGAGTGCCACTTCGCCGACTGGCTCAGCCGGTTGACCACCGCCTCGAACTCGGCCTGGCTCACGTCGCGCAGCGACATGTACAGACGCACCGCCCCCTGCAGGTACGAGAAGAGCGGGTGCACGTCCGTCCCGTCCGGCCTGCGGCGCAGCTGGCGGAAGAGCCGCTCGAACTCGTCATCCGTCTCGGGCCTGCCCTGCGCCGCGCAGTAGTTGGCGGCCGTCGACTCCATCAGCAGGAAGAAGGGCTGGTACTGCGGCGGCGGCGTCCGCGACAGGTCCGGCGGTACCGCCGAGCCCGTCCACAGCTGCGAGATGGGCTTGAGCTGCACGAGGATGAGTCCCTCGTTGCCCATCACCGGCACCTCCCCCTTCACCTTCATCACCCGCTTGCTCTCGTCGCGCTGGATGGCCACGCGCAGCATCTCCGGCTGCTCCACCTTCAGGCCCGCGCGCTGCAACTTCTCCACGGCTTCACGATCCACGTCTCACCCCAGCACCTGTGAACGTCGTCCGGGTCTCCACTCCGGCGCTCCTCACCGGCCCAGCACGGACCAGTAGGGCTTGAGCGCCTCACGGCTGCGCTGGAGCGCCGCCGCCGCTTCCCTCGAGACCCCTTTCGGGAAGCTGTCCTTCGTCACTCCCGCCATCACCTCCACGCAAGCGTGCACCGACTGCGAGAGGCCCTCCAGCGAATAGCCGCCCTCCAGCATCAGCGCCATCCTCCCCTTGCATGCGCTCTCCGCCACGTTCCGCAGCGCCGTGCACATGGCCGCGAAGCCGCGCTCGGTGAGCCGCATGCCGGCCAGCGGGTCATCGTGGTGCGCGTCGAAGCCCGCGGACACCAGCACCAGGTCCGGCTTGTACGCCTGCGCCACCGGCAGGAAGAGGTCCTGGAAGAGCGCCCCGTAGTCCGCATCCGTCGCGCCCTCGGGCAGCCCGCAGTTGAGCGTGTAGCCGGCCCCCGGGCCCTCGCCCACCTCGAAGGGCGCGCCCGTGTTCGGGTAGTAGGGGTACTGGTGCACCGACATGTAGAGCACGTCGCGCCGCGCCCAGAAGGCCGCCTGCGTTCCATTGCCGTGGTGCACGTCCCAGTCGAAAATCATCACCCGCTCGGCGCCCTGACGGCGCGCGGCCTCCGCGGCGATGGCCACGTTGTTGAAGAGGCAGAAGCCCATGGCCCGGTCCGGCTCGGCGTGGTGCCCCGGGGGCCGCACCAGCGCGAAGGCGTTGTGCGCCCGTCCCGCCAGCACCTCCTCCACCGCCTCCACCGACGCCCCCGCCGCCAGCACCGCCGCGTCATACGTATCCGGCGAGGTCAACGTGTCCGGGTCGATCACCTCGTGCCGGCCGCGCATCCCCCGCAGGGAGTCGCGCAGCCGCTGGGTGTGCACCGCGGCGAGCTCCTCCTCGGTGGCCGGGCGAGGGGACCGCCGCTCGGCCACCGTGATGGGCTCCATGTTGAGCAGATCCAGGATGTGGGACAGCCGCTCGGGCCGCTCGGGGTGCTCCGGGCCCGGGTCGTGCCGGAGGAAGAGGGGATCGGTCAGCAGCAGCGTCTGGGTCATGGAGCGGGCTCCCACCCATCCAGTATGGCGCGGACCCGCTTGGGACGCCCGCCCTCTCTCTCTCCGAGCAGGGGACTGACGTGAGCCCACCCCGGGTGGGACCACCGGTTTCTTGCCCTTCGAGGGTCAACCTTCCTACAGTCCCGAGGCCTTGCTCCGACGCCTGAAAAAGCCCGGCCTCCGGGTCTCCCTCTTCGGTTTGTTCACCGCGGCCCTGGTCATCATCCTCGGGGCCCTCTACGTCTCCATCTCCTGGCTGGTCTCGAACTACCTCGAGTCCAGGCTCATGGATCATGGCCATGCCAAGGCCCGGGAGCTCGCCACCATCCTCACCCGGCCGGACGCGGACACGTTCGCCATGCGGGCCATCGGTGGGCTGTCCGAGGCGGACAAGGACTTCACGTACGCCGCCATCGTCTCCAGCAACGGGAGCATCCTCCTGGAGGGCGGCGCGCAGCCCGAGCGGTTCACCGAGCTGCTCGGCCAGGTGTCCCGGGCGGGGACCGCGGCGTCCTTCAAGATGCCCAATGGGGACTGGCTCCTGTCCCAGCCCGCGCAGGGGCCGCAGTGCGGGACCGGGACGTGCCAGATCGTCGTGGTGGTGGACTTCGCGCCCCTGCGCGGCATCCTCAGCGAGCTCACCTTCCTGCTGGCGGCGGCCCTGATCATCGACATGGGCGTGGTGGTGGGCTTCATCTACGTCGTCACGCACAAGCTCATCCTCCGGCCGTTGGACCGGATGATGGCGGTGGCTCGCAGGATGGCCGAAGGTGACCTCACCAGCCGGGTGGCGGTGGACGCTACCGGGGGCGGCGAGCTGGGCCAGCTGGCCGAGGCGCTCGACAGCATCGGCCAGTCGCTGCGCAAGACGCTGGGCCAGGTGCGCGGCGTGTCCGAGGTGGTCTCCGGCGTCATCGAGCAGCTCTCGCGCGCCGGCACCACGGTGTCCTCGGGTGCCTCCACCATCCAGGGGCGCGTGGAGGAGACGTCCTCGTCCATGGAGCAGATGCTGGCTTCCTTGCGCGGCATCGCGGAGAACGTCGAGGTGCTCTACCAGAGCGCCGAGGAGAGCAGCTCCTCCATCATGGAGATGGCCGCCACCAACGACGAGGTGGCCGAGAACGTCCAGGCCATGGCCGCCAGCGTGGAAGAGACCACCAGCGCCATCGAGGAGATGACGTTCTCCATCAAGGAGGTCGCCAAGAACATCGACGAGCTGCGCGACTCCACCCAGGAAACCTCCTCCTCCATCAGCCAGATGGACAGCTCCATCGGCCAGGTGGAGGCCAACGCCAACGAGACGGCGCGCCTGTCCGAGCAAGTGTCCGAGGACGCCAAGACGGGCGTGGACGCCCTGCGCAAGACGATGCAGGGCATGGACCGCATCAAGGAGTTCAGCCTCGGGGCCTCGGGCGCCATCGACAGCCTGGGCCGGCGCATCTCGGAGATCGGCAACATCCTCAACGTCATCGACGACGTGGCCGAGCAGACCAACCTGCTGGCGCTCAACGCCGCCATCATCGCCGCGCAGTCGGGCGAGCACGGCAAGGGCTTCGCGGTGGTGGCCGATGAAATCAAGGATCTGGCCGAGCGCACCGGCGCGTCCACCAAGGAGATCGCCGACCTCATCAGCCGCGTGCAGGAGGAGAGCCGCAACGCGGTGCAGGTGATGAACCAGGGCGTGCGCAACGTGGAGGAGGGCGTGCAGCTGGGCCGCGAGGCCGAGGGCACCCTGCGCAAAATCAACGACAGCGCGCAGAAGTCCACGCAGATGGTGAAGGCCATTGCCCGGGCCACGGTGGAGCAGGCGCGCGGCAGCAAGCAGGTGACGCAGGCCATCCACCGCATCTCCGAGACGGTGCAGATGATCTCCAAGGCCTCCAACGAGCAGGCCAAGGGCGGCGAGCAGATCATGAACAGCGCCGAGCGGATGAAGGCCATCACCGCGCACGTGCAGCGCAGCAGCCAGGAGCAGGCGCACGGCAGCAAGCAGATCACCCGCTCCATCGAGAACATCAACGAGATGGTGACGCACCTCAACCGCGCCCAGAAGGAGCAGACCAAGGGCAGCGAGCAGGTGCTCAAGGCGGTCGAGGCCATCAAGGGTGTGTCGGAGCACCAGACACGCTCGGTGAAGGGGCTGGAGGAGGCCATCGACAGCCTCCAGCGTCAGTCCGAGGTGCTCCGCGCCGAGATCCGGCGCTTCAAGGTATAGCCAGCACCCACCCAGTGGAGGGGCACCATGTCTTCGCCCCGAGTGGTCTCAGAGCGTGCGGTCGTCTTCCTGATTGGCGCGGTCCAGTTCGTCAACATCCTGGACTTCGTGATGGTGATGCCGCTGGGGCCCGACTTCGCGGCGGGGCTGGGCATCGCCACCAGCCACATCGGCACCATTGGCGCGGCGTACACGGCGGCCGGGTGCGTGGCGGGCGTGGCGGGCAGCTACTTCCTGGACCGCTTCGACCGGCGCAAGGCGCTGGCGGTGGCCATGCTGGGGCTGGTGGTGGCCACGGCGGCGGGAGGTTTCGCCACGGGGCTCACGTCGCTGCTGGTGGCGCGGGCGCTGGCGGGCCTGTTCGGCGGCCCGGCCACGTCGCTGTCCATGTCCATCGTCGCGGACCTCATCCCGGCGGAGCGGCGCGGGCGGGCCATGGGGGCGGTGATGGGGGCCTTCTCGGTGGCGTCCGTGCTGGGCATCCCCCTGGCGTTGAAGCTGGCGGGCTGGGCGGGCTGGCGCATGCCCTTCTTCGCGGTGGCGGCCCTGGGGTTGCTCCTGGTGGCCGGGGCCATCTTCTACCTGCCGCCGATGCGCGGGCACCTGGAGCGCCAGAAGGGCCCCGCGGTGAGCGCGCGGCAGCTCTTCACCCGCACGGACGTGCTGCTGTCCTACGCGATGACGTCGCTGCTCAACGTGGCGGGCTTCGTCATCATCCCCAACATCTCCGGCTACGTGCAGCACAATCTGGGCTACCCGCGCGATGAGCTGGAGCTCATCTACTTCGTCGGCGGTCTGGTGAGCTTCGTGACGCTGCGGGCGGCGGGCAAGGCGGTGGACGCGTTGGGCTCGTTCCGGGTGGGTACGGTAGGCTCGGTGATGTTCATCGGCACGCTCTACATCTCCTTCATCCACCTGCCGGCCGGCGTGCCCCTGGTGGCCGTCTTCGCGTGCTTCTTCCTGTCCAACGGGGTGCGCAACATCGCCTACAGCACGCTCACCTCGCGGGTGCCGGAACAGGCCATCCGCGCGCGCTTCATGTCCTTCCAGTCGGCCGTGCAGCACCTGGGGGCCGCGGCCGGGGCCTTCCTGTCCTCGCAGATGCTGACGGACCTGCCTGGCGGGCAGCTGGGGGGGATGAACCGGGTGGTGTTGGTGTCCATGGCCCTCACCCTCGTGGCGCCCGTCCTGTTCTTCCTGGTGGAGCGCCGGGTGCTGGCGCGCGACCAGGTGGCCGCCACCCCGCTCGCCGCCGTGCCCGTGGTCCCCGATGCCCCCCGGTCCTGAGGAGGCAAGCGGACAGGGCGCGGTCCAATCGGGTTGCACCTCGCTTCCCGGGGCGCGATAACCCCGGGGCGGTTCCCCCTGGAGCCATCCGCTCATGTTCAACGTCGGCGCAGGCGAACTCATCCTCATCGTGGTGGTGGCACTGCTCGTCCTCGGACCGCAGAAGCTGCCCGAGTTCGCGCGCACCATCGGCAAGTTCGTGCGAGAGTTCCGTCGGCAGACCGATGAGGTTCGCACTGTGGTGGAGCGCGAGTTCTACAAGATGGACCAGGAGATCATGGACGAGCCCAGGCCCCAGGTGCACCCGCCCACCCCGGCGGCGCTGCCCTCGCCGGTGCCCGCCGTGCCCCTGCCCGTGACGCCGGCCGCCGCTCCGGAAGCCCAGGCCGCCGCCGCCGCTCCGGAGTCCGCCGAGGCCGTGGCCCTGGCTTCGGCCACTCCTTCTCCCACCGCCGAGCCGTCCGCTGCCGGGGCCGCGGAGCCGGACGCCCTT
>DASQMW010000050.1:0-8565 GCA_035645295.1 Archangium sp.
GACGTCCAAAACGAACGTCCGGCGCAGCAGCGTAAGCCCAATCCAGTCGCGGCATGTGCTCCTTCTTCGCTTCCGCCTTCGCCGCTGCCTCGGGCGGTGCGCTCGCCTCTTTTTCTTTCGGCTCCGCCTCCGTCAGGGGGAACAAGGGCATCAACGTCGAGCGGCTCGGGGAGTGGCGGGACCAGCTCTGGGCCGAGGCGGTCCAGCTCTACCGCGACGCCGAGCAGTGGTACCTGACCGATGCCGAGGAGCAGCAGCTCACCGAGAAGCTCCGCGACCACGAGCGGCTCGACCCCTGGCACCGGGCCGTCGCCGAGCACGTGGTGGGCAAGACCGAGGTGCGCACCGGCGAGATCCTCTCGACCTGCTTGAACATCGCCTGCGATCGGCAGGGCCGCGCCGAGGAGATGCGGGTGGCGAGCACGCTCAAGCTCCTGGGCTTCCGTGTGGCCCGGGTGTCCGGCAAGGACGGGAAGCGCGAGCGCGTCTGGGTCCGGGAGTAGCACGGGCCAACCTCGACCGACCTTCGCCACGGAGGTCAGTCAGGCTCGCCCCTCGAACGGGCCCAACCTGCCCAACCTCCCAACCTACTTTCTGGAAATCTTCTGAGCTGGACCGTATGCGGGCGCCCTCTCGGCGCCCCTCCCTGCTGTCGCCTCTCCAGGTTCTTCGGAGGAGGTTGGTCAGGTTGGGCGGACGGTCGGGATCTGCGGTGGCTTCGGCGGGGTAGGCGGCTTGGGTGGAGCCGGGGGCTTGGGCGGCGATGGCGGCTTCGGGGGCTGGGGAGGCTTGGGTGGGATCGTGGTCGGCGGGCGTGGCAGGTTCGGCATCGAAGTACCTCGGTGGATACTTCAAAGATTGTGAGCCTCGCTCTCATCGGTGTGATACCGACGCCTCGCAGGAGAGCGTTCTATGGGTAGCGATGACGTTACACGCCGAGAGTTCCTTCAGGTTGTCGGACTTCTTGCGAGCACGGGAGCTGCCACCCAGCTCAGCGGATGTTTTCATGGGAGGGCGGGACAGAGCCCGGCCTCAGTGGTAGATGCCACATTTGCACAGTTGGCGCTGCGCTACGTTCGAGAGCCGTCTACATCCCTTCGAGGCACGCTGCTGGACCATCCTGCGCTTGAGGCCATCGAGCGGCACGTACAGATGTCCGGTGGCAAGGCCTCCAGGGCTGCGTTGCTGGATCGCGTGTTAAGAAACACCACGGGCACCAACACACCAGGTTCGGCGGTGCTGAACACTTGGGAGGGCCGCGCTTCCGAACTCGCCGCAAGGGCCAACCAGGCGAAGGAATTCCTGCCTGCGGGGGCGCCGTCCGTCCGAAGGATCTACTTGGTGACTGGATATGACATTGGGGTAGCGGTACCTCCAGATATTCTTCTCAATGTCATTCATCCTCACTTCCAATCTGCTCCGAATGAATTGGGCTTCTACGCTACACATGAAGCTCATCACGTTGGGTTCATCGGTATAAGGCCACCACCTGCGCTCTCGGGCCTTGAGACTTCGCAGCACCTGCTGGACGTGGTTCGCTACTTTACCCAACTGGAGGGGATGGCAGTTCACGCCGCTTTTCCATCACGGACCCGAGAGGGGGCACTTGACAACGATGCCGACTACAGGGTGTACGGCGATCCACACGCCCGCGCTGAAGTCATGTCCGAATACAAGAAACTGCTAGATGAAATCCGACCAAACGCCGTGCTTGCCGATGAAACAGTGGGACGAATTCTGACTGGCATGTCCTCCGGAGGCCGGCTCTGGTACCGCTTTGGCGCCATCGTGGCGAGCGTCATAGAGAAGACGCATGGACACCAGCAGCTGGTGGCGACCGTCACGACTCCTGCGGCGTTCGGCGCCGTTGCGGACAGCCTCCTTGCGAACACCTGATCTTAGCCCCCCAACCGTTTCAAGCGCCGCCTCATGTCTCGGTCAAACTCAACCCTGGTCATGGAGCGGCCCAGCTTGTGGAGGTCCTTGAAGACCTGCTCGACGGCGAACTGGAGGGCGTTGGTGCGGGACCCCAAGGCAAGGGCCTCTTCGAGCACATCCGCCTCGGCGATGGTCCGCTTCTTCAACCTGAAGGTCGTGACGATGTAGCTCAGGCCCTTGTAGGTCTTGGCCGGGTCCTTGACGCGGGGTCGCCCCCCTGCGGGGCTTGGTGCTCTTCATCTCGGCTCCGACTTCACGCTCGACGCGGTGGACCTCCTCGTCCAGCCCGGCACCGCCGAGCAGCACGTCGACGCCGTGAAGGACAGCCTGGCCTTCCTGCCCGGCCTCACCGGCAAGGGCGTGGCGGGGCGCAAGGGCAACAAGCTCGACCTGAACCTGCCCGCCACGCTGGACGCGAAGCGCCGCAAGGAACTGAAGGACCTGGCCACCGCGCTCCAGTTCGTGGGCAACCCCTTCCCGCTGGAGCCCATCGGTGCGGGCGCCCGGTGGGAACAGCCCCTCTACGGCTCGGGCCCCATGGCGGCCAACGGCACCGCCAGCTTCGAGCTGGCCTCCGTCGAGGGGGAGCGCCTCACCACGCGCTTCCTCATCCAGCAGACCTCGCGCGAGCAACCCGTCCCCCCGGAGTACCAGACCCGGCCGGACAGCGCGGAGCGGATGATGCTGCGCTCCCAGACGAAGGGCGAGACGCTCTTCCGGCTCGACCGGCTGTGGCCCGCCCGCAGCGAGATGGAGCTGTGCATCCAGGCCGACCTGTCCGCCGAGAAGGAGGACCCACCGCGTCGGTTGCGCATCATCACCGACGTGAAGGTGCTCCTGGAGGACAAGGAGAGCTGATCCCACCCCACACGTTGGCAGGTGGGGCCGCCGGGCGGCAGTAGCCTGGGGCGCGCGCAACCCGGGGCCCTGCATTTCCGATAATCTGTTTTGCGATGTATCGGGGCCCTGATTGGGGTCAGGGCCCGGTGTAGTGAAATATCCGTCATGCGCGGACCGTGCACGGAGTGGGGGACATGAACATCAGCGAAGGCGGCGGCACGCGTGTCACTGGTACCGGTGAATCCGGAGGTTCCGGTGAGAGTTCAGCGGCAGCGGAAGCAGAGCGAGCCGCACGCGAGGCACAGCGAGCCGCCGAGGAGGCCGCGAGGGCCGCCGCGGAAGCCGCCCGGGCCCAGGCCTCTCAGGCCGCCCAGGCGCAGGCCCGGGCCGAGGCCGCGGCGAAGCGCGCCCAGGAAGCCCTGAAGAAGGCCCAGGAAGCCCTGAAGAAGGCCGAGAAGCAGAACGTTCCCAAGAACGAGCTGACGCGGGTGCAGCAGGCCGTCGCGAAGGCCACCACCGCGTCGAAGCAGGCCACGACCTCCGCGCGGACCGCCGGCAGCCGTGCGTCCAACGCCAGCTCCTTCGTCCCGGCGAAGCCCACCACCACGAAGCCCACCACCACCACGCGCGCGCCGGCCGGACCGCCGGCCCTGGCTCCGGGCGTCACCCCCGGCTACACCGAGGCCCAGGCCGCCAAGGATGCCACCGAGCTGTACCGCGCCACCAAGGGCGGCCTCACCGGCTGGGGCACCGACAAGGACGCCATCTACCGGACGCTGGAGAAGCGCACCCCGGCGGACATCGCCCTCATCCGCAAGTCCTTCCAGGAGCACTACAAGCTCGACCTGGACGCCACCCTCCGCGACGAGCTGAGCGGCGCGGCCCTCACCCGCGTCAACGGCATGCTCGGCGGCAACAAGGGCACCTCCGGCGCCGCCGCCATCCAGGAGGAGATGGGCCTGTTCGGCGACGAGGACGCCATCCTCAAGACGCTGCAGCAGGCCACTCCCGCCGAGCGCCAGGCCATCGCCCGCTCCTTCCAGAAGACGAACGAGAAGGACTACCCGGGCATCAAGGGCGCCACGCCCGAGGAGTTCCTGCGCCGCGTGCTGGAGCCCAAGCTGGACGGCGCGCAGAAGACGCAGCTGCGCAGCCTGCTGGCCACCACCCAGGCCACCGCGCCCGCGCAGGTGAACCAGCTGGAGGCCAACGCCGCGCGCACCCAGGTGCAGGACTCGCTCCGGGGCTTCTTCGGCGCCGACGCGCAGGAGGTCTATGACGCCATCAAGGACCTGCCGGCCGACCAGAAGAAGATCCTCCTCGCCGACCCCGCCCTCCAGGCAGAGATGAAGAAGGAGCTGTCGAAGGAGGAGTACAACCAGGCCCGCGCCCTGCTGGAGAGCAACCCCACCGCCGCCAGCGCCGCGAAGATTGAAAGCGCCATGCAGGGCTGGCTCGGCGCGGACGAGAGCGCCATCCTCGACATCCTCAAGAACACGAAGCCCGAGGACATGCCTGCCCTCAAGGCCGAGTTCGAGAAGCAGACCCAGCGTTCGCTGGAGAGCGAGATTCGCAGCTGGGGCGGCAACGACGCCGCCGTGGGCCTGCGCTACCTCAACCCGCCGGCCGCCAACGACACGCTCGGCCAGGCCCAGGCGGACGCGGAGCGGCTGCACCGAGCCATGGATGGCGGCGGCACCGACGAGGCAGCCCTCCGCGAAACCCTGGGCAGCAAGTCCAAGGCGCAGCTCAACGACATCTCCGCCGCCTACAGCAAGCTCTACGACGGGCGGAGCCTGCGCTCCGACCTGGTGTCGGAGCTGAGCGGCCGCGACAAGTTCGAAATCGTCGACCAGATGTATGACCTGGGCGCGGTGGACATGCGTGCCCCGGACGCCGCCCAGCAGCAGGCGGCCCGCCTGCGCGCGCAGCAGAAGTTCGAGCAGAGCGCCGGCCTGGGGCTCGTCAATCTCATCCAGACGGCGACGAAGGGCGAGTCGGACTCGGCGCGCCTGGAGCGCAACCTGGACGCGACCGAGGCGGCCATCTCCACCGGCGACACGAGCACGGCCAACCGCCTCGTGGGCTACTCCACCGACGACATCCAGGACGTGCAGGAGTCGAAGGACAGCGCCGCGGACATGGCGTCCACGGCCGCCGTGGTGGTGGCGACGACGGCCGCGGTGGTGGCCACGGGCGGTGCGGCCACGCCGCTCGCCCTCGCCGGCTACGCGACACTGGGCGCGACGACGCGCGTGGCGACGCAGATGTACTTCAAGGGCGACTCGCTCGGCACCGACGGGATGATGCAGCAGGGCGTGCTGGGCGCCGTGGAGGGCGCCACCGCGGTCATCCCCGTGCCCAAGGTCCTCGGTGGCGGCGCCACCGCGGCGGTGAGCGGCGCGGAGCAAGTCGTCAAGCAGACGGCGATGCAACGGCTGCGCGGCGCGGCCATCCAGGGCGCCTGGGAGGGCGGCGTCGGCGGCGCCATCTCCGGTGCCGCGGACCAGTCGATACAGAGCGAGACCTGGCAGAACGGGCTGATGCCGGGCTTGTCGCAGGTGGGCAACCGTGCGCTGCGCGACGCCGCCATCGGCACCGTGTTCGGTGCGGGCACCGGCGCGGGCGTGGACGGCGTCATGCAGGGCGCGTCGCGGCTGACGGCGCCGAGGGACATCCCCGTGGTGCGCAACCCGGACCTGGAGGGCAGCTCCGTCCAGGTGCGCTATGGCGACAGCGGCCGCGTCCACATCGAGGCCGGCCCCAAGGCCACGCCCGCGCAAATCCAGGCACACCTGGAGACGGCCAAGACGCTGCAGAAGTACGAGGGGCCGCTGGGCCAGGCGCGCCAGCTGCGCGACCGCGCCATGCAGGCGCTCACCGAGAAGCCGGGCTACGGCACGCAGGGCTTCGAGTCACAGCTGGAGGTGAAGAAGCTCAAGGGCCTCATCACCGAGCTGGAGGGCGTGCAGCAGAAGCTCGACACCCGCCTGCACAGCCTGGACAACGGCGCCCCGGCGCCGACGGCGGCGCAGCGCGCGGACATGGAGCGCGAGCTGGAGAGCCTGCGCAAGCAGCTGGCGGTGCACGAGCAGCAGGTTGGCTCCCTGGCCCCCGCCCGCGGCTTCGTCGCCTCCATGGACTCCATGGACCTGCCGACCGAGCTGGCCCAGCGCTTGGGCGCCCAGCAGAGCGGCGCCGTCAACGCCATCGTCAAGCAGCTGGACTTCACGGGCGACAGCTCGGCCATCTCGAAGGTCGAGACGGCCTGGCGAGACACCTACACCGCGATCTACAAGGCGGCGCGCGAGGGGGGGAAAGATGCGAAGCAAGCGGGGAAGGCCGCGTCCTACGCCGCCGGTGCCAAGGCGAAGGACGTCGCCACCGACCTCGCCACCCAAGCGGCCAAGGCCCGTGCCGACTCGGTCGTGGGCGACCCGAACCAGTGGAACCTCAGCGCCGACGAGCTGCGCGCGCTGGCCGAATTCAGCAGGGGGGTCCGCGGCACGGAGGCGAAGCGGATCTCACCGCTGGTGGATGGGCTCAAGGACACGCAGCTGCGGGCGTTCATGCAGGCGGAGGTCGCGGCGGGTCGCGCGACGCGGATGCCCAACACCACGCTCCCCAACGGCAAGCCGCAGGAGGGCATCCTGTACCCGGATGGCACGCTCCTCCGGTTCAAGCCCAACGGTGACGGGTTCGTCCCGGACCCGAGCTACAGCGTCGAGGTCCTCATCCCCGGAGTCACCACGCCGGTGGACCAGGACGACATCGCGTTCAAGATGACGCGTGCCGGCACCCCCGCGCCCAAGGGCCCGGCGTCGGTGACGAACCCGTACAACAATGGTACGAACCCGACCCAGTACAAGGCGTTCGAGAAAAGAATCGTCGAGTCCGGACACCTGAGGACCACGCCATAGGCCGGCGCCAACCGTGGAGGCACCCGTCGTGAAGTTCGAGAGCGCATGGCTCACCCGCACCGATGGTCCGGTCGACGTCGCGGCGATTGAAGCGCACCTCGAGTCCCTCCCCTGGGCCTGGCGCGACCCGGTGAGCGGCAAGCAGTTCTTCCTCGCCGGCCGCGTCCGGAACGCACGCGAGGCGCGTGAAAAGCGCCTCGCCCATCCCACCGAGTACCCGACCGATGGCGTGCTGGTCGCGGTCCTCCCGGATGGGGTGAGACTCGACCAGCGGGGCCATCCCGAGTCGATGGCCCGCGCGCGCGACTTCCTTGCGTGGCTGCTGCGGACCGGCAAGTGGCGCGCGCGCACCGAGTTCTCCCCCGAGAAGGCCCTCACCTCGGCCGACGCCCTGTACCCCGGGCCCCTGCCGTCCGCGGCCGACCTGGCGGACGACCCGCACCAGTCGCCTGTCTTCGAAGGCGCGCTGACGCGGTGGACGGTGGGCAAGCGCACCCTGTCGGTGCACTCGGGTGGCGCCGTGCGGCTCCAGCTTCCGGGCGGGGGCGCCGTCGACGCGCGCCTCGCCCCCACGGAGCTCGACGCCTGGAACCGCGCGGCGGACCTGGACCCCGAGGACCTGGACTTCGACGCGCCGGACGCCACCACCAGCGTGGCGTTGGACCGTGAGACGCCGGAGGGCGACAAGTCGGCCTGGTTCGACAAGGCGCGCATTCCGGAGCCGGTGTTCCCGCTCGCGCAGCTGGTGACGAAGCTCTGGGGCACTCTGGACGGCTGGGCGCCCGGGAAGCCCGTTCCCGCTGGCCTCGTGTCCATCACCCGCAAGGGCAGCTGAGGGGCTGGCCCGGGGTTCGCATCCGCCGGAGCGGGCCTTGCTTGTGAGGCCTGCCTGGGAGGTGCACCTTGGAGCGCATCCAGTCCGTGTCGGGCCACCGCGAGGATGCGGGGCCGGCCTGTGTGGTGTGTGACGCCGCGCTGGACGGCGCCCGGTGTGGCCACTGTGGCGCGGCGGTGGCCCCCGGGGGCTACCTCGTCCAGCGCGTCATCTCCCAGTCGGTGCATGGCCGCGTGTACCTGGCGGTGGACCGCGAGGGGCGCCGCGTGGCGCTCAAGGAGCTGCTCTTCGCGTTGGTGCCGGGCGTGGAGCAACTGGACGCCTTCGAGCGCGAGGCCGCCGTGCTCCGCTCGTTGTCCCACCCGGACATCCCGCGCTTCGTGGCGAGCTTCCAGGAGGGGAGCGGGGTGGGGACGCGGCTGTACCTCGCGCAGGAGTACCTGGAGGGTGAGTCGCTCCTCCAGCGGATTGAGCGGCAGCAGGCTTAAGGGTGTTGGCATACGTGACAGCCCCCAGCGGGGGGCGCTGCATTCTGGAGCACCTGGCACTGCCCACGCGGCCTGCGAAGCGGGCCCCGGCGCAGGGGCCACCCCAAAGCGCGTGGCGCTGAGTTGCCCTGGTGATGTTGAGTCTCCTCCCCGCGCCGCTGCTGGCCGCGCCCACGAAGGCGCCCTCGAAAGCGCCGGCAAGTATAGGAGGAATGGGGGCCCTGTTGGGGGAAGAGGGAGTGAGCAGAGCGGGAGGTGAGGGCTGCTGACGGGGAGCCCATGAACCGCAGCACCAGACGAACAACCAGGCCGAGTACCAGGGCCTGTTGCTGGCCCTGAAGCATGCGAAGGCCCTGGGCGCCCGCGAGGTGGAGGTCTTCGCCGACAGCGAGTTGCTCATCCACCAGCTCGGCGGTCGCTACCAGGTGAAGAGCCCCACCCTGAAACCCCTCTTCGACGAGGCCCGGAGACTGCTCGGCGCCTTTTCCAAGGTGAAGCTCGCCCATGTGCCCCGTGCGAAGAACGCCGAGGCGGATGAAATGAG
>DASQMW010000051.1:0-11928 GCA_035645295.1 Archangium sp.
GCACCCGCCAGGTCCTCGTTCAGGTCCGAGAGAACATCACACGCCCTGAGCAGGACGTCGGTGGCAATCTCGGTGGCCGTCCTGCCCTCGCGCTCGGCCCGCAGGACGTCCTCGGCGGCGTGCGCCAGCTGACCGATGATAGGCAGGCCCAGCATGCGGGCCTCCCCCTTCATCGTGTGCAGCTCGCGCGCGACGTCTTCCGCGGCCTGTTCCGCGGTGTCCTTCTCCAGGTCCAACACCCCCAGCTGAATCTTCTGGAGGCGGTCGGCTGTGACCTCCTGGAACTTCTTCAGGAGGGACTTCTTGAGTGCCTCGGTGTCCATGGCCGGCGTTCGCCCCTCCCGTGTCAGGAAGCGCTAGTCGGCCTTGAAGCGCTTGATGAGCTCTGCCAGCCGGCCCGCGAGCTGCGTCAGCTCCGCCGCGGCACCCGTGGCCTGCTTGGACGCCTGCGTCGTCTGGCGCGTCACGTCCTCGATTTCCGCCATGGAGGCCACCACCTGCTCGGTCGCCGTGCGCTGCTGCTGCGTGGCGAGGTTGATGACGCGGGCCGCGTCGCTGGTCTCCTGCACGCCGGCGAGGATGCCCTCCACCGCCTGTGCCGCCACCGCCCCCAGCTTCTCGCCGGACTCGGTCGCCGCCTTGGAAGCCTCCGCCGCACCGGCCGCCGCAGCCGTGGCCTCGCGAATCTCGGTGATGAGATTCTTGATCTCCTTGGTGGAGTCCAGAACGTTCTCTGCCAGGCGCCGCATCTCCGCCGCGACGATGGAGAAGCCCTTGCCGGCCTCACCCGCGCGGCTGCCCTCGAGCGCCGCGTTCAGCGCCAGCAGGTCCGAGCGGTCGGCAATCTCGTCGATGACCTCCACCACGGTGCCGATGCGCTCCACGCGCTTGGACAGCTTGGCGATGGAGTCCGCCACCGCCACGCCGTCGCTGCGGATCTGCTGCATGGCCTGGATGAACTCGCCGATGGCACCCCGGCCCGCGCGAGCGGCACCGAGCGTCTCCTCCGCCACGCGCGCCACGCTGCCGGCGTTCTCCGCAATCTGCGCGGACGCGTGCTTCAGCTCCTCCATGGTGGCGGTCGTCTCGTGGATGGCCGCCGCCTGCTCCGTGGAGGACGTCTCGTGCTGCGTGGAGGCCGCGAGCACCTGGTTGGCGGACGAGGACAGGCGCAGGGCCGCCTCGTTGATTTCCCGCACGAAGGTGCGCAGCGTCTCGATGACCTTGCCGAAGCCCTCCAGCAGGGGCCCGAGCTGAGGGTCCTCGGTGGAGGTGTTCCACCCGGACAGGTCACCCTCGCGCACCAGGCCGATGAGTGAGTCGAGCGCCTGGTCGATTTCCTGAGCCGACACCTGCTTGCGGTGCTCGGAAGCGGCGAGGTTGTCGAGCACCTGGTTGAGCAGGTACGCCATCTCTGAGCCGGAGTCGCCCACCAGTTCCTTGGGGACGCGGGCCTGGAGGTTGCCAGAGAGCACCAGCAGCAGCGTGTCGGTGAAGGCCTTGTACTGGGCCTGGGCCTGGGTCGTCGTGCTGGCGCTGGCCTTGGAGCTGGCACCTGCCTTGGAGGCGGGGGCCTTCCGGGCGGAGCGAGCCTTGGACGGGGACTTGTCGTTAGGGGTGTCCAGGGACATTACGTCAGTGCCTTCCTTGATTACCTTGGGTCCTGGCTGTTTCGACCAGGTCGATGAGCAACACGGCGCGGGCCTCTTCGAGGCACACGCCGACGGCATAGGGGGCCGCGCCGGCCGTGGGGGGCATCCGGCGCAGCGAGGAGAGAGGGATGGCGCGCACGGCGTGGACAGCATCCACCTTGAGGTGGCCCTCGCCTTCGGGCGTGTCGAACACGAGCGCACGGTGGCCGCGGTGGGGAAGCCCCAGCTCGGACAGCGTGATGTCTTCCGGCAGGGAGCGGTCGATGCGCAGTACCTGGGACGCGTCGGTGCCGTACAGTGAGTGACCGATGTCGAAGAAGAGGATGTCCACCTCTTCCTGTGCCTGTGGCGCCTGCTCGTCGTTCATCGAGCCACCGCCCGCTGCCGCGCCGTCTGCAGCAGCTTGGAGAAGTTGATGAGGTTGATGGAGTCCTGGGCGCCGGGGCCCTGCACCACGCCCAGCAGGTGCTCGGCGGAGGCGTCACCGCCTAGCGGCGGCGGGAGGATTTCGGAGACGGGGATGCGGCGCAGGCCGAGGACGGTGTCGGCGACGATGCCGGCCACGTAGCTGCCCGAGATTCCAACGAACAGGCGGGTGCGCGGGCCAATGCGTGCCTCTCCCTTGGAGAGGAAGCGCAGCAGGTCGACGACCGGCAGCACCTCGCCCCGGTGGCCGGTGACCCCCATGATAAAGGACGGCGTCCTGGGCAAGGGGGTAAGCAGGCCGGCGCGCAGCACCTCAAGCACGTTCTCACTGGGCACGCCGAGCCGCAGGTCTCCCACCCGAAAGCAGAAGAACTCCTGCTCGGGTCGGGCCTGGGCGGCTACAGCGCGGTCCGGAGCCATCCGGAGTGCTCGCTGGAGGGGTGTCGGGGTCGAGATCAAGGCGTCAAAGTATCCGGAGGGGACGAAAAGCGGTCAAGTGGACGCAATAGCACGGCCGCTCGTTTGCCGTTTCGATGGTCCACGCTGCTTCAAAGGTGTAGGGTTAGCGGGGTTGCTTTGAGGAGGACGATGTCGCGCGTACTGGTCATTGATGATAGCCCGATGCTGGTGGAGCTCACCGTACGGGCACTCACCGCCGCCGGCTACCAGGCGAGCGGCGCGCAGGACCTGGCCAGCCTTGACCAGAAGCTCGCCGAGGGGCCGTTCGCGCTCATCCTCATGGACGTGAACATGCCGGAGATGTTCGGCGACGACGTCGTCGAGTACCTCCGGCGCCAGAAGAAGGTGACCTCCAAGCTGGTCCTCTACTCCGACATCTCGGAGGCGGAGCTGGAGGGCAAGACAAAGGCCTCCGGCGCGGACGGCTACATCCTCAAGAGCGGCGGCCTGGAGGCCGTGCTGGGGGGCGTGATGGGTCTCATCGGCCCCCCTGCCCTCGGCATCCCCACCACCGTACCGGTGACGCCCGCCGAAGTCCCCGCAGCTGCCCAGGCCCCCGTGGCTGCGCCCGCCATCAAGCCGGCGACCAGCACCGGTGCCCGCAAGCCTCGCATCCTCATCGTGGACGACAGCGAGATGACGGCCCGCATCATCGAAGCGGACCTCGTGTCCAAGGGCTTCGAGGTGCATGTGGCCGACACCGCGGACAAGGCGACGAAGATCATCCTCAAGAAGCAGACGCGTCCGGACCTGGTGCTGCTGGACGTGCGGATGCCCAACGTGAATGGCGAGCAGTTCTGCCGCTTCATCAAGAGCAACAGCCTCTTCAAGGGCATCAAGGTGCTGCTCTGCTCGGGGGAGAACGTCGAGGAGCTCCAGCGCATCTGCCGCGAAGCCGGCGCCGACGGCTACATCCCCAAGGACGCGGTGATGGGCAGCATGGTGGCCAAGGAGCTGATGCCCACGGGCAACGAGTAGCCCGGGCGAGGCCCACCGGCTTTGACTTCCGGGAACCGGGCCGGCCCCGCTCCCCCCTGGCTCCAGGGAACTGGAACCGGGCCGGTCGAGCGCCCCGCCCTACCCCCGGCTGGCCGCGTTCTCGCGTTCATCGAGGCCGCGCGCGAAGTTGCCGATGACGAGCCCCGGCCGCGCCACCTTCAGCCGCTGAAGCAGCGTGCGGATGCCCACCGGCTCCCCGCCCGCGCCCTTGTCCCGCGCTACCTCCAGGTACTGGAGCGGGTCGATGCACAGCGAGCGCGTCTGCACCTGGTCCACGCGGTACTTCTTCACCAGCCGCTCCAGGGCCTTCACCTCGCCCTCGCGGTCCGTGACGCCGGGGAACAGGAGCAGGTTGAGCGCCAGGTACGCGCCGCGCTCGCGCGCCAGCGCAATGGACGCCTCCACATCCTCCCAGCCGTACTTCACCGGCTTGTAGTAGGCCTCGTAGAGGTCCTTCACCGCCGAGTTGAGCGACACGCGGATGGCATCCAGCCCCGCGTCGAACAGGGCCTCCAGCCCCTTCGTGAGGCTGGCGTTGGTGTTGATGTTGATGGAGCCCTTGTCGCTGTGCGCGCGCATGTAGCGGATGGCTTCGGCAATCTGCTTCCAGCGTGTGAGCGGCTCGCCCTCGCAGCCCTGTCCGAAGCTGACCATGGTGCGGCCCGGCGCATGCTGCAGGTGGAACAGGCCAATCTGCCCCATCTCCTCGCCGGTGGGCCCATCATCCATGCGCTCGTGCGAGGCGGGCGGCCCGTCCGCGGGCTGGTCGGAGATGCAGCCCACGCAGCGCGCATTGCACATGACGGACGCGGGGATGGCCGCCTCGTCGCGCACGTAGAAGGTATTCTGGGACGTGAAGCACCGGTAGATGAGCGCGCACGTCTTCAATTGCTTCAGCACACGATTGTTCGGAAAGCGCTCCAGGTGCTGGTCCACCAGCGCCTTCATCTCCGGCGTGGAGTAGCGCTCGGGGTCCCAGTGCGAGCGACGGTCCGTGTGGATGGCCCACGCCACCGGGCCCTCACCCACCCATGCCGCGGCGGTGTACGCCCACTGTGGCAGTACCGGCCCGCTCCCCTTCACCTCCCCCGGGAGGAACGTCCGCGTGTAGCCCGGCGGCAGCAGCGCGCCCACCGCGTTGGGCACGAAGGTCTTCCCGCCCAGCTTCATCTCCCGCACCAACTCCAGCTCGCCCGTCTCCGGGTGGAGCCCCACGGGCAGGCGGCCCGGCAGGTGCACGAGGCGCCCGGCGGAAGGCAGAGGGATGGGCTTGTCCTGCGGCGGGACGAGCTCCTCCCCGCTGCGCAGCGTGGCGAGCAGGTAGGGGTGCTCCAGCACCCGGCCCTTGGGGTCTGCGAACAGCAGCTTCGGCGCGGACGTCATGCTTTCGTCAACTACCACCGGTCTGGCTTTTCTTCGACGCCGAAGCATGGCCAACGCATCGCATCCAACGCCGCGCGTCATGGCCCTCTACATCCAGGCGTGCCTTGATTCCCCCGGGCGTTTGTATAGGGTCCGCGCCATTTCAGGTCCCCCTTCTGGAGGCAGCCGTGATTGTCGGAGTTCCCAAGGAGATCAAAACCCGTGAGTACCGCGTCGGCATGGTTCCGGCGGGCGTGCGCGCGCTCACCAGCGCGGGCCACACGGTGTTGGTCGAGACGAACGCCGGCGTGGGCTCCGGCATCCCCGACTCGGAGTACCAGCGCGTGGGCGCGCAGCTCGTCGCCAGCGCGGATGAGGTCTGGAAGCGCGCGGAGATGATCGTCAAGGTGAAGGAGCCGATCGCGCCCGAGTACGAGCGCATCCAGCCCCACCAGATCATCTACACGTACTTCCACCTGGCCGGCGTCGACCCGGAGCTGACGAAGACGTTGATCAAGAAGAAGGCGGCGGCCGTCGCGTACGAGACGCTGCAACTGGATGACGGCAGCCTGCCGCTGCTCAAGCCCATGTCCGAGGTGGCCGGGAAGATGGCCATCCAGGTGGGCGCCGCGTGCCTGGAGAAGGCCCATGGTGGCAAGGGCATCCTCCTGGGCGGCGTTCCTGGCGTGCGCCGCGGCCGCGTCACCGTCATCGGCGGTGGCGTGGTGGGCCTGTGCGCCGCCAAGGTGGCGGTGGGCATGGGCGCAGAGGTCACCATCCTCGACGTCAACCTGGACCGCCTCACCTATCTGGACGACGTGTTCCTCGGCCGCGTCAGCGTGCTGGCCTCGGACACGGAGAGCATCGCCAGGTCCGTGCGCGAGTCCGACCTCGTCATCGGCGGCGTGCTCATCCCCGGGGGCAAGGCTCCGAAGCTGGTCTCCGAGGCTCTCATCGCCGAGATGAGCCCCGGTTCCGTGGTGGTGGACGTGGCGGTGGACCAGGGCGGCTGCATCGAGACGTGCAAGCCCACCACCCACGACAACCCGACGTTCACCGTCCACGGCGTGGTCCACTACTGCGTGGCCAACATGCCCGGCGCCGTCCCCCAGACGTCCACGTACGCACTCACCAACACCACCCGCCCGTACTCGCGGAAGATTGCCGACATGGGCCTCATCGAGGCCGTGAAGTCCGACCGCGCCCTGGCCCGTGCGATGAACACCTACAACGGCCATGTCACCTACGAGGCCGTCGCGAAGGACATGGGCTACGACTACGTGTCCATCACCGACGCCTTCGGACGCAAGTAGGCCCTCCCGGTAGGGCACCAGGCAGGTAACCAGGCAGCACCCGGCGGGGAGGTTCGGATGGCGACATCCGGCCTCCCCGTTCGTTATCTCTGCTGGGGAATAACTTCTTCCGCCCGGCGTCTAGCGTTCCCGAAGCGGGCGTGCGGGCGGGTGTCAGCGGGATGGCGTTGTTGCCCATTCTGTTCCCGTGCATACATTGATGGGCAGGCGACAACTCATTCCCCAATTGTTTCGGGCCCTTGGAAGGCGGGATATGTTGGACTTCAGGCAACCCAACCGAACGAAGCAGGAATTCGAGGAACTGGCGCTGGCCCATCTGGACCCGCTCTACTCCGCTGCCCTGCGGCTCACGAAGAACGAGCGCGACGCGGAGGACCTCGTCCAGGACACCTGCATGCGGGCGTACCGCTTCTTCGACAAGTTCGAGCGGGGCACCAACATCAAGGCCTGGCTGTTCAAGATCCTCACCAACACCTTCATCAACCGCTACCGCCGCAAGGTGAAGGAGCGCACGGTGGTGGAGGGTGTGGAGCGTGAGGCGGTGCACGAGCGCTTCGTGAGCCGGGACGCGACGGACTTCGCGGCCAACCCCGAGCAGTACTTCTTCGACCGACTCCTGTCGGATGATGTGCTGCGGGCCATCGACGCGCTGCCCATTGACTTCCGGTTGGTGGTCATCCTCGCGGACCTCCAGGAGTTCTCCTACAAGGAGATCGCCGAGATTCTCGAGTGTCCCGTGGGCACGGTGATGAGCCGACTGTTCCGCGGTCGCAAGCTTCTGCAGAAGAATCTGCGCGAGTACGCGGAGGGTCAGGGCGTATTCCGGCACGACGGTGAGCCGGTGAACGCGCCCGCGGACCTCGAAGAGTACCGGAACAGGAAGAAGACGGGGTAGAAACAGGTTCCTCCCTCGCTCCCATGACCTGCCAGGAACTCGATCGGCTGCTCCACCCGTACCTCGACGGCGAATTCCAGCCCGAGGAGCGGGTGGATCTCGAAAACCACCTCGCTGGCTGCGCCGAATGCGGGCACCGCGCGGAGGTGGAGAAGCAGTTGCGGCAGGCGCTGCGGCGAGCCGCGCGCCATTCCGTCCAGGGGATGCGCGCTCCCGCATCGCTACGTGCCGGCATCCAGGTCGGGCTCAAGCAAGAGCAGCGCCGCGCCCAGTACGGCGTGTGGCTGCGGGCGGGAGCCATGGCCCTGATGGTGGTAACGGTGGGCGGAGGCTGGGTGACATACCAGTCCGAGCAGCGCATGCGCCTGTCGCGCTGGGAGGCCGTCCAGCGCCACAACAAGGTGCTGCCCTTCGAGATTGCCTCCACCACCACCGAGCAGATGGAGGAGTGGTTCAAGGACAAGGTGGACCCGCGAGTCACCGTCCCCCAGTTGCCGAAGGCGAAGCCGCTGGGAGGGCGCATCTCCATCCTCAATGGCAGGGAAGTGGCCCTCATCAGCTACGAGACGCTGCCCCAGCAGGAGGGTGAGCCGAGCCGCCGTCTGAGCGTGTTCGTGGTCCCCGACGACGCGGACAGGGCGCCGAAGCTCCAGGCCCTGAAGGCCGTCGAGGTGGACTCCGCGCAGGGCTACAACGTCGTCACCTGGCGGGACGACGAAATCGTCTACGAGATGGTCACCGACATGGACGAGGAAGACATCCGCCAGATGCTCGACGCGCGCGATTCCGGCGCGACGCTCGCCCGCAAGTCGCAGGCGGTGGAGCCCGAGGAGCCGCTCTTCTCGCCCTCGCCGCGCCCGCAGGACTTCCGGCCTCCCCTCTCCATCGAGCCGGTGACGTACCCCCGCTGAGCGCGGCCTCCCGGTGCTCCGGAAACGTTCAGTGCCTGACGCCTGCCCGCTCGGTGGCCGGCCGGGATTGCGTCTGGCCCGAACATTGACGGTCTCTGGCATGGCCGATAGCCTCGACGGCGAAGCATTCCTTCGCGCGCGGCCGCCTGTGTGGCGCTCATGCGCGCACCGCACTCGCCGCACCGCAGGACGGGCCGTCCCTCCATGTCCAAGAAAATCCTGATTGTCGAAAAGAGCGACACCGCACTCGCCGCCACCCTGCGTCCCGAGCTGGAAGGCCGAGGCTTCATGGTGGAGGACACCGCCGACGGCAAGGGCAGTGTGGAGCAGATCCGCCGTGACAGGCCGGACCTCGTGGTCATCGCCGTGGATCTGTCCGCAGGGCAGAATGGCTACCTCATCTGCGGCAAGCTGAAAAAGGACGACGACCTCAAGAACGTCCCCATCGTCATCGTCGGCAATCCGGACGGCTTCGCGCAGCACCGCAAATTGAAGGCGCATGCGGACGAGTACGTCGCCATGCCGGTGGACGCCCACCTCCTGGTCGAGCGCGTGGGCGCGCTGATCGGCTTCCCGGAGCTGCCCGCGCCCGAGGACCTGGTGGACGAGAGCCTCACGCTGGACTCGCTCGGCGACGAGCCGATGTCGGCGGAGTTCGGCGAGGAGATCTCCGTCGACACGGGCGAGGAGCCCGCAGTACAGGGCGAGGAGCTGGACCTCGACGCCGCCTTCAGCGACATGTCCGCCCCTGAGAGCGAGCCCGCGCTTGAAGAGGAGCCCGTCATCGCCCCGACGGAGCCGGTGGTGGAAGGTGTAGAGGAGGACTTCCCCTCCCTGGACTCGCTGGGCTCGGACGCGGACGACGCGCTGGACTCGCTGGATGACTCGGAGAAGACGGTGGTGGGCTTCAGGCCTGCGGCCAAGCCGACAGAGCCCGTGCGTCCCCCGCCGGAGCCCGTGCGTCCCCCGCCGGAGCCGGCCCGCGCCGTCACGCCGCCTCCTGCGGCCGCCCCTGCGCGCATGTCGCTCCCTCCCGCGCGTGCCACCCCACCCGCCGCGACGGCGGCCCCGGCCATGTCAGCCGCGGACGCCACCGAGCTGCGCAACCTGCGCGCGAAGGTGGCCGATCTGCAGAGCGCGCTGGAAGACGCCCGCAGCCAGACGTCCCAGGCCGAGGACCGCGTCCGCGAGCTGGAGTCCGAGCTGGAAGCCAAGGCCACCGAGCTGGAGACGGCGCGCGCCTCTGTCGGGAAGAATGACAAGGACACCTTTGCCCTGCGGGACGCCGTCAACAAGCGGGACAAGGAGATCCTCCGCCTCAAGACGGAGCTGAACCAGAAGGACCAGGAAATCGTCGAGCTCAAGGACCAGCACCTGGAGCTGGACCAGAAGGCCAGCACGGCCGAGTCCGAGATTGCCCGCCGCGACGCGCAGATCAAAACGCTCACCAGCAAGGCGGACATGCTGGTCGCAGAGCGCAAGCGCGTGGACCAGCAGCTCGCCACTGCCAAGGAAGAGGCCCGCGGGGCCACCGCGCAGCGGACCGCACTCCAGACGGAGCTGGACCAGCACCAGGCCCACGCCCAGGCGCTGAGCGCCGAGGTGGAGGAACTGCGCAGCCGTGCCGGCCAGCTGGAGGCGGACGTGCAGTCCGCACAGGAAGAGGCGCAAGCACTGCGCGGCCAGATGGAGACCGCCCAGCGCGAGGTCGAGTCCCTGCGGGCGCAGCTTGAGGAGACCCAGGCCCAGCTGGCCGAGCAGGGCACCCGCGTGGCGGAGGAGGCCGAAGAGCTGCGTCGGCGCATCAGCGAGCTGGAGTCCGCCGCGGTACGCGACGAGGAGCGCGTGACGAAGCTCTACGCGCGCATCAAGAACGACGAGAAGCTTCGCGAAAAGACGAAGAAGGCGCTCGCCATCGCACAGCAGCTCCTGGACGAGCCGGCCTCCGCCGTGCCGGACGACGCCGGCGAGGCCGCCGCCTAGGGGCAATGCCGCTCAGAGAGGTGGTCCTTGCGAGGGCCAACCGCTTGGGTTGAGGGTGTGTCGCTCTGCTCCTTGGAGAGCGCTGCATCCAGTTCGGGGACCTGGAGCGAGGTGTACCCTCCGCCAACGGAGATACCTGGGAGGGGATAGGGCCCGGCTTCGACCTCGGTGAGCATCCGCCGGCCTATTGCGGGACGGGCTGGCGCACGGCGAGCCAGACGGCGGAGAGGAAGGCGAGCGACTTCGCATGGAGGGACATGCGGGTCTCCTTGGGAGTGGTCGTGTTCCCAGCGCGGGGATTGCACCCTCATGGTCCCGAAGACGCGTGTGACAGGGCCGTGCGCTGGAGGGGTTGAGGTGCTTCTCACCCTCTGCATGCTGTTCCTGGTGGCCTGCGCGGGCACCGCGGACCGTGGCGCAGCGGCGCGCTACCGGTTCGACTCGGCGACGCAGGGGTGCAAGCGGCGACCGGACCTGTGTGCTCGCGCAGCCAGCGAGGAGCCCTTGCTCCCCACCCTGCGCGCCATGAAGCCCGTGGCGTCGACGGTGCGCACCGGGCCCGCGGCTGTCCAGGTGCTGGAGGCGGCGACGAGGGCCGTGGTCGAGGAGGAACTGAAGGCCTGCGCGGAGCATGCGCGCTCGCAAGTCCTCATGGACCAGTGGGGCGGCAAAAGCCCGACGCGCCAGGAGTGCAATGAGGTGGTGGAGGACCCGAAGTCAGGCCGGCGCATCACCCGTGCGATGCAGCTTGGCTGTCTCATGCACGAGGTGGCTCTGGCGTGTACCCGGGAAGCGCTTGATGAGCGGCTCCCGGGCCACTTCAGCCTGGAGCCGCGCTACCGCTATGACCCGGCATCGGGGACCTTGAGCCTTGTCAGCAACGAGGAGGTCCGCTTCCTGCTTCGCAGCGGCTGTGGCGACGAGCTGACGGGCACCCTCATACCGGATGTCGTCATCCATTCTGGAGACCCGCTCCTGGCCCAAGCCGTCTATGACTTCAAGTTCCCCTGTGTGAATGGCGATGCGACAGCCTGGCGTCGTTACCCTCCAGGACACCCTCGTCGAGGCGCTTCTCAGAAGGATGTGTATGAGGAAGCGCTGGGAGCAAAGGCCTCTCGCATCCTTCCCCGCTGGGGAGTCCTACCGTGAATGAACATTACCCGACGGTCCGCCTCACCTATGACGACGGTTACCTGCTGGTGCGCGAAGGACTGAGCCTCTGCTTCTACATGCGCCAGCCCCATGAAGAAGTGGGGCCAGCGGTCATGGAGGCCGTGCAAACATACGTTCGCGCCGTAGGGCCGAGAGCGCTCGGCAGATATTCGGACGACGAAGGAGAATGGCAGGGCCTCGATGCTGCCGGGTGGGAACACATCCGGGAAGAACTGTCCGCTCGTCCGTCCCCCATCGTGAGGCTCCACGACGCGGAGGATGCACAGTATCGATACGGAATTGAGTATTTCGGAAAATCCCTGGAACTTCTCTCCCGTGACAACGGATTGAACGTTGTCTGCGCGGTTCGATTCTGTCTTCCCACCGAGTATCTGGAGGCGCACGGCCCGGAACGGGTCCGCGCGCTCACGCTGGAACTGGCAAGCCGTCTCCCTTTCAGCTCCGGCCATGCAGGGCTCGCGTTCAATGGAGAGCTCGACATCGTCGGCATGTCGCAGCAGGTCCACGAACGCTGCTTCCGCTACCCCGGGCTGGACGTCCTCCCGCTGGAGCACGTCGCGTGGGAGATTGGCACGAAGGTACGTGGCCCTTCATGGCTCACCTTCCTGGGCCAACCCGCGCTGAATGGACTCGGTGGCGTCACCGGGCTGCGCAGCCACCTCCACTCTCCCGGCACCACCGTCGAATCGCTAGACGGCGACCGCGCCGTCATCACGCTCGGCCTCTGGCCCCAAGCCGGTGACACCGAGCAGGGC
>DASQMW010000052.1:0-31814 GCA_035645295.1 Archangium sp.
AGGGTGCCGGCCTCGTTGAGCATCGGCGTGAGGACCACGTGGGCCCAGAAGCGCGACCCGTCCTTGCGCACGCGCCACCCTTCCTCCTCGTAGCGGCCTTCCCGTCTCGCGGTGTCGAGCTCCCGGGCGGGCTTCCCATGATCCAGCTCCTGGGGCGGGTAGAAGCGCGAGAAGTGCTCACCGACGATCTCCCTGGCCGTGTAGCCCTTGAGCCGGGCCGCTCCGCTGTTCCAGGTCATCACCCGCCCTTCCGGATCCAGCATGAAGATGGCGTAGTCCCTCACGCTCGAGAGCAGCAACCGGAAGCGCTCCTCGCTGCGCCGGAGCATTTCCTCGGTCTTGCGGCGCTCGGTGAGATCCCTCGTCACCTTGGCGAAGCCCCGCAGCGTCCCGCTCTCATCGCGCACGGCCGTGATGACCACGTCCGCCCAGAAGGGCACGCCGTCCTTGCGCACGCGCCAGCCCAGGTCCTCGACATGTCCCGACGCCGCCGCCTCGCGCAGGAGATCCCACGGTTTGCCCTGGGCCACCGCCTCCTCCGGGTAGAAGCGCGTGATGGGCTGGCCGATGATCTCCCCGGCCTCGTAGCCCTTGATGCGCTGGGCCCCTGTGTTCCAGCTCTGCACGCGCCCGTCGGGCCCCACCATGAACATGGCGTAGTCCTTCACGCTCGTGACCATCAGCCGGAAGCGCTCCTCGCTCTGGCGGAGCCGCTCCTCGGCCTTGCGGCGCTCGGTGAGATCCCTCGTCACCTTGGCGAACCCGATGAGCTGGCCCTTGGCGTCGCGCATGGCGGTGAGGATCACGTTGGCCCAGAAGCGCTCGCCGCTCTTGCGCACGCGCCAACCCTCCTCCTCGAAGCGCCCCTCCTTCTCGGCGGTCCGCAGCTCATGCTCGCTCCGGCCCACGACGACGTCCTCGGGTGGGTAGAAGACGGAGAAGTGCCGGCCGAGGATCTCCTCCCGCATGTACCCCTTGATGCGCTCCGCGCCGCTGTTCCAGCTCCTCACCCGCCCCGAGACGTCGAGCATGATGATGGCGTAGTCGTAGAGGCTATCGATGAGGCGCTGGGCCTGGTCGTCCCGCGCGTCCACCAACTCCAGAACCGCCTGCGCGTTCTGTTCGAACATGTCGTCTTCCCGATTCAGAGCCTGGCGCTCGCGCCAGTGCGGGAAGAAGAGCCCGGCAGGCCAGGTCCACTGGGGTGGGTGAGTTGATCCAAGGTGTCGTAACGCAGTGGGTGAGGTCCGTGCATGGTGCGGTTCTTGAGGGTGTACCGCCGCCGTGGGTCACGTGAACCTGTATCGTCGTGGCTCGTTTATGTCCCAACAAATACACACACATCCGCGTATCTCATTTGCCTGAGTTACGGGCTGGCAGGCCGCCGAGCGCACGGTTCGCGAGCCGTGCTCTCAGGAGATGAGAACAGAGGCCCGATACCCTCACCCCGTCCCTCTCCCGAAGGGAGAGGGGAAATGTTCGAGGTGAAGGTTTCCAGAAGACTCAACAAAGGCTCAACAAGGCATACACAAACAGCGTTAGCGATTGATGACGAAGCCGCAGGCCGCGTCGAGCACCACCTTCGCCCCCGCCAGCGCCGTCAGCAACCGCTCGTAGTGCGTGCGCTCCGCTGAGAGCTGCGCCTCCACCGCTTCCGCTTCCAGCCCCTGGTGCGTCAGCGACAACTTCATCCGCTCCAGCGCCCCGTCCCGCTCGGCTTCGATCGCCTTGCGCGCCCGCGTCTGCAGCTTCGCCATCTCCGCCTCGGCCGCCTTCTGCGCCACCGGAATGCCCTGGTCCACGAACGCACCAAAGCCCGGGAAGAGGCGCAGCCACTCGTCGCCCTTCAGCCCCTTGCCCTCGGCCTCCAGCGCCGGCAGCACCGACGTGTCGGCCTTCGGGCCCGTGGGGCCTTCCACCACCGCCACGTGCACCAGCGTGCGCTCCAGGAAACGGGCGATCTGCCGGCTCGGCACCCGCGCGCCCGGGGACGTGTCCTCCGGCTCCGGCATCTGCACGTGGTAGAGCAGCTCCACGCCCTTCGCCTTCAGCGGCCCGCGCTTCTCGATGAAGCGCGCCCCGCTGCGCCCGTACGGCCCGTCCCGCAGGAAGCCGAACAGCGCCTCCACGATGGAGTGGCCCGTCGCGAAGTACTCCAGTTCCTCCGCCTCCACCGCCGTGTCCCGCCAGAAGGTGCCCAGCACCGTCCGGTCCTCGTTGATGTCGATTCCCGGCAGGCCCTCCACCTTCAACGCGTGGCCGAAGTGGAAGGCGCACTGGAAGGCATCCACCTGCTCGTCCGTGTCCACGCCGATGCCCACCCGCTTCGCCAGCTCCGTCACCGTCTCCTCGAGCTTCTCATCGAGGTCCCGCGCCACGCTCCACAGGCCCTCCTCGAGGCTCTGCTCCTCCTCCTCGTCGGCCTCCACGCCGATGCGCTCCTGCGCCCGCGTCACCAGCCGCGCCACCGCGTCCCGGTCGAACGAGCGGATGTCCAGCAGTGGGTCATACGCGCGCTTCACCTGCGCCCGCGCCTTCTCCACCCGCTCCTTCAGCTCCAAGGCGTACGCCACCCGCGACTCGCGCGGCAGCAGCGCCATCTCCGTCAGCCGCTCCTCCACCTCCTCCAGCACCGCGTCCAGGCCACCCACCGTCTCGCCGAACACGCCCACCGCGTCCGCCAGCAGCATCAGCACGTCCGACGCCAGCGTCCCCGCCGGGTCGAACACGTGGATCTCCACCGGGTGGTTCTGTCCGATGCGGTCCAGGCGGCCGATGCGCTGCTCCACCGTGGACGGGCTCCACGGCAGGTCGTAGTGCACCAGGTGGTGCGCGAACTGGAAGTTGCGGCCCTCGCCGCCCACCTCCGTGCACAGCAGCACCTTGGGGCCCTCCGGGTCTCGGAAGCGCGCCACCTGCCGGTCCCGCTCCACCATCGGCAGATCTCCATGGTAGGCGAGCGCCTCCACGCCCTCGCGTCCCAGCTCCGCGCGCAGCGTCTCCAGGGTGTCGCGGCTCTCCGTGAAGACGAGCACCTTCGCGTTGGGCTCCGCGCTCCAGATGCGGCCGCGCAGCACCTCCAGGAAGGCGCTGAACTTCGCGTCGCGCGAGGGCAGCTTCAGGCTCCCCGCCACACCGGCCAGCGCCTTGTTGGTGCGCAGCGCCTCGCCGAAGGCCGCGGGGCTCGACTCCAACCGGCGCAGCAGGTTGCCCAGTGGTGCACCGCGCAGGTTCGACTCGGCCAGGGCCGCCAGGGCCGCATCCCGCGTCTTCAGCTCCTCGGCCGACAGCGTCACCGGGTGCCGGTGCAGGCGCCGCGTGGAGAAGCCTCCCACCACCGCGCGCCGGTTGCGCACCAGCCGGTCCGACAGGCTGTACGTCTCCGCCAGGTGCTGCATCAGCGCGTCACGGTCCTTGAGTGTCTCGAGCTTCGGATCATCCGGGAAGCGCGCCGCCAGGGCCTTCACCGCCCCCGCCGCGTCCTTGCCCTCCAGCAGCCCGCGCACCGCCGCGCTCAGCTCCTCCTGCCGCGCCAGCCGCTGCTCGAAGCCCTTCACCGTGGGCGCCGTGGACGCGTCGATGAGCGTCAGCAGCCCGTGGTACTCGGCCGGGTCCAACTGCATGGGCGTGGCCGTCAGCAGCAGCAGGCCCCAGCTGTTGCCCGCCAGCGCCTCGGCCGCCTCGAAGGCCTTCTCGCCCTTGAGGTGGTGCGCCTCGTCGATGATGACCAGGTCCCAGAAGGCGTCCTCGCCCGCCACCGCCCGGCGGTGCTCCTCGCCGCGCGCCAGCATCTCCAGGCTCGTCACCACCAGCGGGAAGCGCGCCCACGGCGACACCGTGGGCATCTCCTTGAGCGACTGCGCGTAGCGATCCGAGTCCATCAGCGTGAAGAGCTGGTTGAACTTGTGGAAGAGCTCCACCAGCCACTGCACGGTGAGGTGGCTGGGCGCCACCACCAGCACGCGCCTCGCCAGGCCCGACAGGCGCAGGGCGCTGAACACCATGCCCGCTTCGATCGTCTTGCCCAGGCCCACCTCGTCGGCGAGCACGAAGCGCGGCCGGCGCGCGCTCAGCACGCGCTGCACCACGCCCACCTGGTGCGGCTTCACCATCACCCGGCTGGCCAGCAGCGCGCCCAGCGCGTCACACCGCCGCTCGTCATCCATCACCAGCGCCTGCTTGCGCAGCACGAAGGCGCGCGAGTCCCCCACCCGGCCCTCGCGCAGCGTGGAGAGCAGATCCGAGCGCGGCGCGAGCGCGTGCACCTCGGACTCGGGCATCTCGTCCTCCTCGCCCGTGTCGGTGTAGCGCAGGACGTAGCGGCGCAGGCCCCGGCCGCCCTCCTCCTCGCCCAGCACGGTGGCGCGCCGGCCCTTGGCCGTCTGTACGGGCTCACCCTTCGTCAGCGCGTAGTGCACCAGGGCGCCGCCCTTGGTGGACACCAGCACCGGCTCTCCCGTCCGGGCGGGAAAGAGGACGAGCGCCTTGGCGCCCTCATCCTGCAGCTCCAGAAGATGCCCCACGCCCCACTCGGGCTGGGGGAGGTAGCGGACCTTGTTGCCAGGGACAAAGGACATGGTCGGAAACGGACCCTCGATGTGAAAGGGGATTCGCTCATAACCCCGGCCCACCCCCACGGCCATCCCGCGAACCCCCTCGAATTCAGGTGCGGCCTCGTACTCCGGGGAGATGCCGCTGTCACCCATTCGACAGCCCCCTGCCCATCGGGGCGATTTCTAGACCCTCCCGCTCCAGGCAAGGTGGCTCGACCTGCGCGCCTGGAGGCCGGGGCCGCTGGGGGGGAGAGCCACATGCTGCCGCGTCATCCAACGGCCGCGCTGCGCGCGGGCGTGAACCTGTCCGCCTTTGCCCTGCTCGGGCTGGGCTACCTGCTCCTGGCACCGGGGCCCCGTCCCATACGGGGCGAGGAGGCGAACGGGCTGCGGTTGCTGGTGATGATGATGGGCCTGGTGGGGCTGGCCATGGGGTGCGCCCTGGGCTGGACGCTCCGCCAGACGTTCCACCCCGAGGAGCCCCGCGCCTCCGCGCCGGACTCCGGGCAGGACACGCTGGCCCAGGAGAACGCCCGCCTGCGCGCCCAGGTGCAGGGCGCCTTCGAACTGGTGGGCGTGGCCGCGCATGACCTGGGCAATCCCCTGCTCGCGCTCCAACTGCGCCTGCAGCGGCTGCGCGCCCAGACGCGCGAGGATCCACGCGTCCAGCAGGGGCTCGCCCTCGTCGAGCGCGAGGCGCGCCGCATGGGCCTGATGGTGCACGACCTCCTGGACCTCTCACGCCTGTCCGCGGGCCGACTCCCCCTGAACCTCGAGGAGCTGGACCTGGCCGCCCTCACCCGCGAGGTGGCCGAGCGCTTCTCGGACCAGGCCGCCGCCGCCGGCAGCCCTCTGGTGGTGCATGCGCAGCGCCCGGTGCACGGCCGGTGGGACCGCCAGCGTCTGGACCGCGTGGCCACCAACCTGCTCAGCAACGCCCTGAAGTTCGGCCAGGGTCAACCCGTCGAGGTGCACGTACTCGCCGAGGGCGGCCGGGTCCGGCTCGCCGTGAAGGACCACGGCGTGGGCCTGCCCTCCAACGCCCAGGAGCGCCTCTTCGGCCGCTTCGAGCGGCTGGGCACCACCGGCCGGCCCGGCACCGGGCTCGGGCTCTACATCGTCCACCAGCTCGTCGAGGCCCATGGCGGCACCATCCACGTCTCCAGCCGCCCGGGCCACGGCGCCACCTTCACCGTCGAGCTGCCCTCTTCCCACGTCTCGTCCTGAACGGTGGTAGGGATGACGCGGCGCGTCCTCTCACCCAACCGCACACGTCACCCACAGAATCTCACACCAAACCGTCAAAAACCGCTTAAGAGGCAGATGAATAATTCCCATAGAAGTTGAAATTCCAGGACGAATCACTTTATTCTGTCCATGCTCGAACCGGGATGTTCCCTGAAGGACAGGGGGGCACTCGAGGAAGCATTGGCTCCGACCTGACAGGTAGGGGGCGGGAGCCGGTGGCGAGAACAGGGCCGGGTATGACTTCGCCCGAGACCCAAACCGAAAAGAGAGGGGCCGCCATGAGCGGAGTGAGAGCACTCTGTGTGCCGTCGCAGTCGTCTGTCCGCATCCCGGGCCGTATGAGGGGAATGTGGTTCGCGGCCCTGGCACTGTTCGCGGGAGGCTGCACGGAGCGGGAGGCCACCGCGATGCGCGAGGCCACCGCGGCCAAGCCCCCCCAGGTGTCCCAGGCCCTCACGGAGAGCACGACCCCCAGCCTGGCCGACGCCCTCACGGAGGCCGCGGATATGCGCCCGAGCCTGGAGTCGGCGGTGGGGCTGGCGCTCGAGGTGGATGACGGCACGGGCCTTCCCCTGAAGGTGAAGGCCGGGCAGACCTTCTACATCAATCAGATCGACCTGAGGGCCTCGGTGGTGGCCACGCAGGACGAAGGCGTGGACGGCCTGCGGCGCGCGGGCGACTTCGCGCAGCTGCCCTGGGAGGGCGTGAGCCTGGCCGACGAGGAGCCCATCCCCCTGGCCAACCCGGACGGCACCTTCACCCGCCGCCGCTTCTACCGCAGTGCCCAGTGGATGGAGCAGCCGAGCGTCTTCAACGTGCAGCCGGTGGACGCCGAGGGCCTGCCCACCGGCCGGGCCGTCTCCCTGCACATCGGCAAGGATGACCGGCGCAAGTCCAACGACGACTTCTTCATCCGCCGCCTGCGCGCCATCCAGTGGACCTACGACTGCCGCACCGCCACGGACTGCACGGGCGCGAAGAACTTCTCCGAGGAGGCCCTCGTCGAGGTGCGCAACGCCCGCACCGGCGCCATCCCCTTCACCCTCCCGCCGGACACCACCGCGCTGCGGCTGAGCTGGTCGATGCGTCCCGGCGCCGCCTACACCATCCCCGTCACGCAGGTGGCCGCGCCCACCTACTCGTACGGCTTCTCCATCGACGTGCAGGCCGTCACCCCGCCGCGCGCGGATGGCACCTACGCGCCCGGCACGGCCGTCACCTTCCAGATGGCGCTGCGCGACGGGGCTGGCAAGCGCCTCCACGCGGAGGGCAGCCTGCCCTCCTACAACGAGGTGGTTTTCGGGCAGAATGAGCCGGGCCTCCAGTACTACCGCGCCTTCGCCTTCATCGACCCGTCCACCACGTATTACCGCCGCAAGCACCGTGAGCGCATGCTGATGACGCAGATCATCGGGCCGGCCCAGCGCATCCAGCCCATCCGCAGCATCGTGGACCTGGACGCGTTCCTCGGCCCCGATGACGTGCAGACCATCGGCACGCTCGAGCGCGACGGCGTCTACTCCCAGTTCCAGACCTTCCCGCCGTCCAACAAGCTCTTCGGCGGGGCCTTCTTCCCGGAGACGAAGGGCTGGGACGCGCCGGTGAGCACCTCGTGGACGTACCAGCTGCCGGAGAACGCCGAGCCCGGCACCTACCTGGTGACGGTGAAGGGCCGCCGCGTCTACCTGGGCGAGGACGCCCCCGCCAGCCGCACCATCGAAATCCAGGTGGGCACCCCCGAGCGCACCCAGGCGGCGCTCACCACGGGCTCCTGCAAGACGTGCCACAACCAGGGCGGCGAGTTCTCCCAGGTGCTGCACGGCAATGACAACCGCGCCGCGTGCGCCGGTTGCCACGCCCCGCTGGGCTTCGAGCTCGAGGGCCCCATCGTCGTGCGCACCCACTTCATCCACTCGCGCTCGGACCGCTTCGACGCTCCCAAGGAGCAGTGCTCCAGCTGCCACGTGACGCAGGAGAGCACGCAGCGCACCAGCAAGGCCGCCTGCCTCTCGTGCCACAAGAGCTACCCCGACTCGCACGTGACCAGGTTCGGCCCCATCGAGAGCATGTACGTGGGCGGTGGGCGTGAGTCCTTCCAGCAGTGCACCGGCGCCTGCCACACCACCCACCCGGGGAGCGGCTTCTAACGCCGCGGCCCCCCACATCCCGGAGGTCCTCCTTGGCTCGAGTGAAGATGCAGACGGCCCGTACCACGCAGGCCGAGCCCGTCGCAGCCGCGGAGGATCTCCTCAGACAGCTCCAGGGAGGCGAGACGCCCAAGCTCGTCACCCTGTTCGCCTCGCGGGACAGGGATCAGCGGGCCCTCAACCGGGCCGTGCGCGAGCGGCTGCCCAGGGGCACGCGGATGGTGGGCGCCACCACCGCGGGCGAGCTGGACAACACGGGCATCCACTCCGGCAGCGTGGTGCTGGGCGCGCTCTCCGGTGACTTCGAGGTGGGTCTGGGCCTGGGCAGCGGCCTGTCCGTGGACGCCGTGGGCGCTGGCGCCTCGGCCATGAAACACGCCGCGCAGGACCTGGGCGTGCGCCAGTCGGACCTCGACTCGCGCCAGTACGTGGGCCTCGTCATCGACGATGGCTTCCGTTACAAGAAAGAGGAGCTGCTGCTCGGCATCCTCGAAAAGAACCAGACGCTGGTGCTGGTGGGAGGGGGCGCCGCCGACCACGAGCAGGACCCCACCAGGCAGTCCGCCCTGCTCCACGTGGACGGCGAGGTGGTCACCGACGCCGTGGTGGTGGCCCTCTTCAAGACGAGCGCGCCCTGGGCGGCCCTGCGCTCGCACTGGTACCTGCCCACCGGCGAGCGCCTCACCATCACCCGCGTGGACGAGAGCGCCACCCGCGCCCTGGAGATCGACGGCAAGCCGGCGGCCCAGCGCTACGCCGATCTGCTCGGTGTCCCGGTGGACGAGCTGGAATTCGGCAAGCCTCGGGGCTTCGCCGTCCACCCCACCGCCCTCAAGGTGGGCCGCGAGTACTTCATCCGCTCCCCCTGGAAACCCCTGCCCGACGGCTCCGTCCTCTTCGCCAACCTCCTGGAGGAGGGCACCGAGCTGGAGCTGATGAAGATGGGAGACATGGCCGGCCTCACCCGCGCCTTCTTCCAGGAGGAGCTCCCCCGCCGCGTCCAGAACCCCCAGGCCACCCTGCTTTTCCATTGCAGTGGGCGCATGTGGTACGCCGGCGCGACCGGCACCATCCCCCAGTTGGCCGAGACCTTGCGCCACGCACCGGCGGCGGCTGGAATGAATGTGCACTTCGAGATCTACTCGGGGTTCCACATCAACACGACGCTGACGGTCCTGGCGTTTGGGGGAAACTGACGGATGAGCACTCCTGCTCCTGCGGTGTCGGGCAATGACACGCCCCGGTTGCTCCTGGTGGGCGGCGAGGGGGAGTGCGCACGCGTCCTGGAGCTGCTGCGGCGCGCGGAGCTGAAGGTGTCCGCGCGGCGCGTGTCCTCCCGCGAGGAGCTGGCGGCGGCGCTGGGCACGCCGTGGGAGCTGGCCATGTGCGCCCCGGGCCTGCCAGGGCTCGGCTTCCGCGAGGCCGCGCCGCTGCTGCGCGAGAAGGCGCCCCAGCTTCCCTTCATCGTCCTCTCCGCGAAGTGGGAGGACGCGGAGATGAGCGCGGCCATGGAGGAGGCCGGCGCCAGCAGCTACATCGAGATGGACCGGCTGACGGTGCTCGTCCCCGTCGTCCGCCGTGAGCTCAAGCGCATCATCGAGCGCCGCCAGCACCAGGAGGCCGAGAAGCAACAGGAGCGCTCGCGCTGGCTGCTGGAGTGCATCGTCGACAGCCTCCCCTTCGTCCTCTTCGTGAAGGACGCCGAGGAGCGCCGGTTGCAGGTGGCCAACAAGACCTTCGCGGACGCCTTCGGCGTCACCAAGGAGTGGCTGCTCGGCAAGCTGGACCACGACTACTTCCCCCAGGAGCAGGCCGACTCCTTCGTGGCCATCGACACCGAAATCCTCCAGACGAAGAAGCTCAAGGCCTTCGAGGAAGTGGCGCGCACCGGCGGGGTGGACCGCATCTACGCCACGCGCAAGCTGCCGCTGCTGGATGACAAGGGCGAGGCCCGCTACGTGCTGGGCATCACCGAGGACATCACCGAGCGCAAGGCCGCCGAGGAGGCGCTGCGCAAGTCCAAGGCCGAGCTGGAGGAGTCCAACAAGCGCCTGGCGGAGAACCTGGAGGAGCTCAAGAAGAGCCGTGCCGTGTCCGCGCGCACGCTGGCCAGCTATCAGCAGCGGGCCCTCCAGATGGAGATCATCCGCCAGCAGAACGAGGACCTGGACCGGCTGGCCACGGAGCTGACGTCGGCCAAGCGCAACGAGGAGGAGCGCGCGCGCGAGGCCGAGGCCGCCGCCCGTCTCAAGAGCGAGTTCCTGGCCAACTTCAGCCATGAAATCCGCACGCCGCTCAACGGCATCATCGGCTACTGCGACCTGCTGATGCGCGAGGAGGGCAGCCGGCTCACGCCGCACGGCCGGCGCGACCTCAACGTGGTGAAGAAGAACGCGCAGACGTTGCTGGCGCTCATCAACGACATCCTCGACCTGTCGAAAATCGAGGCGGGCCGGGTGGAGGTCGTGGTCGAGCGGGTGGACATGCAGGAGCTGGCCGAGGAGTGCACGGCCACGGTGAAGGAGTACCTCAAGGGCAAGGACGTCGAGCTGCGCACGGACATCGACGAGCGCGTGGCGTACGTGCGCACGGACGCGTTGAAGCTGCGGCAAATCCTGCTCAACCTGCTGTCCAACGCGGCCAAGTTCACCGAGTCCGGCGAGGTGTCGCTCAGCGCGCGCGCCGAGGGCAACGAGGCCGTCTTCACCATCGAGGACACGGGCATCGGCATCCCCTCGGACCAGCTGCCCTTCATCTTCGAGAAGTTCCGCCAGGTGGACGGCTCCACCACGCGCAAGGTGGGCGGCACCGGGCTGGGGCTGGCCATCGTCAAGGAGCTGAGCAAGGTACTGGGCGGCGGCGTGGAGGTGCGGAGCATCCTGGGCCGCGGCACCACCTTCACGGTGCGGCTGGCCGGCATCCTCGAGGGGGAGGCGCTGGGCACCTCGCGCGAGCTGGACAAGCCGGTGTCCCCGCGGGACGTGGGCGGGGCGCTCTCGCCCCTGAGGCAGGGCGGCACCGTGCTGGTGGTGGATGATGATCCGCTCGTCCAGCACCTGGTGGCCGGGCAGCTCGGGCCCGCGGGCTTCACCGTGGTGACGGCCTCGGACGGGCTGGAGGCACTCAAGAAGGCGCGGGAGCTCCGCCCGCACGCCATCGTGCTGGACATCTACCTGCCGCGTCTGGACGGCTGGAGCGTGCTGTCCACCCTCAAGAGCGAGCCGGACCTGGCACGCATCCCCGTCATCATCATCTCCGTGGAGGAGCAGCGCGCGCGCGGCTTCTCGCTGGGGGCGTGCGAGTACCTCATCAAGCCCATCGAGCCCGAGCACCTGGTGGACGTGGTGCGCCGCAACATCGGCGGTGCCCCCGGCTCCGGCGACGTGCTGGTGGTGGACGACGATGCCTCCACCCGCGAGCTCGTCAGCCGCTCCCTGCGCCGCGCGGGCTTCTCCACCACCGAGGCCCACAGCGGCGAGGACGCCCTGCTCAAGGCCCGCGTCTCCCCGCCCACCCTGGTGGTGTTGGACCTGATGATGCCCAACCTGGATGGCTTCGAGGTGCTGCGCCGCCTGCGCGCCGAGAAGCTCAACGTCCCGGTGGTGGTGCTCACCGGCAAGACGCTCTCCAGCGAGGAGCAGTCCGTGCTGCGCGACGGCTTCGCCGGCTTCGTCCAGAAGGGCGGCCATGCCCTGGAGGAAGTCATCGGCCAGGCCAAGGGCCTGCTCCTCAAGCAGAGCGCCCAGCGCGCCGGGCGCCTGCCACGCATCCTCTACATCGAGGACAACCCGCAGAACCGCGACATCGTCCGGCGCTACCTCGGCGGTCTCTTCGAGGTGCTGGAAGCCGAGGACGGCGAGCTCGGCGTGGAGCGCGCCAGCAAGGAGTCGCCGGACCTCATCCTGATGGACCTGTCGCTGCCCCGCCTGGACGGTTGGGAGGCCACCCGCCGCCTGCGCCAGCTGCCCGCGGCGTCCTCCATCCCGGTCATCGCCGTCACGGCCCACGCCGGCCGCGAGTACCAGGAGAAGGCCTCGGCCGCCGGCTGCAACGGTTACCTCACCAAGCCTCTCGACCGCGACCAGCTGCTCGAGACCATTCGCAAGCATCTCGGGAGAAGTCATGGTTGATGTGGCGGTCCCCAAGATCCGGGTCCTCGTGGTGGACGATGACCCGGATTTGCTGGAGCTCGTGCGCCGGACACTGACGCCTCATTTCGAGGTGCAGACACACCACTCGGCGCTGGGCGTGTCCAACCTGGTGCGCAATGGGGAGCCGGACCTGGTGATGCTGGACGTGAACTTCCCCGCGCTCAAGGGCGACCAGGTGCTGAGCCTGGCGCGCCGCTATGCGCCGCGAAACACCAAGTTCATCCTCTACTCGGCCTCGGACGAGTCCCGGCTGCGCTCGCTCGCGCGGGCCTCGGGTGCGGATGGCTACCTGTCCAAGAGCGTCCAGGGCGCCGAGCTCATCCAGAAGCTCACCGCCTTCCTCGACAAGGACCACACCGTCCCGGCCTGAGCCCCCGCCGGACAAAAAAGGACCGGGGCAGAGTGGGACAGCCCTGCCCCGGCCTGGGGGACACATCAGGACAGACACGGTCTCGCGGACCGGGCACGGGCAGAGGGAGATGCCGTGCCACCCTTGAGATGTGTCCGCGCGCCCGTCCGGAAAAGTGTGCCAGGGTACAACGCCCTCCCGTACAGGGCGGCCCGCGCCGCTACGGGTGCTGCGTATCCGTCGGCGTGGAGAGGCCGGTCTGGTACGCCATCATGGCCATCTCCACGCGGTTCTGGACTCCCAGCTTGCGGTAGAGATTGGAGACGTGCGCCTTCACCGTGCGCTCGGTGATGCCCAGCCGGGCGGAGATCTGCAGGTTGTCCGCGCCGGAGGCCACCAGGCTCAGCACCTCGCGCTCGCGCAGGGTGAGGCGATCCAGCGGGGTGACGGGACGCTCGGCGTGCGCGGCCTGCGCTGGGCTCATGAAGTCCGCGGGGACCACCCACTCGCCCCGGGCCACCTGCTCCACGGCGGTGACCAACTCCGTGCCGCTCACGGTGAGCTTGCTCAGGAACCCGGCGGCGCCGGCATGGAAGCACCGCTCCATCACCGGCAGCTCCCGGATGGACGACAGGATGAGGGCTCGGGTCTGCGGCTGCTGCTCGCGCAGCGCCACCACCACCGTCAGCCCATCCTGCACCTCCCTGCTGTCCGGGCGCTCGAGCCGCAGGTCCACCAGCACCACGTCCGGCTTCACCTCCCGCACCTGAGCGAGGAAGCCCTCGACGTCCCGGCCCTGGGCAACCACGTCCATCCCCGCCCCCTGGAAGAGCGCCACGAGGCTCTCGCGGAAAACCTGCTGGTCCTCCAGGATGCCGATCCGAATCCGTCCCGCCGTCATAGGTGACTCCTTACGTCCCAGCCCCTTACTAAACCCATTGCGCTCGTAGGGGATTCTAGGGCTGGACCTGCAACTTTGGAGTGAACCTGTCGCGGCGACCTGTCCGCCAAGCGTCAAATGTGACGCTGGGACTGGACATTGCCGGCTGCTCGCGCGGAGGCCCACCTACTAGGCGAGCACCAGGGAATCGGGGAGGCGGATGCGCACGCGGCCGATCTGCTCCACCACCAGCTCGCGGCGGCGGCGGCGCAAGTGGAGGCGGACGCAGCAACCCGCCACGTAGGTGCGCAAGCCGTCTCCATCCGGCTGCACCATGTCCTCCCAGCGGGGATCCTCCGGGGGCAGGAATTCGGCGGTTTCGGCGATGCGCTGGAGGTGGGCCTGGAGCGAGGCCCGGACCGGAAGCGGTAACTCCTCCCACAGGGGAGCCAGGGGCTGATCGATATGAATGGTGAAGGACATTTGTCTCTCACGGTCCTCAGCCTCGGCGTGGAAGTGAATTGTACCCCTGAACGAGACCGTCCCCGCCCCGGCCCCTCGCGTCCTTGCCCGCTCCCCTCTGGCCGTGTCTAGCTGCACTCCCATGGGTGCACTGGCCGACCTCCTCGCCCTGCGGCGGGAGGACATCCTCCAGCGGTTCGAGCGCGAGGTGCTGGCCCGCTTCCCGCTGGAGGGGCAGCCGCGGCCCGTCATCCGCGACACGCTCCCGCTGCTGCTCGAGGAGCTGTACGCGCTCCTGAGCACCCCCGCCAGCCCGGAGGCCTCGTCCGCGCTGAGCGGCCAGATGCTCCAGACGGCACGCCAGCACCGCGCCCAACGGCAGGCGCTCGGCTACGACATCACGCAGATCGTCCGCGAGTACGGGGTCGTTCGCGACTGCATCCTCGGGCTGTTGGAGGAGACCGGCGGCGTGCTCGTCCTCGCCGAGCAGCGGGCGCTCCACCGCGGCCTGGACCTCGCCATGGGCGATGCCGTCGCCGACTCCGAACGGGGCCGGGACGAGGAGCGCCGGAAGGCGGAGGAGGAGCGGACGGCGCTGTGGGAGCGCGAGCGCGCCGCCCGGACCGAGGCCGAGCGGCAGCGGGCCCTGCTGGAGGGCATCATCGCGCAGAGCGGCGATGCCATCATCGTGGCGGATGCCCAGGGCGTGCTGCGCCTCTTCAACCCGGAGGCCGAGCGCCAGCATGGCGTGGGCTTGAAGGAGATTCCCGCGGCCCAATGGGTGGAGACGTACGGGCTGTCCGACGAGGAGGGGCACCCGCTGCCCCTGGAGCGGGTGCCGCTCTACCGCGCGCTCCTGGGCGAGCACGTGCGTGACGAGCTGCTGTGGCTCCACCGGCCGGATGGGACGCGGCTACCCATCTCCGTCACGGCCCGGCCCCTGCTCCAGCCCGACGGCACTCCCGGTGGGGCGGTGTTCTCCGCGCGGGACGTCGCGCTGCGCCGGGCCCTGGCGCAGGAGCGCGAGGAGGCCCTGGCGCTGGTGGACACGCTGCTGGCCACCGTCCCGGTGGGCCTGTGCTGCCTGGACAAGGACCTGCGCTACGTCCGCATCAACCCCGCGCTCGCCGCCATCAACGGCGTCCCCGAGGAGCAGACCCTCGGACGCACCCTCCGGGAGGTCGTCCCGCACATCGCCCCCGCCGTCGAGCCCCATTACCGGCGCGTCCTGGAAACGGGCGAGCCGGAGCTCAACGTGGAGCGCTCCCACGCCACCGCCGGCCGCGGGGGGACGCCCGGCCATTACCTGGAGAGCTACGCCCCGGTGAAGGATCGCGAGGGCCGCCCCCTCATGGTGGCCACGGCGGTGGTGGACATCACCGACCTCAAGCGCTTCGAGGAGCAGCTGCGCCAGACGGCCGAGTTCCGCGAGCGGTTCCTCGGCATCGTCAGCCATGACCTGCGCAACCCGCTGAGCATCATCACCCTGTCGGCCACCCTGTTGCTGCGCCAGGAGACGCTGCCGGAGCGGGCCCTGCGGCTGGCCCAGCGCATCTCCCTCAACGCCGAGCAGATGGCGCGGATGATCGGCGACCTGTTGGATTTGACGCGGGGGCGGCTGGGCGGTGGCATCCCCATCACCCCTGCCCCGTGTGACCTGGGCTCGCTGGGCCGCCGCGTCGTGAGCGAGCTGGAGGTGGCCCATCCGGCGCGCGAGCTGCGGCTGGAAGCCCACGGTGACCTGCAGGGGGCGTGGGATCAGGACCGGCTGGCGCAACTGCTCGGCAACCTGCTGCGCAACGCCGTCGACTACAGCCCCGAGGGGACACCCATCACGCTGGCCCTCCAGGGGGAGGGCGGGCGGGTGCGCATCGAGGTGCGCAACCAGGGCGAGCCCATTCCCGGGGAGCTGCTGCCCGGGCTGTTCGAGCCCTTCCGCCGGGGAGAGACACGCGGGGGCAGATCCCCGTCCGGACTGGGGCTGGGGCTCTACATCGTCCAGCAGATCGCCACCGCGCACGGGGGGACGGTCGAGGCGCGCTCGACACGCGAGGAGGGCACGGTGTTCAGCGTCCGGCTGCCCCGGGGGGCCTCACGGCGCGAGTGAGCGCCCCGGCGGTGCTTCCGTCCTGGGGTCTTCCGGGCTTTGCCCATCTCACTGGACCCGGGTCCATGGACTCTTACCGGCTTTGCACATCTCCCCGAGCTGAGGAGGCCGGAATTGTGGCCTCGACGGCTTCTGGGAGGGGGGGTGGGCCTCCCAGTGGCAGCCCGAGGCGGTATCCTGGAGATCATCTTGCCAAGCCTCCAAGGGGAGCCCATGTCCGAGAGCGAGAACAAGATTCGTGTCCTCGTGGTGGACGATGATGTGGATCAGCTGATGCTGTTGGAGCGGTCGTTGCACGCCTATGGCTTCGAGGTGCGCACGCACCGCTCCTCGCTGGGAGTGTCCAACCTGGTGCGGCACGCGATGCCGGATCTGGTGCTGCTGGACGTGAACATTCCGGCGCTGAGTGGCGACAAGGTGCTGGCGTTGGCGCGCAACCAGGCGCCGGCGACCACGCGTTTCATCCTGTATTCGGCCTCGGACGAGTCGAAGCTGCGCTCGCTGGCGCTGGCCTCGGGAGCCGACGGCTACATCTCCAAGAGCGTCCAGGGCGAGGCGCTGGCCCGCAGGCTCATCAGCATCTACAAGAAGAGCCGGCTGCCGGCGTCGGGGACGCGCTAGTCACACGTTGGCGGGCCCGGGTTCCGGACGTTCGATGAGCCCTGCCCGGTCGAGCAGTTCGCGCACGCGGGCGGTGAACGCCACATGCTCGGGGTTGCCCGCCGTCATGGGCTCGGGGGAGAGCACGAGGAGCCAGCCCAGCGTCCCCACCGGCTCGATGCGCACGGGCGCGGGCAGCGGTGGCAGCGTGCCCAGACGGCGCGACAGGTACGTCAGCCAGCCCACGCGCACCTCCCGCTTCCGCTTCTGGATGAGACGCACCATCTCGGTTGAGCCAACCATGGCGAAGTCAGGGTCCCACGCGGTGGCCACACTGGTGAGCACCTCGGCCAGCACTGGGGCGCTCAGGATCCGCTCCCGCCCCGGGCCCTCCTCGGGCGGGTAGATCAGGCAGGTGTTCCCTGCTCCAAAGGGCGAGTATTCACCGCAGTGGAGCTCGACGCGGGTCCGTTCCCTCTTCGCATTCCACACGTACGCGCGAAATCCGAGATCCTCGATGACCTTTCTATCGGTGTCCCGTCGTGCCCGCAGCCACCACGGCTCCGCCCAGCACCAGCTCCCCCTCGGCCGTGACGGACAGCACCGGCAGCTCCGCCCCCAGTCCCCCTATGCGTCCCACCGTGGCCCGCGCACCTCCGAGCAACATGAGGACGTGCGTGGACAGGCGCGCCGCCTCGCGTATCTGGTCCTCCCGGGACATGGCGCCGTAGCGCGCGAAGTATTCGGGTGAGGAGGCGATGAGGTGCGCCACCGTGGCGGGCAGTTGTCCCAGGTCCTCCAGCGTGCGAATGGGATGGAGGATGGAGTGGGCCAGCGCCAGCGCCATCTCCGCCAGGGACGCCTGGGCTCCGTCGAGCGCGGCGTTGAGCGGATCCCTCCCCAAACCCTGCTCGGCGAGGGGCGGGCTGTCCGCGCGCCGCAGGGCCTCGGTGACCGGGTAGAAGACGCCTCCGTGTGAGAAGGAGAAGCCGCCCACTGCGAGGCGGCCCACCTTCCACTCGCCCTCTACCAGCGACAGTGGGCCCAGACGTTGAAGAGGAGTTCCGGTGAGCGCCGTCACCAGATAGCCGTCCGGGCGCATCAGCACCAGGAGTCCGAAGCGCTCGGCACGCCACTTCAAATCGGCGTATTCCACGCGCTCGCCGCCCTCGAGCACCTCGCGCAACAACCAGGACAGCGCCCGGCGTGGGGCGAAGCTCCGCTGCGTCACGGGTGTCTTTGCCAGCTGCCTCAGGAGCTGGCGCGCCTGCTCCAGGTAGAGCGCCGCGCCCGCCGGGTGCCGGGCCTCTTCTCCGAGGCCGCTGGCTTCCTGCACCACCTGGAAGGGGTCCTCCCTCTGCTCGGGAAAGCCGCCCGCGGCGCCCACCGCATCTCCGGGCGAGGGAGACGTCATGGATTGCCGGAGTCCTGAATCATCACGGAGCGGGGTGGGCCGCGAGTGGAGCCCGAAGCCGCTCGTCAGGCTCGCACGTGGGTGGCTCGTGGCGCACCCTCCGAGGAGCACGGCCAGGATCAGGGCCAGAAACGCCCGTACGCCCAAGGAGAGCGCACCAACGACACGAGTGGACAGGCCACACCTCCCCCAGCCGCATGGGCTGACAAGCGATTCCCTGAAGTTCAGGGAACCACTGCGGGGAAGGTCAAGCCACCGGCGCGGGAAAGACCCTCACCCGGGCCCTCTCCCAGAGGGAGCGGGGACACCCCGGGGCCTCGGGCCGCTCACAGCAGTGAGGCGACCTCCTGGAAGACGCCGCGGAAGTCGCCCCGGGCCGCGATGAGCTTCAGGTTCTGCGCCAGCCCTCCCGTGGAGCGGAAGAACATCACCCCCTCGGCGGGCGGGCGGATTTTGAGGAAGCGGGCGGCGTTGCGCGCGAAGTGCAGCTTCATGTCGCGCGGGATGGAGCACGTGGCGTAGTCGTAGGGCGTGGTGCGCATGGGCCGCCCGGCGATGTGCAGAATCTCCTGGATGAGGGGGGCGGCCTCCGCGTCCGGCAGCTCCGAGGTGAAGCCCACCTCACGACTCAGGCCCATCACGTCCATGGACTCGAGCCGCACCGCGTGCAGGAACATGCGCCGGTTGGCGTCCACGAAGCGCGGGCTGAAGTGCTTGACGGAGCCGAAGTCGAGCACCCCCAGCCGCCCGTCCTCGAGCACCATGAAGTTGCCCGGGTGCGGATCCGCCTGCATCTCCCCGTTGAGGAAGAAGGGCCCGTAGATGGCGAGGATGAGCTGGCGCGCCACACGGAAGCGCTCCTCGGCGGAGGGCTCGGAGACGACCCAGTCCTTGAGGGTGCGGCCCTTCAGCAGCTCCAGGGTGAGCACGCGCCGGGAGGTGCGCTCGGGGATGACCTCGGGCACCTTCAGGTCCGGCAGGCGCGCCGCCCCGCGGGCGAAGGTGGTGCACAGCTCGGCCTCGCGCAGGTAGTCCGTTTCCAGCAACATCTCCTCGCGCAGCTCCTGGAAGTAGGCGGTGCCGTCGGTGAGGCGCGAGGCCTTGGAGACGGTCTTCACCACCAGGCCCAGGTTGTCCATGTCGCCGGAGAGCGTCTCGGCGATGCCGGGGTACTGCACCTTCACCGCCACGGGCCGGCCGTCGTGCAGCACGGCGCGGTGCACCTGGCCCAGCGACGCGGCGGCGAGCGGCTTCGGCTCGAACTCGCGGAAGAGCGCCTCCGGGGCATCCCCGAGCTCCTCGCGGATGACGCGGGCCACCACCTCCCAGGGCATGTGCGGGGCCTCGTTCTGCAGGCGGGCGATGACCTGGCGCACCTCGGGACTGAGCAGCTCCGTGTCCATGGACACGGCCTGGCCGAGCTTCATGGCCGCGCCCTTGAGCTCTCCCAGGGTGGAGACGAGTTTCTCGGCGGCGGCCTTGCTCAGGAACTCCGGCTCCTGGCCCGCGAGCCGCTTCGCCCCATTCTTGAGGACGTCCGCGCTGAGCTGGGCGGAGAGGCCGGCCAGTTTGCGGAAGCGGTTGAATCGCCCCTGGAGGGGGAGCTTGTCGTCGAGTTCTGAAGGGTCGGAGGCCATGGGAGCGGCCCCATCCTAACGGGAGGCCGCGGGCGCCGCATGGCCACGCCCCCTCACCCGGAGGGCATGCCAGCGCTTGAGGGCCTCGAGGTGGAGCGGATCCACCCGCAGGGCGGCCTCGTAGGCGGAGACGGCCTCGGGCAGGCGGCCAGCGGAGCGGAAGGCCTCTGCGGAGGCCAGGTGCAGCAACGAGTGGCCCTCCGTCTCCGGGTGGCGGGCGAGGTAGCGTCGGCGGCACGCCTCCAGGGCGGTGACGGTGAGGCCAGCGGCGAGGCAGCGCACCACGCCGTCCAGGTTGCGCAGCTCCGCGTCGTACTCCACGCGCCGCTCCAGGTGGCCGAGCACGAGGAGGGCCTCGGCCACCTTGCCCAGCGCCCGCTGAATGAAGGTGCGCTGGCCAGGAGACAACGGAAGCGCGAGCAGGGGCTCGAGCCGGTTGCGGGAGTCGCGGGCGCTGGTGCGCACCATGTCCGCGTCGGCGTCCCGGGGCAGGCGCAGCACCGAGTAGTGGTCCCCGGAGAGCCGCTGGCGGAACTCGCGCAGCACGGGCTCGGCGCGGGCGTCGTCCTGGGGCGCGGCCGGAGGCGGGGACTCGGAGGGCTTTTCCCCCGCGAGCAGCCGGGCGAAGGTCTGCTGGAAGGCGGCGGTGGCGTCGCGCAGCTCCACGCCGAAGCCTGGGACCATGTTCCACGCCCGGGCCTGCTCGGCCGTCACGTGGCCCACCACCTTGCCGGTGCAGGGCAGCTCGCCCCCGGGCAGCCGCAGCAGAAGTGACACGTCCGAGAGGACAGGAGGTGGCTCGTCGCCGGTGCGCAGGAAGAGGCCGGTGCGGCCCACACGCTCGCAGGGGTACTCGCGCGTGCCCAGCGAGCCATGCACCGGCACGCGCGCGAAGAAGCCGGCCGAGGGCAGCGGCGCGGGCGTGCGCGCCGGGGTGATGGACGCCTCCAGGGCGGCACGCAGCTCGGCGGCGGTGGCGAAACGCGCCTCGGGACGCTTGGCGAGCGCACGCAGCAGCACCGCGGACAGCGAGGCCGGAATCCCCGGGCGCACCTCGTGCGGCGGGCGCGGAGCCTGCTGCAGGTGGGCCACGAGGATTTCGGCGGCGTTGCTGCCGGTGAAGGGCGCGGTGCCGGTGAGCAGCAGGTAGCCGAGCACCCCCACCGCGTAGAGGTCGGTGCGTGCGTCCACCTCCTGGCCGCCACACTGCTCGGGGGCCATGAACTCGGGCGTGCCCATGAGCACGCCGGTGCGCGTGGGCGTCTCCCCCTCCAGCTGGACGAGCCGCTTGGCGATGCCGAAGTCGAGCAGCTTCACCCGGTGGCGCCCGTTGGGGCCCGGCACGAGGAAGACGTTGGCGGGCTTGAGATCGCGGTGGACGATGCCGCGGGCGTGGGCGGCGCCGAGCGCGTCGCACACCTGGGCGAGCAACTCCACGGCCAGTGCCGGCTCGAGCGGTCCGCGCGCGAAGGCGGCGAGGCTCTGGCCCTCCAGGTACTCCATGACGAAGTAGGGGCGGCCCTCGCGCGTGTCGAGGTCGTAGACGGTGACGACGTTCTCATGCTGCACGAGGCTCATCGCGCGCGCCTCGGCGAGGAAGCGGGCGACGAGCTCCGGCTCATCGGCGAGGTGGCGGTGGAGCACCTTCACCGCGACGCGCTTGGGGATGAGGACGTGCTCGGCGAGCAACACCGTGCCCATGCCGCCGCGGCCCAGCTCACGCAGGGACATGAAGCTGCCGAAACGCTGGCCCACGAGCCGCTCTGCCCGCTCGCCCCAGGGCGGCAGGGTCATCGGGGCCGAGGCGCGGGCCTCTGGGGTCCGCACGACGGTGGGGCACTCCGCCATTTCCGTGTGCGGAGTGTGGCAGGTGCAGTTCGGGCGGGAGTCGGGTTCCACGGCACCTTTGATCCCTGCCAGCTTCGTGCCGTCGACGCCGACGAGGGTTCGCGCACTTGGTACGTCGCGAAGTGGTTGAAGTACCCAGCCTGTGGGACACTATCGGAGCGCATCCCCTCATTCCCTGGTTCAGGTGGGCGCTCGGAGGGCTGTAAAAAGCACCTCAACCGGGCTGTAACATCTACCGCTCCGCCGTCTGTTTCCAGTCCACCTCTCAATGATCCACCAAGGCTGCGCGGAAGCAGCCCCCGGCCGCCCGCTTCCTGAACTTGTCCAACAGTCGGACAGGTTGCGCGAGCCCGGGCCCGGAAGGCAGCTCCCCGGCCGCGACCGTCACCGGCTGGTCCAACAATCGGACCAGTCGGACGAGACCGGGCCCGGAGGGTCCTGCCTCGGTGGCGCGGAGTGGGCGGAGCGGTGGTGGCGAACGGATGGACGCGCTGCGGCGGTCTGGGTGCGGGGCATCATCATCGCCGGAGGGGGGGGCCGATGACGGCGTACGGCGTCCTGCGCACCAGATGAATCCACATCCCCTCTCCCCGGAGGGCGAGGGTGCAACGGGCGACGGGGGGGGAAGCCGCGTCAGTGACGGCCGTTGGCGGCCAGGAGATCTGGGGACGGCGAGCCCAAGTCGGACTCCTCCTGCTCGACGTCGAGCACGGAGACGGTGCGGCAGGACTCGTCGACCTCGTAGAGAAGGGCGTACCCATCCACGATGCAGCGCAGCAGGGGCCGGTCGGTGGCGCCAAGCTTGAACCAGAGCGGATTGAGGGGAGGAGCCACCTCGGCCAACTGGGCGATGTCGTCGATACGCCGGTGCACCCGTTCAACGAGCGCGGGTGGGAGCGCTTTCAAGGTGCTCCACAGCTCCACTGGGATATGGACGCGGTAGGCCATGGAAGGCCAGATGGCCATCGCACCAGGGACCCACAAGTGGGGGGCTGCGCATTCCCTGACATGCGAGGCTGTCGCACGCTTCCATTCTGCCACAATCCAGACACTCGAACGGCCCGAAGTGTGCGCCAGTGGTCACGGGAGTGGCCGCGGGGCCGGGAAGAGCCCGTGCCGGTTTTCTCGGAAGGCGTGCTGCTCCGTGTTCAGATGAGGCCCCGGAAGTGGATGTCCTCCCCCCTCAACGGAGCCCGACGACCCGTGGAAACACTCGTTCGCATCGCGGAAGCCCTGGGCCGCTTCTCCGCGCGATTCGTGCCCAGCTCGTTCGCCATCGCAGTGCTGCTGTCACTGCTCACCATGGGGCTGGCGATGGGCTGGGTGGACACGCCGGCCGGCAAGGTGGTGGATGCCTGGGGAGGCGGCTTCTGGGAGCTGCTCACCTTCTCCATGCAGATGGCGCTGGTGATGTTCACCGGGTATCTGCTGGCGCTCACACGGCCGGTGCGGGCGCTGCTGGAACACCTGGCGGGGCTGGCGCGGGGCCCGCGGGGAGCGGTGGTGCTCATGGCCTCGGTGTCCATGGGACTGGCCTACATCAACTGGGGCCTGTCCCTGGTGGCGAGCGCCATGCTGGTGCGCTTCGTGGTGCGGCGGCAGCCGGAGGTGGACTACCGCCTGCTGGTGGCCTGCGCGTACTTCGGCCTGGGCGCCACGTGGCACGCCGGCCTGTCCGCCTCCGCCCCGCTGCTGGTGGCCACCCCTGGCCACTTCCTGGAGAAGCAGCTCGGCCTCATCCCCATCGACCGCACGCTCTTCTCCCCCTTCAACCTCGGGCTCACCGTGGCGGTGGTGTGCGGCCTCACGCTGCTGGCCTGGGCGCTGCACCCGCGGCCCGGGGCGGCGGTGCGGGTGGACCCCGCCATCCTGGAGCAGCTCAAGGACTTCGAGCCGCCCGTGCGCCCGCGCGAGAAGAGCCCCGCCGTGTGGCTGGACTTCTCGCCGCTGCTCAACGTGCTCTTCGGCGTGATGGGCCTCGTCTGGTTCGGGCGCCACCTGTGGCTCCACGGCGGCTGGAAGGCCATCAACCTCAACGTGGTGAACTTCCTCTTCCTCACGCTGGCGGTGCTGCTGCACGGCACCCCCGCGCGGCTGCTCAAGGCCAGCGAGGAGGCCGCCAGCGTGCTGCACGGCATCGTGCTGCAGTTCCCCCTCTACGCGGGCATCTACGGCATCTTCAAGGCCACCGGCCTCACCGAGCGCATCGGCCACCTCTTCGTCTCGCTCTCCACCACGAAGACGTTCCCCGCCATCGTCTACCTCTACAGCGGCGTGGTGAACTACTTCGTGCCCTCGGGCGGCTCCAAGTGGGCCATCGAGGCGCCCTACCTGTTGGAGGCGGCCCGGACGCTCGGGGTGGCGCCGGAGAAGGTGGTGCTCGCGTACGCCTGGGGGGACATGGCCACCGATCTCATCCAGCCCTTCTGGGCCCTGCCCCTGCTGGCCGTGGCGCGGCTCGACTTCAAGGACATCCTCGGCTTCCTGCTGGTGGCCTTCTTCATCTACCTGCCGCTCGTCACCCTCGCCTTCTTCCTGTGGGGGTGAGTCTGGCCAGCCCGGGTGCGTCCTGTGCTAGACACCCGCTTCCAGCGGGCCGGCGGGACTGGCCGGCCCCGCTCAGCCCAATCGAGGGGGAAACACCATGGCAGGCAATCTGAAGAAGCTGGCGATGTGCGCGGTGGTGGCGTTCAGTGGTGTGGCGATGGCTCAGGACGAGTCGGCCGCCCCGGCGCAGGAGCCCGTGAAGGCCCCGTCCGCCGACGCGGTGAAGACCACGTGGGACTACTTCTACAAGGGCCAGGGCCAGGGCCCCGTGCTCGTGGATGCCAAGCTGTGCACCGAGGTGGCCAAGGATGGCCCCAACAAGTTCGAGTGCACCGTCGAGGCCAGCCCCGATGGCGTCAAGGCCGGCAGCAACGTGATGCTGTGGCAGTCCTACCTGGTTCCCCAGGGTGACAGCATCGAGGACCTGATGGTCCAGGTGAAGCAGGGCAACGTGGTGCGCGAGACCAAGGACGTGAAGGTCAAGGGCGAGGGCTGGCGCGCCCGTCAGTGGACCGGCGTGCGCCTGAACAAGGCCGGCGACTGGACCGTCACCATCATGCGCGGGGAGCAGGAGCTCAAGAGCATCAAGGTGAAGGTGCTCTGAATCTCGCGGACACTCCCTCTCCCTCTGGGAGAGGGTGGGGGTGAGGGTCTTCACGAGAAGCCGACCTTACCTGTGGGATAAGGCTCGTCGCCACACGGCTCGAGTGGAACACCCTCACCCCGTCCTCTCCCAAAAAGGAGAGGGGTTCTTGCAACAATCACTTTCCTGGAATTCGACTTCGCCACCAGGGCCGTGGTACACGCGGGCCGCCTTCAGGCGTGCTCTCCGGCCCTGAAGGGCGAGGCTGTGCTGAAGCGTCGGCGTGCGGATGTCCGCTCGCAGGCGGCCAACCCCTCGACACACCCTCTTCTTCCCGGCGTGCGGAGCCGAGAGCGCCGCCCGCCACAGATGATGAGCTTTTGAGGAGTTGAACCCCATGAACCCCACTTCACGGATGGACGCTCTCCGCGCGAGCGTCACCGGAACCGCCGTCAGGGTCCTCGGACTCCTGGCCGTTCTGGCCTCCGGCACCGCCCGCGCCAGCGAGGCGGACCTCGTCCTCCCGGACTTCACCCAGGTTTCCTTCGTCGGGGGCCTCAACGGCCGCGCCCTGCTGATGGCGGGCATCGCCGTCTCCATCTTCGGCCTCGCCTTCGGCTTCATGCAGTACACGGCCCTGCGCAACCTGCCGGTCCACAAGTCGATGCTCGAGATCTCCGAGCTCATCTACGAGACCTGCAAGACGTACCTCATCACCCAGGGCAAGTTCATCCTCATCCTCGAGGTGCTCATCGGCGCCGTGATGGTGGTGTACTTCGGCTTCCTGCGGCACATGGAGTTCATCAAGGTCGTCGCCATCCTGGTGTTCAGCCTCATCGGCATCGCCGGCAGCTACGGCGTGGCCTGGTTCGGCATCCGGGTGAACACCTTCGCCAACAGCCGCACCGCCTTCGCGTCGCTGCGTGGCAAGCCCTACCCCACCTACGCCATCCCCCTGCAGGCCGGTATGTCCATCGGCATGGTGCTCATCTCCACCGAGCTCCTGCTGATGCTCATCATCCTCCTGTTCGTCCCGGCGGACTTCGCCGGCCCCTGCTTCATCGGCTTCGCCATCGGCGAGTCGCTGGGCGCCTCGGTGCTCCGCATCGCCGGCGGTATCTTCACGAAGATCGCCGACATCGGCTCGGACCTGATGAAGATCGTCTTCAAGATCAAGGAAGACGACGCGCGCAACCCCGGCGTGATCGCCGACTGCACCGGTGACAACGCCGGTGACTCGGTGGGCCCCTCGGCTGACGGCTTCGAGACCTACGGCGTGACGGGCGTGGCGCTCATCACCTTCATCCTCCTGGCTGTGCCGGGCGCGGAGTACCAGGTCCAGCTGCTCGTGTGGATCTTCATGATGCGCATCGTGATGGTGCTGGCCTCGCTCGGCTCCTACGGCCTCAACGGCATCATCCAGGGCGGCAAGTACAAGACCGCGGACCACATGAACTTCGAGCACCCGCTCACGTTCCTGGTGTGGCTGACGTCCATCGTGTCCGTGGCGCTGACGTTCCTGGTCTCCTACCTGCTCATCCCCAACCTGGCCGGTGACTCCAGCCTGTGGTGGAAGCTGTCAGCCATCATCACCTGCGGCACCCTGGCCGGCGCCATCATCCCCGAGGCCATCAAGGTCTTCACCTCCACCGAGAGCCGCCACGTGCGCGAGGTCGTCACGGCCTCCCGCGAGGGTGGTGCGTCGCTCAACGTCATCTCGGGCCTGGTGGCCGGTAACTTCTCGGCCTACTGGATGGGCATCATCATCGCGGCGCTGATGGGCGGGGCCTACTTCTTCAGCCTCGACATCCCCAACGCGCTGATGATCGCCCCGGCGGTGTTCGCCTTCGGTCTGGTGGCCTTCGGCTTCCTGGGCATGGGCCCGGTCACCATCGCGGTGGACTCGTACGGTCCGGTGACGGACAACGCGCAGAGCGTGTACGAGCTGTCCCTCATCGAGAACGTCCCCAACGTGAAGGCGGAGGTCCAGAAGGACTTCGGCTTCTCCCCGGACTTCGAGAAGGGCAAGCAGTACCTCGAGGAGAACGACGGCGCGGGCAACACGTTCAAGGCCACCGCCAAGCCGGTGCTCATCGGCACCGCCGTGGTGGGCGCCACCACGATGATCTTCTCCATCATCGTCATCCTGGTGGGCATCACCGTGGGCGCGGACGGCATCCGCTCGCTCAACGCCACCAACGCGGCCAACCTGTCGCTGCTGCACGCCCCGTTCCTGCTGGGCCTGGTGACGGGCGGCGCGGTCATCTACTGGTTCTCCGGCGCGTCAATGCAGGCCGTGTCCACCGGCGCCTACCGCGCGGTGGAGTTCATCAAGGCCAACATCAAGCTGGAGGGCGTGGAGAAGGCGAGCGTCGAGGACTCCAAGCGCGTGGTGGAGATCTGCACCCAGTACGCGCAGAAGGGCATGCTCAACATCTTCCTGGGTGTGTTCTTCAGCACCCTGGCCTTCGCGTTCCTCGAGCCGTACTTCTTCGTGGGCTACCTCATCTCCATCGCCATCTTCGGCCTCTACCAGGCCGTCTTCATGGCCAACGCCGGTGGCGCGTGGGACAACGCCAAGAAGCTGGTGGAGACGGAGCTGAAGGCCAAGGGCACGGACCTGCACGCGGCCACGGTCGTGGGCGACACGGTCGGCGACCCGTTCAAGGACACCTCGTCCGTGGCGCTCAACCCGGTCATCAAGTTCACCACCCTCTTCGGCCTGCTGGCCGTGGAGCTGGCGGTGGAGCTGACCGCGTCCGGTCAGCGCAACCTCACCACGGTGCTCGCGGGCGCCTTCTTCGTCGCCTCGATGGTGTTCGTGTACCGCTCCTTCTACGGCATGCGCATCGAGACCCCGATGGCCGCCATCGCCGAGGGCAAGACGGGCGTGAAGCCCGCCTAGTCACCCACGGCCCCCACGGGCTGAAGTGACACGAGCGGCGGGGAGCTCCGGCTTCCCGCCGCTTCGCTTTTGCGGGCCGCTCAGCGGATGCGGAAGGCGGGCGGGTCGATGCGGGTGGAGCGGCACTCGGGGCAGGAGCCGGGCCGCGTCAGGCGCTTGCGATCCTTGAAGACGAAGCCGCAGGCGAGACACTCGGAGGGAATCACCTCCAGCGCGGCACCCCCGGCGCGCAGGGACTTCTCCAGGTGCTCCAGGTGCCCGGCCACGTCCTTCTCGGAGATGCCCACGAGCGCGGAGAGTTCCTTCGCGGTGAGGCCCGTCTCCGGTGCCGAGGACAGCTCGGCCTCCAGTGCGCCGCGCACCGTGGCGGCCCGGGGTTGGGGAACAGGGCTGGGACTCATCGGCCACGACCTCCCATGTGGAAGGTAGTCACGCCCGGCCGCCGAGGCGTTCAGCGGTCCATGCCTGCTCGGACGGCGCGGGGCGAGTCCCTTCCTGAAACGGTCCTAGGTGTCCCATACTGGGTCGGTTATAGCCCCGGAACAACCATGACTCCTCGCTACGCAGCCGACTACCGGACCCTTCTCTGGTGCCTCTTCATGCCAGTGGTAGCCCTGGCACAGTACGCCAGGCCCGAGCTCATCCCGTACCTCAGCCCGCTCGGCTGCTATCTGGCCCTTGCCGCCGGCGTCATCGCGCACAATCACAACCACTGCCCCACCTTCAAGAATCGGCGTCTCAACACGCTGATGGGCCTGTGGATCTCCCACTTCTACGGCTACCCCACCTTCGCCTGGGTGCCCACGCACAACCTCAACCACCACAAGCTGGTGAACAAGGCCGGCGACGCCACCATCACCTGGCGCTACACCAACAAGAACAACTGGCTGGTGGCCTTCACGTATTTCTTCGTCTCGTCCTATTGGCAGAGCGATCCCATCAAGCAGTACATCGCCAAGGCGCGCCGCTCCAACCCGGTGCTCTTCCGGCAGATCGTCCTGCAGTACGTGGTGTGGGCGGGCGCGCATCTGGCGCTGCTGGGCGTGGCCATCGCGATGCACGGGCTGGGCGCCGGCATCAAGGTGTGGACGTTCGCCTTCCTCATCCCGGCGCTCTTCGCGCTGTGGACCATCATGTTCTTCAACTACATCCAGCACGTCCACACGGACCCCTGGAGCGAGCACGACCACTCGCGCAGCTTCGACGGCAAGCTCATCAACTTCCTGCTCTTCAACAACGGCCTGCACACCGCCCACCACGAGATGGCGGGCGCGCACTGGAGCACGCTGCCCGAGCTGCACGCGAAGATTGCCCCGAACATCAACCCGGAGCTCGTCCAGCGCAGCTTCTTCGGCTGGTGCATCCGCAACTACCTGCTGGCGCCCCTCTTCCCCAGCCTCGGCACGAAGCAGATCGGCCGCGCGCCCTTCGATCCCCCCACGGGCGAGTCCGTGCAGCTGACCTCCGAGGACGTGGACGCCTTGGAGTCGGGCATCAACGCTGCTCGAACCTGAACAGTTGGGGCGGGCACCCCACTCGACATTTCGGAATAGACGGATTACGCCTTGAGCCCCGGCTCAAGTCCGAGCCGAAAAGGCGGCATGTTCCGCCTTGTAACGAAAGAAGAACGGTTCATGGCAACTGGCACTGTCAAGTGGTTCAACGACGCGAAGGGCTTTGGGTTCATCACGCAGGACGGCGGTGGCGAGGACGTGTTCTGCCACCACACGGCCATCAACATGGATGGCTTCCGCACCCTGGCCGAGGGCCAGCGCGTGGAGTTCGAAGTGACCAAGGGCCCCAAGGGCCTGCAGGCGCAGAACGTTCGCGCCGCCAGCTAGTCCGTTAACCCGGACGAGTCATGGAGCCTGACCTCTTCCGGGGTCGGGCTCTTTCTTTTGGGTGGCCATGCGACTGCCTCCCCTGCCCCGAGTGGCTGGATTCGACGATGCGCCCTTCGCGAAGCGTCCGGGCGCGAGGGTGCCGCTGGTGGGCGTGGTGTGCGCGGGCACGCGTTTCGAGGGGCTCGTCTGGGGACGGGTGCGCAAGGACGGGTGGACGGCGACGGACGAGGTGTGCCGGCTGCTCGTGGGTGGCAAGTTCCTGCCGCAGTTGCACCTGGTGCTGCTGGATGGCATCGCCTTCGGGGGCTTCAACATGGTGGACCTGCCGCGGCTGGCACAGACACTGGGCAAGCCGTGCGTGTCGGTGATGCGGAAGCTGCCGGACCTGGAGGCGATGGAGCGCGCGCTGCATCACCTGCCGCGGCCGGAGCGGCGGCTGGAGCTGCTGAGGCGTGCGGGCCCCATCCACCAGCTCGGAGGCTTCACGTTCCAGGTGCAGGGGGCGGAGCCGGAGTGGGTGGCCGAAGCCCTGAAGCGCCTGACGGACCGGGGAAACGTGCCGGAAGCGCTGCGGCTGGCGCACTTGATCGGCTCGGCGGTCATCACGGGAGAAAGCTCCAAGCGAGCCTGAGTCCCCTACCTGCGGACCTCGGGAGGAACCTGTTCCAACCACCCCACTTCCAGCGAAGCCCACAGCCCGAGCAACACGGCCTCGGCGGCGTCATGCCGGAGCGACGTGGGCCGGGGAGCACCGGACCACTCAATCACCCGGCGCGCGAGCCCATCGGCGGCCTCCTTCGCCAGCCCGCCGGAGCGCTGCTCGCGGGCATACAGGAGCCGGGCGCGCCAGTCCTGGGCGGACACGCGGAGCACGGGAAGCGCGCGCCGCAGCGCCTCGCGCTCCCACACCTCGGCGATGGGCCCTCCCCCCTCGAGCACGAGCCACGCGAGCGGAGCGGCCGAGTGCAGCACGGAGGGCACGGCGCGCTTGAGGCGGGACTGGCTTCCGAAGTTCTGCGAGCGGTACCAGCGCAGCCGCCCGTCGGGGCCATACAGGGCCAGCCCGGAGCGCAGCCCGAGGTCCACCGCGAGGAGCGCGGGCCCCTCGGGTGCGCCAGGGCTCACTCCCCCTCCGTCCAGGAGACGCGGAAGGTGACGTTCTCGGCGGTGAAGTCGAGCACGTCCACGCGCACGCCCGCATCTCCAGGGCGGGCGGCGCGCAGCGTCTCGAGCATGGCGCCCTGGACGACATAGCGGGTGGGCCCGGGCTCGTTCACCCACAGCTCCACCACGTTGGCCGCGATGTCCGAGTGGCGGACCTCGGTGTAGTTGTTGCCCGAGCGGAAGTTCTGCTCGGCGCGAGCGACGAGCCGCTGCGGGCCGAGCAGCTGGAGGACGCGGAACATCAGCCGCCCGGTGAAGGTCTCCCGGTAGCCCTCCACCATCCGCGCGCCCAGGCACTGGTAGGCCACGGACTGGAGCTCGTGGGGGTAGAGCGCCTCGGCGGCGATGGCCACGCACCGGGCCCAGGTCTCGAAGGGGTAGGCCGGCAGCAGCTTGCCCTCCAGGTCCAGCCCGGCCTGGCGCAGCCGCTGCTTCACCGCCGGTGAAATACGCCTGGCGAGGCCCCGCACGAAGAGCCCCTCAACGGTATGTTCGTAGACGAGCCGCTCCGGCATGCCGGAGAGTCTAGCGCGGACGGGAGAGACACTTCATGGGACTGCAAAAAGAGCTGGCGACACTGGCCATGCGCGCCACCCCCCTGCCGGGTGGAGGGGACAACTTCATGGCCGCCGCCAAGATTCCCACGCCGGTGCCTTCGCTGCCGGGCTCCATCGGAGCGGTGGCGCACGAGCCCTTCATGGCCCGCGAGACGCGGCGCTCCTTCGACCTGGTGGTGGTGTTCACCATTGGAGACTTCGCGGACTCGACGGGGTGCTCCGAGTACTACAACCCGCACAGCCCCTGGTACAACGTGTTCTACGGTGCCTATGGGCTGCGCTCGTACGAGCCGGACGGGAGCGCCTGGGGCTTCCACACGGACGGCACCCCCAACATCCCCGAGATGCTCCAGGTGCCGGAGCTCGACTACAACTGGCTCACCGCGGGCGCGCTCGGGTGCCCGCCGCCGCGCATGTGCTTCCGCACCGAAGAGGTGAAGGCGGGCCGGCACCGCTCCTGGCACGTGCTGGACGTGGCGGCCACCATCCCCAGCGGGCTGCATTACCTGCGCGACGCCGTGTCGCCGGACCTGCGCTACTACGCCGTCTTCGGCCTGCCCGGCAGCGAGTTCATGGCCGGCGGACGCCAGAGCTACGAGCCGGTGAGGATGCGCGGGCGGATGCTCTACAAGCAGGTGGGGTCCAACCTCACGCTCGCCTGGGGCGGGCTGTGCCCGGACACGTCCGAGGGCCAGAAGCTGCTCTCGAACGTGCTGGACGCGATGGACTCGCTCTACCCAGGGTGAGCGGCCATTTCCCCTCTCCCCTCGGGAGAGGGACGGGGTGAGGGTTTCGGGTGAACCCGGGTTGAACCCCCT
>DASQMW010000053.1:0-24621 GCA_035645295.1 Archangium sp.
CCTCCCGGCCGCGCGCTGCACGAACTTGTCCAACAGTTGGACAAGTTTCTGAAGACCGAGCCCGGCAGGGGCACCCGTCCCGCCCGAACTCCACCGGAGGGTGGGGGCCCTTGTGTAAAGGAACTTCTGGTCACCTACTTAGCTCGCGCCGCTGCCGGTGAGCACCACCGGCACCGTCTTGAGAATCAGGTTGATGTCGTTCTTGAGGCTCCAGTGGTCGATGTACTGCATGTCCAGGTACATCCAATCCTCGAACGAGATCTGGTTGCGGCCGGAGACCTGCCAGATGCACGTGAGGCCCGGACGCACCGACAGCCGGCGCCGCTGCCAGGCCGCGTACTTCTCCACCTCGCTGGGAATCGGCGGACGCGGCCCCACCACGCTCATCTCGCCGCGCAGCACGTTGATGAGCTGCGGCAGCTCGTCGATGGAGTACTTGCGGATGAAGCGGCCAATCCCGGTGATGCGCGGGTCGTTCTTCATCTTGAAGACCGGACCCGTCTGCTCGTTCTGCGCCTCCAGCTTCGCCTTCAGCTCCTCGGCGTTGACCACCATGGAGCGGAACTTGAGCATGTGGAACGTCTTGCCGTGCAGCCCCACGCGCTTCTGCTTGAAGAAGATGGGCCCGCGGCTGGTGAACTTCACCGCCAGCGCCACCCCGATGAGCAGCGGCGAGAGCATCGCCAGCGCCGCCGCCGAGCTGACGATGTCGAACAGCCGCTTGAGCGCCATCTGGTGCGGCTGGAAGGCGTGCGTCATGAAGTGCAGGTAGCCGTCGGAGATGGCATGGTCATCCACCGGCCGCGCCCGGTCGAAGCGCATGTGGTACGCCGGCAGCGCGAACGGAATGCCGAAGTTCTCACACAGCTTCACCGCCGCCTGCATCTCCGCCGAGTGCTTCAGCATGTTGCCGGCGATGTAGACCTCGTCCACCGGCACCGTGCACAGGATGTGCTCCAGGTCCTTCACCGTCCCCAGCACCGGCGCCGGCGGCGTCGTCGAGGCCGACTCGTTGCTGAAGCTCAAGAAGCCGATGACCTTGCGCCGGTGCTTGGTGTTCAGGTCCTCGCCCGTGAGCCGGCCCATGGCCCCCACGCCCAGGATGAGCACCTCGTCCAGCGGCTGCTCCTGCCCCGACAGGTTGCGGAAGAGCTTCAGGCGCAACAGCGCCACCGACGGCCACAACAGCGGCGGGAACATGCTCAGCGCGACGATCCACGACTCAGTGCCCATCACCAGACGCGTGAGGAAGAGCACCACCGTGACGACCATCACCTGGATGGAGATGAGCGCCAGGTCATCCAGCCGCTCCCGGTCCGCGAAGCGCACGTCGTAGAGGCACAGCGCCGTGCCCACCACCAGCCACGCCACCACGCCCACCCCGAGCAGCACCCATACATCCGTGCGCTCCAGGTGCAGATCGTGCCCCATCATCGTCGTGGAGATGAGCAGCGCGGCCACCACCAGCACCACGTCCACCGTCAGGTTCAGCTTGGCCGCGAACCCCGGCGCGAAGCGCGAGGGCGGAGCCTCGGGGCGCGTGGGGCTCACCACCGCCAACTGCTTCTCGGTCGTCTCGAGCGCGCCCAGCCCGGGTGGCTGCATCAGCGCGGGGCTCAGCCCCGGCGGCGGCGGCGGTGTCTCGGTCGGAGCCAACCCATTGGGTGGGGTCTCCGCACCTGCTCGCGGACTGGCCGAGGGCGGCTCGCTGGAGGTCACTTCAACTTGAGATGCGGGTCGCATGGAGACTTTCCCTGAATCAACTTCAACAGGACCGCATGATAGGGGTCCGCGACGTCCTCAAAAAGCCAGGGATCGCCAAGTGTTAAGACGACAAATCCCCTTTATCGCGCCGCGCGCAGCGTAGAAGGCTGGCCGGAAATCCGTCAACGTTCCCTGAATTTTTACATTTTGAATGTTGCTCTCAGTGGACACGGGGCTGCCCCGGAGTTCAAGCACACACGTGCCTTACGTGTAGGGGCATGGGATGTGCATGTCGGGAAAAGGACGTGTTGGGTCCTCCATGGGAGTCACCGCCATGCCCGCTGCCGAGCCGCCCGTTTCCGCCGCCCCCGTGCTGTCGCGCCGTGACTTCGACGCGGCCCTGTTCGATCTGGATGGGGTGGTGACGCGCACGGCGCAGGTGCATGCCGAGGCGTGGACGCGCCTGTTCAACACGCACCTGGAGGCGCACGCCCGGCGCGGAGGCGGGCCCTTCCAGCCCTTCACGGCGGAGGACTACCAGCGCTACGTGGACGGCAGGCCGCGACTGGACGGCATCCGCTGCTTCCTTCAGAGCCGGGGCCTCGCGCTGCCCGAGGGCTCACCGGAGGAGGGCCCGGAGGCGGAGACGGTGTGGGGACTGGGCAAGCGCAAGAATGGCTACTTCCTCGGGGCGCTGGAGCAGCGGGGCGTGGAGGTATTCGCGGGAGCGGTGGGGCTGCTGGAGCGGCTGAGGGCGGCGGGCTTCCGCACGGCGGTGGTGTCGGCGAGCCGCAACTGCGAGGCGGTGCTGCGGCGGGCCGGGCTGGAGCACCTCTTCGATGCTCGGGTGGACGGGGTGGAGGCAGGGCGGCTCGGGTTGCCGGGCAAGCCGGCCCCGGACACGTTCCTGGAAGCGGCACGGCGATTGGGCGTGACCCCGGAGCGCGCGGTGGTATTGGAAGATGCGCAGGCTGGAGTGCAGGCGGGCAGGCGAGGTCATTTCGGGCTCGTCCTGGGCGTGCGCCGGGCGGGGCCGGAGGGGGCGCTGGAGCGGGCTGGCGCGGACATCGAGGTAGCGCACCTGTCCACCGTGAGGGTGGAGGAAGGAGGGCCCTGAATCATGCGGCCGATGCGGGAGGTGCAGTCGGCGCTGGCGGCGCGGCGGGAAGAGCTGTTGCGGCGGATGGCGGGCCGCCAGGTGGCCCTCTTCCTGGACTATGACGGCACGCTCTCGCCCATCGTGCCCAATCCGGAGGACGCGCGGCTGTCGGAGGCCATGCGCGCCACGCTGGTGACGCTGGCGCGGCATTACCCGGTGGCCATCGTGAGCGGGCGGGACTTGCCGGTCCTCAAGGGCTTCGTGGGGCTCGAGGGCGTGTTCTACGCGGGCAGCCACGGCTTCGAAATCGAGGGGCCGGGCGGGCAGTTCTTCGAGCTGGAGGAAGGCCGGGCGCTGATGCCCGAGCTGGACGCGGCGGAGCGGGAGCTGGCCTCGAAGCTCGCGGACATTCCCGGCGCGAGGCTGGAGCGCAAGCGCTTCAGCGTGGCGGTGCACTGGCGGCACGTGGAGGTGGGGCGGGCGGCGGAGGTGGAGCGGGGGGTGGACGCGGTGCTCGCGCGCCATCCGCGGCTGCGCAAGAGCGGGGGCAAGAAGGTGTTCGAGGTGCAGCCGGACATCGACTGGCACAAGGGCCGCGCGATGCACTGGATGCTGCGCGCCCTGAGGCTGGAGGGGGCGAACGTGCTGCCGGTGTTCGTGGGGGACGACCTCACGGACGAGGACGCTTTCAAGGAGTTGGAAGGACGGGGACTCGGGCTGGTGGTGCGCGGTGAGGTGGAGCGGCCCACGGCGGCCGACTACGCGCTGGCGGACGTGGAAGAGGTGCGCCAACTGCTGGAGCTGCTCATCGCCAGGGCCGGAGGTACCGGAGGGACGGCGTGATGACTGAAGCGTCCTGGCTGTTCACCTACGAGGGCTTCGAGCCGCGCAAGGAGGGGCTGCGCGAGGCGCTGTGTACGCTGGGTAATGGGTACTTCGCCACGCGCGGGGCGGCGCCGGAGTCCGAGGCCGACGAGACGCACTACCCGGGGACGTACCTGGCGGGCGGGTACAACCGGCTGAAGACGGACCTGGCCGGGCGGGTGGTGGAGAACGAGGACCTGGTGAACATGCCCAACTGGTTGCCGCTCACCTTCCGGTTGGAGGGCGGCGACTGGTTCAACCCGCGGGCGGTGCGGCTGCTGGAGTACCAGCAGGTGCTGGACCTGGCGCGGGGGCTGCTCCTGCGCACGATGCGCTTCGAGGACCGGCAGGGGCGGCGCACGCGGGTGGAGCAGCGGCGCTTCGTGCACATGCGCGACAAGCACCTGGCGGGGCAGGAGTTGGTGCTGGTACCGGAGAACTGGAGCGGGCGGGTGCACGTGCGCTCGGCGCTGGACGGGCGGGTGGTGAATGGAGGCGTGCCCCGCTACCGGCAGCTCAACTGCAAGCACCTGCGGACGCTGGTGAGGGAGGAGGTGGACGCGGAGACGCTGCTGTTGGAGGTGGAGACGGTGCAGTCGCGCGTGGAGGTGGCCGAGGCGGCGCGGACGCGGCTGTATGTGGAGGGGCTGCCGGTGCAGGCGAAGCGGGGGCTCGCCGTGGAGGAGGGCTACCTGGCGCATGAGCTCACGCTGGAATTGCGCGAGGGCCAGCGGCTGGCGGTGGAGAAGGTGGTGGCGCTGTACTCGTCGAGGGACCATGCCGTGTCCGAGGCGGCCATGGAGGCGCGGCACGCGGTGGAGGTGGCGCCCGCGCGCTTCGACGAGTTGGTGGCCACGCACGTGCGGGCCTGGTCGCACCTGTGGCACCGCAGCGACCTGGACCTGGAGCTGGCCGAGCCGGACCCCACCCACACCACCCTGCGGCTGCACATCTTCCACCTGCTGCAGACGGTGTCTCCGCACACCATCGACCAGGACGTGGGAGTGCCGGCGCGCGGCTGGCACGGCGAGGCCTACCGGGGCCACATCTTCTGGGACGAGCTGTTCGTCTTCCCCTTCCTCAACCTGCGGCTGCCGGCCCTGACGCGGGCGTTGTTGCGCTACCGGCACCGGCGGCTGCGGCGGGCGCGCGAGGCGGCGCGGGAGGCGGGCTTCCGCGGGGCGATGTACCCCTGGCAGAGCGGCAGCGACGGGCGCGAGGAGAGCCAGCGGGTGCACCTCAATCCCCGCTCGGGGCGGTGGGTCCCGGACGTGACGTGGCTGCAACGGCACATCAACGCGGCCGTCGCCTACAACGTCTGGCAGTACTACCAGGCCACGGCCGACACCGAGTTCCTGTACTTCTACGGCGCGGAGATGCTGCTGGAGCTGGCGCGCTTCTGGGCGAGCATGGCCCGGTGGAACCCCGAGCTGCGGCGCTACGAGATTCTCGGCGTGATGGGGCCGGACGAGTACCACACGGGCTACCCGGACCGGCCGGAGCCTGGGCTGGACAACAACTCCTACACGAACCTCATGGCGGTGTGGGTGCTGTGCAAGGGATTGGAGGTGCTCCAGCTGCTGCCCGGCGAGCGCCGGGACGAGTTGCTCGAGACGCTGTCCCTGGGCCCTGAGGAGCTGGTGCACTGGGAGGACGTGAGCCGGAAGATGCGGCTGGTGTTCCACGAGGACGGCGTGCTGAGCCAGTTCGAGGGTTACGAGCAGCTCCAGGAGTTCGACTGGGAGGCGTACCGGGCGCGCTACGGGGACATCCAGCGGCTGGACCGGATTCTCGAGGCCGAGGGGGACTCGCCCAACCGCTACAAGCTGTCGAAACAGGCGGACGTGTTGATGCTGTTCTACCTGTTCTCGGCGGAGGAGCTGAAGGATCTCCTCGAGCGGTTGGGCTACCCGTTCGAACCGGAGATGATTCCGAAGACGGTGGACTACTACCTGCAGCGGGCCTCCCATGGCTCGACGCTGAGCGGGGTGGTGCACTCGTGGGTGCTGGCGCGCACGGATCGTCCCCGCTCGTGGAAGCTGTTCAGCGAGGCGTTGCGGAGCGACATCTCGGACGTGCAGGGCGGGACGACGCCGGAGGGCATCCACCTGGGCGCCATGTCGGGGACGGTGGACCTGATGCAGCGGGCGTACACGGGCATCGAGGTGCGCGGGGACGTGCTGCACTTCAATCCGAACCTGCCCGAGGGGCTGACGCGGCTGAAGTTCAGGCTGCGCTACCGCAAGCACATGGTGGAGGTGGAGATCACCCAGGACAAGCTGGTGCTCAACAGCCGGTGGCCTTCCACCGGGCCGCTGGAGTTCGCACTGCGAGGCGTGCACCACCAGCTCCTGCCCTGCGAGACGCGGGAGTTCCCCATCGACAAGCCGCCGCTCTCCGCGGTGTCGGAGCTGCATGGCGCGGGCCCGTGAGCCCTGCTGTACACCCGCGGGCTGCCGCTGCCGCGCCGTGCGGCGGGCGCCCGGGTCACTCCTCTTGCCGGATGCGCCTCGCGACTTCGACGACCGTGACGCGCTTGCGCTCGGCGTCCACGGCGTAGAGCACGGCGTAACCCGCGAGGACGAATGCCCGAGCGTCCTCGCTCCGCACTTCCGGCTGGGGTGTGGGCACGTTCGGCGGCTGTGCTGCCGAGAGTTGAGCGGCGAGGGCGTTCAGCTTCGCGCGAATGCGCCCGTAGTCGTCAGTCGCCAGGGTCGCAAGCTGGCTCCAGGCTGACGGACTGATGTCCACCGTGTACTGGGTGGCGGGCTGTAGGTCTCGGGAACTCCGCATTCCGGGCGGGCATATAAGCACGGTCCAAGCCAGACGTTAGTCCCTGCTCTCATGGCCTGGAACGAGGGGCGTGCGGGCGTTCACCAGCGCACGGGTGTTTTTACAAACTACCGGCAAAAAATACCGCTTTTCCCCTGCGGAAAACACGACCACACGGCGGGTCTATGTCTTGGAGCCCACGGGCTTGTGTGCCCGGACCCGGTCGCCCGTGGACAGCGGTGCATCACCACCGCACGCACAGCGACTCGAAGCCGCGGAAGAGCAGCCCGCCACACTTGATGCGCGGCAGCCGCGTCTCGTCCAGGCGCAGCTCCGGCATCCGGTGGAGCAGCCCCTCGAAGGCGATCTCCAGCTCGCGGCGCGCCAGGCCCGCCCCCAGGCAGTGGTGCGGCCCGAAGCCGAAGCTCATGGACTTCTGCTGGTGCGGATCCCTCGTGATGTCGAAGCGGTCCGCGTCCGGGAAGGCCGCCGGATCGTGGTTGGCCGCCGCCAGCCCGAGGAACACGATGTCTCCCTTGCGGATGGTCCGGCCGCGCAGCTCGATGTCGTCCACGGCGATGCGGTGGACGAAGGGCACCGGCGGAGCGAAGCGCATCATCTCCTCGATGGCCGGCTTGAGCAGGGTGGGGTCCTTGCGCAGCAGCGCGAGCTGCTCCGGATGCGTGAGCAGCTCATACAGGCCGTTGCTGAGCTGATCCGTGGTGGTGAGGTGTCCGGCCGCGAGGAGCAGGCCGACGTTGGCCACCACCTCCTCCGTCGGCATCCCACCCTGGTCCTGCACCCGCAGCATGTGGCTGATGAGGTCGTCCCCCAGTGCCCGGCGGCGCTCCTCGACGAGGGCCGTCAGGAACCCGTTGATCTTCGCCTGGCCCTCGTTGGCCTGGCGGGCCGCTTCCAGGAGGTTGGTGGCCGCCCCCGTGCTCGTCAGCCGCGTCACCGCCTCGCCCCACTGCTGGAGGCGTTCGCGGTCCTCGGCCGTGATGCCGAGCAGCTCCGCGATGACGAGCGGAGGCATCTGGTAGAAGACCTCGGGCACCAGGTCCACCTCGCGCTGGTGGCTCAGCTTGTCCAACTGCGCCACCAGGGTGCGGTGGATGAGGGGCCGCCAGCTATCGAGCACCTGCGGGGCGAACGCCGCCCCCGTCTGCCGGCGCGGGCGCAGGTGGGCTGCTCCGTCCTTGCACGCCATCTGCCGCTTGAAGGTCTCGGTGACCTCGCGGATGGACTCCGGGCTCAGTCCCATCAGCTGGAACTGGTGCTCCAGCACCTTGGCCCGGTCCGCGCTCAGCCGCGAGTCTCGCAGGCCGTTCATCACGTCCTCGTGGCGCGTGAGGAACCACGCATGCACCGCGTCCGACCAGTGCACCGGGTCGTTCTCTCTCAACTCCTTGTAGAAAGGGACCGGGTCGAGCAGGTTCTCCGGATCGACGGGATTGAGTTGAAGCTTCCGGGCCGCGCTCGCCATGTGTCCCTCCACTCGCCCGTTCGAAGTTTCCGCTCTGACGGGGTGTGCCTGAACCGCACCGTTGTCTCGAATTGATATGCAGATGCCAGGCCAGGGTCTCATGCAACGCTTTGGCCGACACAGCCACGGTGTAAAGGTTTGGATTCCGGCGCACTTCGCTTGTAGGGCTGGGTATGTCCATGGGGGCAAATTCGCTTCGCACTGTCCTCGCGCCCGGGTAGCCGGAGACTCCCCGGGTCACGTGGTACCCGAGAGGTAGGAGGCCGCGAAGGGGATGTCACGGGCAGTGCGCGAGGGAGCCCTGGAGTTCGGGACAGATGGGGACGTGGTACAGGGGCCCTCGCATGAGCACGGAATTGTTGGAGCGGGTGGTCATCCGCGAGGCCCGGCCCGAGGACGACGCGGCCATCGGCGAGCTGCTGGTGGAGGCGTTCGTGACCCAGTACGCCAAGAAACTACCCGAGGTGGTCTACACGGAGGCGCGCAAGCAGAGCCTCCGGGACACGGCGAGCAAACGCGCGGTGGCGAAGGTGTTGGTGGCGGAGTTGGACGGCCGTGTCGTGGGGACGGTGGCGCTGTGGCCGCCGGGCGCACCCGGCTCGGAGGCGTGGCTGCCGGGCGCGGCGGACCTGCGGCACCTGGCCACCGCGGTGGAGCTCCACGGCCAGGGCCTCTCCATCCCGCTGCTGGAGGCGGCCGAGCAGCTGGCGCGCGAGTGGCGCGTGCCCGCCCTGTGCCTGCACGTGCGCCGGGGCGCGGCGGGCGTGGCGCGCATGTACCAGCGCCGGGGCTTCAGCCGCGAGCCCTCGGCCGACCTCGACACGCCCTCCGTGTACCTCGAGGCCTACGCGCTGAGATTCCAGGACTGAGGCGAGTGCCCGCTCCCCCTCTACTCGAAGCTGATGTGCTGGGTGGCGATGGACCGGGCGCTGGCCCTCAAGGACATGCTGGGCGCGGACCCCGAGCGCGTGGCGCGCTGGACGCGGGTGCGGCGGGCCATCCGCGCGGCCATCCTGGAGCACGGGTGGAACGAGGACGTGGGCGCGTTCACGCAGTCCTTCGATCTGATCGTTCCTGGATATCTCGCCCGGCCCGTGGAGGAGGGCGGGCGGCGGGGGATGTCATACTGCCTGGGTATGCTGCCCCCGCGCCGGTCGTCCCCGGTGCACACGCCCATGTCCCGCTACCGCCTGTCGCAGAGTGATGCCGTCGAGTGGCTCCGCAGCCTGCCGGAGTCCTCGGTGGACCTCGTCATCACCGACCCCGCCTACGAGTCCCTCGAGAAGCACCGCGCCATCGGCACCACGACGCGTCTCAAGCGCAGCAAGGCGTCCAGCAACCTCTGGTTTCAAATCTTCCCCAACGCGCGCTTCCCCGAGCTCTTCGCCGAGGTCTGGCGGGTGCTCAAGCGGGACTCGCACTTCTATCTCTTCTGTGACCCCGAGACGATGTTCGTGGCCAAGCCGCTCGCGGAGGCCGCGGGCTTCCGCTTCTGGAAGCCCATCGTCTGGGACAAGCAGCACATTGGCATGGGCTACCACTACCGCTCCCGCTACGAGCTCATCCTCTTCTTCGAGAAGGGCCGGCGGCGGCTGAGCGACCTGGGCGTGGCGGACGTGCTGCCGGTGCCGCGCGTCCACCGCGGCTACCCCGCGGAGAAGCCTCCCGCGCTCAGCGAGGTGCTCATCCGCCAGAGCAGCGCGCCCGGAGACGTGGTGGTGGACCCCTTCATGGGCTCGGGCTCGGTGGGCGTGGCGGCGGTGCGGCTCGGGCGGGACTTCCACGGCACCGACATCTGTGACGAGGCGCTGGAGATCTCCGACATGCGCCTGCGGGCCGAGGGCGCGGTGCCCGAGGAAACCGCCGGCTCGCGGGAGCTGCGCCTGGCCCGCAGCGGGTGAGCGGCCAGACGGGGGAGGCACGGATGACTGGACACGAATACGCGGACCTGGTGGCCAGATACATCGTGAAGAACTACGCCTCGCGCGGCGTGAAGGTGTACCGCGAGGTGTCCGTCGGCAAGACGCTCACCGGGCGCGGACGGCGCGTCGACGTCTTCGTGCTCGAGCCCTCCACGCGCACCGCGCTCGCCATCGAGTGCAAGTTCCAGGGCAGCGTGGGCACCGTGGACGAGAAGATTCCCTTCGCCCTGCAGGACCTGGAGAGCATGCGGATTCCCTGCTGCGTCGTCTACGCGGGGGATGGCTTCTCGCAAGGCATCCTCCACATCCTCTCCGCCTCGCCCATCGCCGCCTACTGCCTGCCCGGCTCCAAGACGCTCGCGCCCTCGAATGACACGCGAGAGCTGGACTCCATCCTCGCCATGACCTTCAAGTGGTGGGACGTGCTCGTGCGCGGCAAGAAGCGCGTGGCGCTCTGAGCGGCTCCTGCCCTTCCACGTTCACCCCTTCACGTTTTCTTGAAACGTAGAGAATACGTCACTTCCTTGACTTCCAGGGAATGGTGAGGGTATGGAGGCCCGTACACACACTGAGGGTCATGATGCGTCCGATGAAGGCAATGTTTTCGGCGGCCCTGCTCACGCTCTCCGCGTGCGGGGCCGAGCAGGCGGGTGAAGCCGGGCAGGTGCAGGCGGATGAGGCGTCTCAACTGGGCACCACCGCGAGCTTCCTGCGGGTGGAGAATGCCATCCCCGGCCAGTACATCGTCGTGCTCAAGGAGAGCGCGCCGGGCCTGGCGGCCGAGAAGGTGCCCGACGTCGCCCGGGGCCTGGCCTCGCGCTATGCCGGCAGTGTGACGCGGACGTTCGAGCACGCGCTGAGAGGCTTCACCGTGCGCATGTCCGAGGCCCAGGCGCGGGCGCTCTCCGTGGACCCCGCGGTGAAGTACGTGGAGGAGGACGCGCGCAGCTATGCCATTGGCGCCACCACCCAGGCGAGCCCGCCGTGGGGCCTGGACCGCGTGGATCAGCGCAACCTGCCGCTCAATGCCGCGTACACGTACACCGCGAGCGGCTCCACGGTGCACGCGTACATCCTCGACACGGGCATCCGCGCCAGCCACACCGACTTCGGCGGCTATGCCAGCGCGGACTTCACCTCCATCAACGATGGCAATGGCGCCAATGACTGCCACGGGCACGGCACGCACGTGGCGGGCACGATTGGTGGCAGCACCTACGGCGTGGCCAAGAACGTCTACCTGCACGGCGTGCGCGTCATCGACTGCGGCGGCTACGGCAGCACCTCGGAGGCCATCGCCGGCGTGGACTGGGTGACGGCCAACCACGTCAAGCCCGCCGTCGCCAACATGAGCCTCCAGTACGCGGCGACGCAGGCCCTGGATGACTCCGTCCGCAACTCCATCAACGCGGGCGTGACGTACGTCGTCGCCGCCAACAACTTCAACCAGGACTCCTGCCTGCGCTCGCCCTCGCGCGTGGCCGAGGCCATCACCGTGGGCGCCACCGACGCCAACGACCAGCGGGCGTCGTTCTCCAGCTGGGGCACCTGCGTGGACATCTTCGCCCCGGGCGTGGATGTGCTGTCCGCCTACTCCACGGCCGATGACGCCACCACGTACATGAGTGGCACCTCCATGGCCACCCCGCACGTCGTCGGTGCGGTGGCGCGCTACCTGCGCGTGGTGCCTTCCGCCTCGCCTTTCGCCGTCGCGAACATGCTCACCGAGCGCGCCACGCCGAACGTGGTGGGCAACCCGGGCGCGGGCTCGCCCAACCGCCTGCTGTACACGGGCTTCATCGGCGAGGGCTTCGGCAACGGCAGCGCGTACACGGGCATCGGCCACGACTACAACGAGGTGCAGTACCACTCCATCACCGTCCCGGCGGGGCAGGCCCGGCTCGACTTCTTCATCACCGGTGGCTCGGGCGACGCCGACCTGTACGTGCAGTACGGCTCCCTGCCCACGCTGGGCAGCTGGTCCTGCCGCCCGTACTACGGCGGGAACAACGAGACCTGCACCTTCTTCAACCCGCCGGCCGGCACCTGGTACGTCATGGTCCGCGCCTACAACACCTACTCCGGGATGAGCCTGGCGGGCGTGTGGAGCAACCCCCTCTCCAACGGCGTGTCGCAGCACGGCATCTCCGGGAGCATCTTCGAGCGCAAGTACTTCACGCTGGACATGCCGGCCGGGTTCACGAACGCGCGGTTCGACACCTGGAATGGCTCGGGCGATGTGGACGTGTCGGCCCGCTCCGGCGGCGTGCCCGGCTTCGGCGCGGAGTGCTCCTCGACGGCCACCGGCAACACGGAGAGCTGCTTCAAGGCGGGCGCGACGCCCGGGACGTGGTTCGTGGAGCTGCGGCCGAAGATCAAGTTCTTCCCCACCCCGTCGTTGAGCTTCTCCAACGTGTCGCTCATCGGCTGGTACTACTAGCCAGCGGAAGTAGGTTCTTTCAGGGGAACCCTTGCAGGAAGCACGGGGCACCTTCCGGACGCGCGGCGTGCCGACTGGTCCAACAATCGGACCAGTTGCTCCCCCTCGCGGCCGGAACCTCCCCCTGAACGGAATGACTTCGCCTGGCTTGGCCCGCGGCACCTGTGCCGGGCTCGGGAGACGGGCACCCCCCTGTCTTCCGGACGCGGGCCTTGCGGCTCACGGCTTGAGCTTACCGAACTCGGCATCCAACAGCTTGCCGAGCGCCTCGTCGGAGAGGGTGCGCCCCGCGTCCGCATCGGCGAGGCCCTCACCCACGGCGTCGAGAAAGCGCGCGCGGTAGGTGAGCCGGTCGAACTCCTCCGGAGAGAGAAGCACCGCGGCCGGCTTTCCGCTCTGGGTGATGACCACCGGGCGCCGGTGTTCCCTCAGGCGGCGCACCACCTCGGACGCACGGGCCTTGAAGTCGGCGATCGGCAGGATGTCCTCTGAGACATGGAGCGGTTTCATGGTCACCCGGAAGGTCATCCAGATGGTCTGAAAATAGACCCGAAGGTGGACCTCTGGCAGGGCCTGGAAGGCGCCCCGTTTCGCCTCGGACGTCCGCGCGGCCGCCTGGCTGTCCCCTGGCGGAGCTTCACTCGGGCGCGGCCGCATCGGACGGGGTAGTGTGCCCGCCCTACATTCCGAGCGGCCCGCACGGCCGGGCCGGGGGAGCAACACCATGCGCGCGTTGCAGCTCGAGCGGTTGGACGGTCCCGAGGGTCTGAAGCTGGTGGACGTGCCGGAGCCCGAGGCGGGTGACCAGGTGCTCATCGACGTGAGGGCCGCCGGGGTGAGCTTTCCGGATCTGCTGCTCACCAAGGGCCAGTACCAGATGAAGCCGCCGCTGCCCTTCGTGCCGGGAGTCGAGGTCGCGGGCGTGGTGCGCAGCGCTCCGGCGGGTTCGGGCTTCAAGGCCGGCGACCGGGTGATGGCCTTCACCATGCTCGGGGGCTGGGCGGACGTGGTGGCGGCAGCGCCGGGCATGACGTTCCGCGTGCCCGAGGGCTGGAGCTTCGAGGCGGCCGCGGGCATGGTGATGAACTACCACACGGCCTACTTCGCGCTGCACCGGCGCGGCCGGTTGAAGGCGGCCGAGACGGTGCTCGTGCACGGCGCGGCCGGTGGTGTGGGGACGGCGGCCATCCAGGTGGCGCGCGGCGCGGGAGCCCGCGTATTCGCGGTGGTGAGCAGCGAGGAGAAGGCCGAGGTGGCGCGCAGCGCGGGCGCGGACAAGGCCTTCCTGTCCAGCGGGGACTGGGTGTCGCGGGTGAGGGACGCGACGAAGGGCCGGGGCGTGGACGTGGTGATGGACCCGGTGGGCGGAGACATCTTCGACCTGAGCCTCAAGTGCCTCGCCCCCGAGGGCCGGCTGCTGGTGGTGGGCTTCGCGGGCGGGCGGATTCCCGAGGTGAAGGTGAACCGGCTGCTCCTCAAGAACGTGGACGTGGTGGGCGTGGCCTGGGGCGCCTTCATCATGCAGGAGCCCGAGCTCACCGCGGAGATCGCCAAGGGGCTGGCCTCGCTCTCGGACAAGGGCTTCGTCGAGCCCGTGGTGGGGCAGGTGTTCGCGTTGGAACAGGCCGCCCAGGCCCTGCGTGAGCTGGACTCGCGCAAGGCCACCGGCAAGGTGGTGCTGCGCATCCGGGAAGGGTGAGCCGCGCGTTTGGAGGTAGCATCGGTGCCCTACTCACTCCAGGGGGATGCACCGATGCTCACCGGACGCATGATGGACTTCCCGCTCACGTTCACCCATTTCCTCGAGCGGGCCCGCACCTACTTCGGCCGCGCGGAAATCGTCAGCCGCCAGCCGGACAAGTCGCTCCACCGCTATACCTACGCGGACTTCTACCGGCGCACCTGCAAGCTCGCCCACGCCCTCACCCGGCTCGGCGTGAAGCCCGGTGACCGCGTGGCCTCGCTGAGCTGGAACCACCACCGCCACCTGGAGCTCTACTTCGCCGTGCCCTCCATGGGCGCGGTCATCCACACCCTCAACCTCCGCCTCCACCCCAACGACCTCGCCTATATCGCCCGGCACGCCGAGGATCGCGTCGTCGTCGTGGACCGCTCGCTCCTCCCGCTGCTCGAGAAGTTCATCGCCTCCGTCCCCTCCATCCAGCACGTCATCGTCATCCCCGATGATGGCCCCGCTCCCGAGGGACGCCTCGACTACGAGAAGCTGCTCGCGCCCGAGCAGGACTCCTTCGCCTGGCCCGCGCTCGAGGAGCGCTCCGCCGCGATGCTCTGCTACACCTCCGGCACCACCGGCAATCCCAAGGGTGTCCTCTACAGCCATCGCTCCTGCGTGCTGCATGCGATTGCCCTGTGCATGAGCGACTCGTTCGGCATCGGCGAGGCGGACGCCATCCTCCCCGTGGTGCCCATGTTCCACGCCGCCGCCTGGGGCATGCCCCATGCCGCCGTCTTCACCGGCGCGAAGCTCGTCTTCCCCGGGCCCCACCTGGATCCCCTGTCCCTCGTGGAGCTCATGGCGGGCGAGCGCGTCACCCTCGCCGCCGGCGTGCCCACCATCTGGCTCGGCATCCTCGCCCTGTTGGATCAGGAGCCGAAGCGCTGGGATTTGAAGTCCGTGCGCACCATGGCCATCGGAGGCTCGGCGGCGCCGCCCGCGATGATCGACGGCTTCCTCCACCGCCATGGCCTGCTCGTCACGCACGCCTGGGGCATGACGGAGCTCAACCCCGTGGGCACGCTCGCGCGCCCGCGCCGCCACCACGAGCACCTGCCGCAGGAGCAGCGGCTCGCCCTCCGCGCCACGCAGGGCTACGCCCTTCCGCTCGTCGAGGTGCGCCACGTGAGCGACGCGGGCCAGGTGCTCCCCTGGGACGGCGCGACCATGGGCGAGCTGGAGGTGCGCGGGCCCTGGGTCGCCTCCTCGTACTACGGCGGCGAGGGCGCGGATCGCTTCACCCCGGATGGCTGGTTCAAGACGGGAGACGTGGTGACGCTCGATGCCGACGGCTACGTGCGCATCACCGACCGCTCCAAGGACGTCATCAAGTCCGGCGGCGAGTGGATCAGCTCCGTGGACCTGGAGAACGCCCTCATGGCCCACCCGGCCGTGCTCGAGGCCGCCGTGTTCGCCGCGAAGGACCCCAAGTGGGACGAGCGCCCGCTGGCCGCCGTGGTGCTCAAGCCGGGACAGTCCGCCACCAAGGAGGAGCTCGCCGCCCACCTGGAAAAGCGTTTCGTGAAGTGGTGGCTGCCGGATGACTACGTCTTCCTCCCGCAGATTCCGCGCACCTCCACCGGCAAGTTCCTCAAGACGAAGCTGCGCGAGGACTACGGCGACTACCTGCTCGAGCAGAAGCGGAAGAACGGCTGACGTCCCCCGCCTCGCCCGGGGCTTCCCGTGTGGAAGCCCCGGAGGAGCTCGGCTACTGGCAGGTGGTTCCGGGCAGGCCCCGGTAGGCGCCCTGCGAGGTCCACAGCGAGACGGGCCCACTGCACGGGCCGGCGTACGGGTCAGTCGTTCCCAAGGCCGGGTCCCAGGACTCGAAGTGCAGGTGCGGGCCGGTGGAGGCGCCGGACGAGCCCACCCGGGCGATCCAGGAGGAGCAGGGGACGGTGGAGCCCTTGGCGTGCTGCTGGGTGTACTTCATCAGGTGCCAGTACTTGCTCTTCCGGCCGTCCGCGTGCCGCATGACGATGTAATTGGCCGTGTAGAGACCGCAAGCCGCGTACGGGTTGGACTGGTTCCAGTAGTTGCACCGGTCGTAATACCCATCCACCGAGGACTCGATGACGCCACTGGCGGCGCTCATCACCCACACGCCGGAGTCCATCTTGCTGAACCCGCCGGCCAGGGTGTAGTCCGTGCCCGTGTGGCCGGAGCTCACGGTGTTACAGGCGTAGTCCGTGCCATGGTGGTCCATGTGGGCACTCACGAAGCAGCCGCCGTTGCCGCACTGGTCGGCGAGCTGCGACATGGGAAAGCGGAACAGGGTGCCCGCATCGGACGCCGCGGGCAGGGCCAGCACGGCACCGGCCAGCATGGCGAGGACGGTCTTCATTCTCATCCGGCTCCTGGGGGAATAGGGGAAGGGGGGGAATCCAGGAGTAGCCGTTTTTGAGAAGGTTTGAAAGCCGTGAATACAAACAGTTGAGTCGGGATTTTCCGTGGAAGATTTGTATGGGATGCGAAGGTCCTCCGTCCTGGCCCGGGGCTTCCCGTGTGGAAGCCCCCGGAGGACCTCGGCTCAGTCCTCGATGTCGAGCTCGAGCCCGCCAGTCATCCTCAGCGCGATGTTCGCGAACGCCGTGGCGATGATGCCGCCGATGAAGCCGAACAGGGCGTAGACGATGGGGATGAAGATGATGGCGGCGATCCCCCCGCCGATGCCCAAGGCGGCCATGGGACCGACGTTCTTCGCGCCCGAGGCGAGGCCGATCGCGCTGAAGAGCATCATGAAACCGCCGTACATGAGCCCGATGAGGAAGCCCATGAAGGCATTGAAGACAGCGAGGTACTTGCCGAACGACAGCACGCCGAAACTGCGGATCCGCTTCATGGTGGTCTTCCCCTCGGGGATGTTCCGAGCCGGTGGGGTGGCTCGTGCGTACCCCCGAGGTTAAGCGTTGTCCCGTGGACAATTCCAGCCCACCCCTCAGCCGGCGAGGCCATAGCGGAGCGCGTCCCAGCCCACCCGGGTGATGGCCTCGTCCCGCTCGCTGCGCCCGTAGCGCAGCAGCATCACCCCGTAATGGAACGCCCGGAAACGCGCGCGGTCCCACGTGGCCTCGTCGATGTCTCCATAGGCCTCGCGGAACGCGCCCCGGGCCTCCGGCGGCAGGAAGGTGAAGGCGAGCGTCAGGTCGATCGCTGGATCTCCCAGGTGCACGTCTCCCCAGTCGATCACCCCCGTCACCGTGTGGTGTGCGTCCACGAGCAGGTGTCTCGCGTACAGGTCCCCGTGCACCCAGCAGGCGCGCCGCTCCCATGGCTGGGTGTCCACCAGCCGGGACACCCAGGCGCGCACCGCCGCTCCGTCCACCTCCGCGCCGTCCGCCTCCAGCTTCGCCAGCCACTCGAGAATCATCGGCGCGCGGTGGCGCAGGTCCGCGCGGGCATGCTCGTCCCTGGGGCCTCGCGCCAGCGTCTCGTCGTCCACGGGAATGCTGTGCAGCGCCGCCAGGAACCGCCCCAGCGCCGCGGCGTTGCGCAGCCGCTCCTCGGGGGTCCACGCCACGGCGCAGGCGGTGACTCCGGGCAGCAGCGCGTACCCGGCGAAGGGGTAGGGGTAGTCCCCCTCGGGCTGGCCGTGCCACACCGGCTCGGGGATGCGCAGCGGCAGGTGGGGCGCCAGCCGGGGCAGGATGCGGGCCTCGTTCTCCAGCAGCGCCACCGCGATCTTCCGGCGCGGGAAGCGGAACACCCACCGTCCGTTCACCGTGTACGCGGCGTTGTCCCAGCCCGTTCCCAGGTGCTCCAGCCTCGCGGGGGCGAGCTCCGGGAATTGCCGCTCCACCAGCCGGGCGGCGTCCTCGCGTGTCAGGTGGACGTCTGCTTCCCACACGGGCGGCATGGTGCTTCCTCCTCCCTCCTTCTATCCCGGAGTGGAGTGCGCCGGGCACGTCCGTGACGCGTTTCTCCAGAACGCACACAGGGAGACCAGGGCTCGGCGCCCGGGTCTCCCTGGTTCCTTCAACGGCTACCCGCTACTGGCAGGCGATGCCGGGCAGGCCCCGGTAGGCGCCCTGCGCGGTCCAGCGCGTGTACGGCGTGCCGCACGAGCCGGCGTACGGGTCATCGATGCCGTAGTTCGGCACCCAGTACTCGAAGTGCAGGTGCGGGCCGGTGGAGGCGCCGGACGAGCCCGCCCGGGCAATCCAGTAGCTGCAGGCGATGTTGGAGTTCCGGGCGAACTGCTGCGTGTACTTCATCAGGTGCCAGTACTTGGTCTTGGTGCCATCCCCGTGCCGCATGATGATGTAGTTGGCCGTGTAGAGGCCGCAGGCGGCGTACGGGTTGGCCTGGTCCCAGTAGTTGCACCGGTCGTAGTACCCATCCGCCGTGGACTCGATGACACCCGCGGCGGCGTTCATGACCCACACGCCGTAGTCCATCTTGCTGAACCCGCCGACCAGGGCGTAGTCCGTGCCGGTGTGTCCGGAGTAGCGCACGCTGCCACACGCGTAGTCCCTACCGCCGTAATCCTTGTACGCGCTCACCGTGCAGCCACCGTTGCCACACTGGTCGGCGAGCTGCGACATGGGGAAGCGGAACATCGTCTGCGCCGAGGAGACCGCCGGCATGGCCAGAAACGCGAAGAGCAGCGTCGCGGCGAGCTTCTTCATGGTGTTCATCACTGCTCACCCCCGAGATCCGGAGCCGCCTGGCCCGTGCGCACGTTGATCTTCCAGAACTCGCCGCCGCCCGCGTTGTAGCGGAGCACGTCGTCGCTCACCCACTCCATGTGGTGGCTGGAGACGGGCGGGGGAACGAAGCCCTCCGGAGCGCCGCCGAACAGCATGTGGCTCTCCATCCCGATGTTGGTGAGCTGCTTGGGCGCCGCGCCGTCCACCGTGGTGACGAAGAACGAGGCCACGGTGGTGCGGGCGGACACGAAGACGACCGTCTTGCCATCCGGGGAGATGCTGGGCGTCGCGTCGATGCCCGGCCCATCCGCCAGGACCTTCACGCGGCCGTTCATGTCGATGATGGCCACGGACGTCTCGTGACCCTCGTCGTTGCCCGCCATGGTGGCCACCAGGGCGTCACCCTTGGCCGTCGGGAAGAGATCGCCGCCCACCTTCTGGGCCAGCACGCGCTCGCGGCCGTTGGGCTCGCGCAGGCGCAGGTTGCCCTGGCCGTCCAGCAGCGCCACGTTCTGACCCACCGCGCGGGCCTCCCGGTACTTGAACTCGCGATCCACCACGCGCACCGCGCCCGTCGGCTCGTCGTACTGCACGATGGCCAGCAGCGGCACGTCGTCCGTCGCCGGAGCGTTCTCGGGAATCTCGGCGAGGACACCCGCCATCATGTTGCGGCCCTGACCGAAGAGGTGGACGAACCGCGCCTTGGGTCCGAACTCCTTGGCGACCGCGGGAACGATGCGCTCACGCGCCTTCTCGATACGGCGAAGGTCCGACGGGTTCATGCGGCCTGCCGCCGACGCGCTGGTGGCTGCCAGCGTCAACGCAGCCATGGACAGAAATAGCTTTCTCATCCGGCTCCTGGGGGAAAGGGGGGAATGCATGATTAACCGATTTTGAGAAGGTTTGAAAGCCTGGGATACAAACAGTTGAGTTGGGATTTTTCGGGGAAGATTTGTATGGATTTGTTTTTCGTCTGGATGAAGTCGTGGACGCGGCCTGGGCTGTGGCGGAACGCCCCAGTCTCCCCGAATGCCGCACCCGCCCCTGTGGCGGAACGCCCCGGAGGCTCCCGGTGGACGGGCGGCTCCCGAGGCGGGCCCCGGTGGCACGCGCGTCGCATTGCTCCCCTCCGTCTCGAGTGGGAGGTTGGCACGATGAAGGTGGGCACCAAGGTGATGTGGCTCGCGGTGATGACCGGGGCGCTGATGGCCTTGAGCGCCGTCCTGGTTCAACGCTGGAACCCCGGCGGCACCGCCCTCATGTCCCTGGGCCTCATCCTCGCCCAGCTCGCCGCGCTCATCCTGCCGCTTCAACGCACCCGCGAGCTGACTTCGGAGCCGAAGGCCGTCCGTGCTCCCGAGGCCCGCGAGCCCCGGCCCTCGTCCCGCTCGTAGGGGTACAACCTGGGGTCCGTGGCACCCTCACCCTGTCCCTCTCCCGGAGGGCGAGGGGACAGTGGGGGCACCGTTCTTCAATTCTTCGGTTCTTCGGTTCTTCGGTGTTCAGGCGGTGCCCTTGGGCTGCAGCAGCTCGGTGGAGAAGTAGCGCTCCATCCGGTCCGGGAAGAGCGTCACCACCTGCGCCTGCGGGCCCAGCCGCTTCGCCGCCTCCACCGCCGCCGCGTAGTTGAGCCCCGACGAGGGCCCCACCGGAAAGCCCCGGCGGATGAGCGCCCGCGCGGTGCTCATCGCCAGATCGTCCGAGATGTTCAGCTCCACCAGCCCCGGCAGGTCCGCCTCGCGGTACAGCCGCGACAGGCCATCCACCACGCCCGGCACCCGCGAGCTGAAGCTGCAGCACTCGATGTCGGTGCCCAGCCCGGAGATGGGCCGCGCCACGAAGGGCGTCACCGGGCAGCCCGCCTCCGCGAAGGCCTGGTACAGCCCCACCACCGTGCCGCCCGTGCCCACCCCGCTCACCACCGCGTGCACCAGTCCGCCCGGCACCTGCGAGAGAATCTCCTGCCCCGTCCACACCCGGTGCGCCTCCGCGTTGTCCGGGTTCTCGAACTGGCGCGGCGCGTAGGCCTTGCGCTCCCGGGCGATCTCCTCCGCTCGCGCGATGGCGCCCCGGATGCCCGCGTCGCGCGGCACCAGCTCCACGTTGCCACCGTAGGCGCGGATGGTGAGCACGCGCTCGCCCGTGACGCCCTCGGGCATCACGGCGGTGAACTTCAGCCCCATCTGCGCCGAGGCCAGCGCCAGCGCGATGCTCGTCGAGCCGCTCGAGGCCTCCACCACCTCACCGCCCGGGCATAGCTCGCCCAGCCGCCACGCCTTCTCCAGCATGTAGCGCGCGATGCGGTCCTTCGTGGAGCCGCTCGGGTTGAGGAACTCCAGCTTGCACCAGATGGTGGGGCCCTCCGCCTCGAGGCGGACGGGGACCAGCGGCGTGGGGGCGATCGACTGGAGAAAGCGGCCATCCGCGGGGAGCGGGCGACAGGGAGGACGTGGGGTCATGGCGGGGTCCGGAACTCCGCCTCCCATATCGTGAATGCCCCCGCGCCGGGAGTCTTCCTCCAGGATGACGCACCGCTCCGCCGACTGCCTTCCAGGAGAGATGGCGTGGGTTCCGGGTGCGGAGGACCTGCCGGGCACGCTCTTCAAAAAGGTGTCCGACAGTTGGACAAGTTCATGAAGAGCGCGCCCGGGAGGTGACCGCTGGCTCAGAAGTGCAGGCCGACGCCCCCGAACGGGCCGCCCATCTTCTCCCGGTGCACCACACCGTCCAGGTGGCCCCGGTCATCCAGCAACAGCCCACGCCAACCGGCTCGCACCGTCAGCGCGCCCAGGTGCATCGCCAGGCCCACCTGTCCATCCAGTTGCAGGTGCGGCAGCGGCACCCACTGCACCCGTCCCTCCGCATCGAACGGTCCGAACAGGCACCGCTCGAATGACAGCGCGAGGCTCGGTCCGATGAAGGTGATGTCCGGTGCGCGCGCCATGGCCACGCCCGCCTCCCACCGCAGCCGGCCGTGCTCGCTCGCGAGCGGGGCGAACGTCACACTCGCGTCCGCCAGGGTGATGTGGTCCTTTCCTTCCGAGCCATCATCCGTGTTCAGCGACAGCGAGTTGATGCGCGCCGAGACACCCCAGCGCCGCTCCTCGACGCCCAGGTTGAACCCCACCGCTCCGCCGTCCGGCAGCGCGTTCGCCTCCACGCCCATCCGCACCATCACCGGATGGCTCCGCTCTTCCGGCTCCTGCGTCACCGGACGCGGACGGTACCGGCGGTAATACGGGACAGACGCCCCGGAGACGGAGATCCACCCGATGCCCGGGGTCAGGATGGGCCGCCGGGGACGCGGACCCGAGCCCCCGCCATGGTTGCCACCGTTGCCCGGCGAGTCGTCCGAGTCCTGGCCCACGGGTGTGGCATCGTGGACCCGGGACTTCCCGCTGTTGCTGCCGTGCTCGTGGGACTTCCATCCTCCGGAGCCGCGGCCGGAATAGCTGGAGCCGGAGGAAGGTGAGCCGCTGGAGCCCGAGGAGCGCGAGCCCCCGGACGAGGATGAGCTGGAGCCGGAGGACGAGCCTCCCGATTTGCCGAAGCGGGCCTCCGCCACCGGGGCGGTGAGGACGCACCCGGCCGCCAGGGCGGCACACAGGGTCTGCTGGGGGGATGGCAGGGGAGGCCTCCTGGGAATGCGGTTCCGTGCGGCTCCATCCAAGCACTTCTCCAACCCGTCCGGCCTCCACTCCCCAGCGGGTGACGCATGCCCGACAGGGTGAGTGTCCATGTCAGGAACACCGCCGGGGCGAGTGTCGTCAGCCGCACGGCGGCGCCCCGCGCCTGGGAAGCCCGAGGTGAGCAAGCAGCCGTGCCTATCCGGCGGTGCCCAAGGACGTGGCGCCGCCCTGGAGCTACACGGCATCCTGGCAACGGCAATGAATCCAATCGCGGGCTATTCCATCAGGGAGACGCTGTTCACCAGTGCCAGGTCGACCATCTATCGCGCCACGCGGAACACGGATGCGCGGCCGGTCATCCTGAAGGTGCTCAACGCGGAGTTCCCCAGCACCGAGCAGGTCGCCCGTCTCCACCGCGAGTACCGGCTGACGCGAGCCCTCGCCATGGACGGGGTCATCGAGGTGCTCGGGCTGGAGCGCTTCGGCACGAGCGTGGCCATCATCCTGGAGGACTTTGGTGGCGAGTCGCTCACCCGGCTCCACCTGGGGCCCATGGCGCTCCCCCGCTTCCTGGGCATGGCCGCGCGGCTGGCGGACATCCTGGGACACGTCCACCGGCACCAGGCCATCCACAAGGACATCACCCCCTCCAACATCGTCTGGAATCCGAGCACCGACGCGCTCAAGCTCATCGACTTCGGCATCGCGACGCAGCTGCCGCGCGAGACCCCGGCCGTCCTCAGTCCCGGCGTGTTCGAGGGAACGCTTCCCTACATGTCTCCGGAAGCGACGGGCCGCATGAACCGGGCCATCGACTACCGCACCGACCTCTACTCGCTCGGGGTCACCCTGTACGAGCTGCTCACCGGACAGCTCCCCTTCACATCGGCGGATCCGATGGAGCTCGTCCACTGCCACATCGCACGCGTGCCGGTGCCTCCGCACGAGCTGGTGCCGGGCCTGCCTCCTGTCGTCTCCTCCATCGTGATGCGCCTGCTGTCGAAGCGGGCGGAAGACCGCTACCAGAGCGCCTTCGCGCTGGCCCGGGATCTCCAGCGCTGTCTCCAGGACGTCCAGGCCACCGGCGGTGTCTCCCCCTTCGAGCTGGGGCGCGGTGACGTGCCCGAGCGCCTGCAACTTCCGCAGAAGCTCTACGGGCGCCAGCGGGAGCTGGAGGAGTTGCTCGCGACCTTCGACAGGGCGTCCCAGGGGAGGGCGGAGCTGGTGCTCGTCGCCGGCTACTCGGGCATTGGCAAGAGCGCGCTCGTCCACGAGGTCCACAAGCCCATCGTGAAGCGCCGGGGCTACTTCGTCTCCGGCAAGTTCGACCAGTTCAACCGGAACATCCCCTACGCCTCCCTCCTCCAGGCGTTCCAGGAGCTCATGCGGCAGCTCCTGACCGAGCCCACGGAGCGGCTGGCGCGTTGGAAGGAGAAGCTCCTCGGGGCGCTGGGCCCGAACGCCTCGGTCATCATCGACGTCATTCCCGAGGTGGCCTTCATCCTCGGGCCACAGCCGCGGGCCCCCGAGCTGTCCCCCACCGAGGAGCGCAACCGCTTCCACCTGGCCATGGAGGGCTTCGTCCGGACCTTCGCCGGGCCGGAGCACCCGCTGGTGGTGTTCCTCGATGACCTGCAGTGGGCCGACCAGCCGTCGCTCGAGCTGCTGGAGCGATTGCTGACCGAGCCGGGGACACGGCACCTGCTGCTGATCGGCGCCTACCGCGACAACGAGGTGGACGCGTCGCACCCGCTCCTTCCCGCGCTCGCTCAGATGCGCAAGGCGGGAACACCCGTGAGCACCATCACCCTCGGCGCGCTGGGGCGGGACCACTGCCTCGAGGTGCTCGCCGATGCGCTGGGCCGCCCCCCTGCGGACGTCGAGCCGCTGGCGGAGTTGTGCCTGCGCAAGACGGAGGGCAACCCCTTCTTCCTGGGGCAGTTCCTGCTCTCCCTCCATCAGCAGGGGATGATCTGCTTCGACGCCCAGGCCGGCGGGTGGGCGTGGGACATGGAACGCATCGTCCACACTCCCATGACGGACAACGTCGTGGCGCTGATGGCCACGAAGATCCAGAAGCTACCCGAAGACACGCAGCGCACCCTCTGGTTGGCGGCGTGTATCGGCAATACCTTCGATCTGAGGACGCTCGCCATCGTCGAGGAGCGCTCTCCCGAGGAGACGGCGGAGCCGCTCTGGGCGGCGCTGCGCGAGGGGCTGCTCCTGCCCCAGGGAGACGCGTACAAGTTCATCGAGGATCGCTCCGCCGCCACGGCCTTCCTCGCCGGCGGCGAGGTGTCGGGGGCGGGCGCCAGGGTCAC
>DASQMW010000054.1:0-3440 GCA_035645295.1 Archangium sp.
CCGCCGGGCAGCGTGAGGGCGAGGTGCACCGCATCGCCGCGGCGGGCGACCCGGTGCCGCGCGCCAGCCTGCAGTCGGTGGTGCTGTCGGACTGGGCGCGCATGGGCCAGCAGGACATCCCCACGGACTTCCCCATCTCGCCGAAGAAGCCGGGTAATGGCATCGAGGCGCACATGAAGGACTACGTGAGCGAGAACAACTCCGCGCTGGCCAAAATGGACGCGGTGGGCCGGGTGTCGCCGAAGGTGCCCGTCTCCATCGAGTTCAACCCCGCCAACCGCGTGTTCTTCACCTCTCCGACGAACACCGCGGCTCAGTGAGCGGGCTGCACGGGCGCCCGCTCACGCCGCTCACCCCACCGGAACCTCGAGGACGAAGGCGGCACCGTGCCCGGGGCCGCTGGAGCGGACGTGGAGCGAGCCGCCCATCTCCTGGGCCGCCAGGGCGCTCATGTGCAGCCCGATGCCTTGACCGTCCTCGCGGGTGGTGAAGCCGAAGTGGAAGAGCTTGCCGAGGTGCTCGGGGGCGATGCCCATGCCGTTGTCCTCGACGCGGATGTGCCAGCGGGTTCCGGGCTCCCAACCCAGGTGGATGCTGATCCGTCTCTGCCCGGTGCACCCGCGAACCAGCGCGTGGTGGGCATTGGAGAGGAGGTTGACGAGGATCTGAAGCACCTTGTGCTTCTCCACCCGCATCTCGGGCAGGGGGGTGAAGTGCCGCACCACCTCCACACCCGAGCGTTCCAAGTCAGCGGCATGCAGCCGCAGCGCCATCTCCACGAGCTCGGCCAGCGCCATCCGCTCCAGCATCCGGCCGCGGCCCGCGTGGGGATTCTGCATGGCGACGACATGCTTGATGTGCTCGATGTGCCCGAGCACCTCATGCAGCTGGGTGAGGAGCTGGCCGCGCTCCTGCTCGAGGGTGGCGCCGAGCCGCACGAGGAAGTCGGGGACCACCCGGCCACGTTCGTCCTCGTGCAACCAACCCGGGGTCTCCCGGTGTTGGGTGAGCAGCTCGCCGACACGGGCCACGTTGTGGAGCGGCAGGTGGGAGAGGCCCTGATGGGTGAGGGTGGCGGTGATGTTGAGGCTGTTGAGGACGTTGCCCACATTGTGCAGCACGCTGACGGCGACCTCGGCCCTGCCGGCGAGATGGGCGGTATCCACGAGCTGCCGCTGGGCCTGCTCCAATTCGTGGGTGCGCACCCGTACGCGGTGCTCCAGCTCGGCGTTGAGCTGCTCTCGCTTGCGCAGCTCACGCTTGTAGCCCAAGGCCAGCACGAGGATGCTCGCCAGCAGCAGTGCGCAGGAGGCGGAGATGATGCGCAAGGCCATCCGCGCCGCCTCGAGGCGGGTCTCCTCACTGATACCGCTGTAGTGGTCGAGCTCCTTGGAGACCAGGCCGTGGATGTCCTCCCGCATGAAGCGCACGGTCCGCTCCAACGCGTCCCGCGCGGCGACGGCCTCGGGGCTTTGCCCCAGCCGGGTGAGTTGGAAGATGTGCTGGGATTGCTCGCGGCAGGTGAGGGTCATGCGCCGCAGCGACTCCACGTAGAGGGGGCTGCCCTCGGCCCGTATTCCCCGGCCGAGCTCCTCGAGCAACACCTTGATGGAGTCGAGGGTCTTCTCCACCTCGCGCTGCGGGGCGTCGTCCTGCCCGACGATGACGTCGGTCTCGCGCCGCAGCAACACGTCCAGGCGGTGGTTGAGCGCGTCGCCCAGCACCATCTGCCGCACCATCAGGTCCAACCGGGCGGTGGCGCGCCGGAGATCGAGGTAGGAGTAGATGCTGACACCGCCGAGCCCGAGAAGCAGGGCGAGCAGGAGCAGCGGGGTGTAGCGCCTGGCGGTACGCATGGGCGTGGTCAGTGCAGTTCCCGTCCCCAGAGCTCCCGTGACATCTCGGCGGCATTGTCCCGGGTGACGAGCTGGAAGGGGGCCGCGACCGCGGTATCGGGTTGCTCGTCGCGGAGGATGCGCAGGACGGCCTCGGCGGCCAGACGCCCGTGCTCGCTCGGGTACTGCGCCAGGGTGGCGGCCACCCAGCCCTCGTCGATGAGCTTCAGCACCTCATGGTCGGCGTCGATGCCGGTGATGACGATGTCGGGGCGGCCGCGGACGCGGATGGCCGAGGCCGCACCGATGAGGGCGGTGCCGTAGGGCGCGAAGATGCCCTGGAGGTCCGGGTGCTCGCGCAGCACCTGCTCGACGGCCGCCATGCACCCATCCTTGCTGACGGCCTTCTTGACGGCGACCAGCTCCATCCGCGAAGCGCGGATGGCGTCCCGGAAGCCCTCCAGGCGCAGTTGGATGCGGGTGAGCTGGGTCGGCACGTCGATCATCATCACCTTGCCCTGGCCGCCGAGCCGCCGCGCCATGAACTGGCCGGCGTCGTAGCCGTTGCCGTGCTCGCGCCCGAGGATGGTGGTGGTCACCCGGGAGCCGGGCATGGAGGTGATGGCCACCACGGGGATGCCCGCCTCCATCGCCTGGTGGGTCTCCCGGGTGAGGAGCTGGTCATCGAACGGGACGATGACCAGCGCATCGACCTTCCTGGCGATGTGCCGCTGGAGGTCTTCCTTCTGCTGGCGCGCATCGGCCCGGGCATCGGTGATGAGGGACTGCACTCCTGCCGCGCCGAGCGTCTCGCGGAAGGCCTTGACGAGGTACTCCCCGTAGTCGTCCGTCGTCATATGGATGGACAGGCCGACCAACTGGCGGGGCGCCGCATCTGCCACGGGCCCTGGTGGATGGGGCACGGCGTCCTTCCCGGAGGCGCGCCACAAGCCGAGCACCCCCAGACCCACCACCAGCATGACGACTGTCCCCACCAGGGTCTTGAGGGCCACGCGCATGGCTGGAAAGTTACAAGGCGCTCGTCAGCGTTCCGTCAATGGGCGGTTCATGCCTCACCCTTTCACGATGACGGGAACCCTGACGGAGCAATGACGGCCGGGTTGTAGGGTCTTCCCTCGATGACCTGGCTGGCGGGTTGAGCACGTTCCACATGACCAGGCCCCGTGTCGTCACAGCCGTCAAGATTCGCTCCACGAAGCGACTGCCGTCAGGCGACTGCGTCCCGAAGCTCGTCTTCCTGTACATGACGCAAGGGCGCAGGAGTCTCTCGGCGAAGTTGTTGGTCGGCTCCAGGCTCTCCACCTGGACGAATGTCCACATGGCCTCCTCGAGCTGGAGAATCTTCGCCGCGGTGCCGGCCGTCCCGTCCTCGGCGCACACCACAGCCTGTCGGAGCAGACGTCCCACCTCCCGCATCCGTCGCGCGAACTCTTCACGTGACAGCGTCCCATCCCGCACCCGGTGCCACCACTTGAACATCCGGTTGCGCTCGTCCATGAGGGCCTGCCCGATTCGGGCGCTCTCCGCTCCCCTGTCGATGAAGCCCTGGAAGTCCCTGGTCAGATGGCTCCAGCACAGCTGGCG
>DASQMW010000055.1:0-9783 GCA_035645295.1 Archangium sp.
GCAGGGCTGGGCGGCCACCTCAAACACAACGGACGCCCCGGGTGGCAGACGCTCGCGCGCGGCCAGGACCGGCTTTCCACCGCGCTGGAGGGCTGGCTGGCTGCTCGGGCCGCCCTGAGTTCTGTTGAATCCTAAGGAACGTTCATTCCACCGAGTCCCCGCCCCCGAGCGGGGCGGGGGGTGAAGCGCAAGGACGGCGCGTTCGCGGCAGCCAGTCGCCCAGGCGGCGGGGAGGGGATGGGGCATGTGGTTTGTGGAAATGATGCACGCCGATACCATGCGCACCGCGGCGGGACTGCTGGCGCGGCGCGGCTATGAGAATGTGCAGGCTGCCGCGCTGGCCGAGGCCCTGCGCATCTCGGTGGGCACGCTGTACCGGCACTACGGCAGCAAGCGGGGATTGGCGCTGGCGGTGCGCGACTTCACCGAGAAGGAGCTCAGCTATCAGGCGGACGTGGCGTTCCTGCTGAAGTACGACAAGCCGGGAGTCGACTTCGCCCAGGCCTTCTTCACCTTCTGGTGGGAACTGGCCTGGTGGGCGCTGACGAAGCCGGACCTCTGCCGCGCTCATGGGGAAAGGAGCCGTGAAGCAGACTCCCTTCCGCTACACTCGAACGTGGTTGCTCAAGGGCGAAGACGCCGCCATCACGGTCCGGAGCGATACCAGCATCGACAAGGCAGCGGTCGTGTTCGAGGTCGCGAACCACCACGGAACGCAGCCGTGGCGGCTCATGGAGGCCCGCGTGTCGCTCGCATCGACCGGCGAAGCAAGACCGTTTGCCCTTCGAACAGGCGACGCTTGCCATCATCGCCGATGAGAGCGCCTTCAGGTCGAGGAGCGGGCTCGACAAGCTCGTCATCGACATCTTCCGATCCGACGGCCTCCAACATGCTCAGGTCGTCCTGGAATGGCGGATCAAGCGCGAGTAGCTCGGTGGGTCATGCCCCGCGCTCAAGCCCTGACTCTCGGCTCGTCCCTCCTGCTCAGCACCCTCCTGGGCTGCTCGACAACTGGCGGAGTGTCGCTGCGCGCCGATGGGAGCCCTGGGCCGGAGAAGTGCCCGAGAGAGACGCTCAAGTTGATGCGCTATCTTCGCCTGGATATCGGCGAGGGGGCGGATGTGGAGCTGGATCTCAATCAGGCCGATACCAGCCTCATCACGCTCTACGACGGCCCCATCGAGAGCAAGCTCACCAGCAGCCTCGGAATCTTCGAGCCGCCCACTCGGATGTACGGCCGGGTCTGGACGGGTGGCCCGCAGGTCGTCATCCGGTACCACGAGGCACGACCTCCCGGTGAAGAAGAGATGCGTGGTGCCGTCCGCCAGCGGGCGCTCCATCCGGTACGCCAGGCGGCCGTCCTGCGCTCGTGACAAACGCTCCAGCGCCAGCGCACCGCGTGCTCCATAGCGGCACAGCCGCTCCACGGCCTGCTTGGCGTTCTCGTGAAGGTGCGTATTGGCATGCAGGCAAAAGCCTTCCAGGGAGGCGCACCGGGGCTGCTTTCGGGGAGGGAGCCGCACGCCCACCTCCGTTGCTTGCGTGGGCGGCGGCAACGCCTCGAAGCGCACGCTGCCCTCCTCCGGCACGAAGACGCCGTCCGGCACCCGCGAATGGAAGTGCGGTGGCACCTGCAAGGCCGAGCCGAAGCGCAGCAACGGGCGGCTGGACATCGTGTCAGTCCTTCGCTCCGCCTGAGTGCTCCCCTCGGCGCGGAGCATCTGCTATCCCGGCCTCCCATCTTGGAGGCACCGTGTACGCAGGACTCATTGTTAGCATTGCGCTTGCCGCGCTGGCCGCTACACCTCAGGCGGGCAAGAAGGCTTCAAAATTGGATGCAGATGTCGCCGAGGTGGCGCGCAGGCTCACGGGGAGAATGGACTCCTCCCTGCAGGCGCTCGTAGTCCCCGGCTATGTCCACGTCCGGCTCACCACCTGCGAGGTGCGCTGGTCGGGCGAGGGCGCGGCCGTTGAGCGCCACTGGAAGCCGGGCCAGGCGGTGCTCTACCAGGAGCAGGCGCTCGCGAGCATGCTCGACAAACCCTATCGCCAGCGTCTGCTGGTGCTGCGCCGTAGCGCGGACGGCAAGCAGATCGAGTCGCTCGTGCACAAGCTGGAGAAGGCCGAGTCCTTCATTGGCCTGTGCGTCAAGCCCCCCGAGCAGCGCCTCGTGCGGGCCGAGGACGTCAACGCCTCCGACTGCACCGTGTCCCTCAGCAAGCAGGGGAACCTCTTCGTCGGCTCCACCCCGCAGGGGGGCTGCCCGAATGACTTCCGCAGTGCTGCCACCGTCACCAGCGAGACTACACTGGGCAAGACGTGGATGCGCTCGTGGGACCGCGGCTTCGACGCAGAGGGCAAGCAGGTGTGGGGCGCAACCGAGGGCCCTTACGAGTTCATCCACGAGGGCGCCGAGGGTGTCACCCCCGCGGATGTGCACCGGGTGGCCTCACGGATGAGTGGGCGCCTCGATGATCACCAGCAGGAAAAAGACCCGGCCATGGTGACGACGGCCTCCTCCTGCCCGGTCAAGCTCTTGGATGCCGTTGTCCCTCCAGAGTTCATTGGCAAGCGCCTATTGTATTTCGAGGAGAACATCCCAAGGTTCCGCCACTACGTCCAGCGCTTCTGGCTCATCGGGCTCGATGCGCAGGGTCAGCAGCTCGAGCTGCACACCCTGCACCCGCCGCCGGGTAACGAGCTCCGCGACCTCTGCTCTATTCCCGAGGAGTACCGACTGGTCAGCTCCGCTCAGGTAGGCCAAAAGGGATGCACCCTGCTGCTCAAGCGAACGGCCAAGGGCTACGAGGGGGCGACCGCTCCAGAGGGGTGCCCCACAAACTTCCGCGGTGCTGTGAAGGTCGTTGTTTCGGATGTCATCCGCGAGGATGGCTTCGATAACTTCGTCCGGGGGGTGGATGCCTCCGGCAAGCAGGTGTGGGGCCCAGCTGTGCCTCAGCAGATGCGCCGAGTCCCCGACCCGGATGCCCTGGAGCTGGCCCGGCGCCTGGATGGGAAGCTGGACACCTCAGCGCAGGCCGCGAGAGACCCTGAGTTCGAGAACGTCCGTTACAACAACTGCTTCATCCGCGTGAAGGACAGCATCTTCCCCGGCGACCAGCTCTTCCTCTTCGCCGAGCACACGCTCGACTCGCCCAAGCTGAATTTTACCCGCCGCCGCATCATCCGCATTCACCGCACGGATGGGGGCAATACGCTGGTGACGGACTTCCGCCGCGTGGTCAACGAGAACGCCTTCGCCGGCCTCTGCGACCGGCCCGAGCAGGACCGCGTCCTCTCCATCTCCGACGTGGGCGCCACCGAGTGCGGCGTCTTCTTCCAGCGCGTGGGAGACTCCTTCGTCGGCGCCACCCGCGAGTGCACCAGCCGCTTCCGCGGCGCCTCCAAGCTCGTCATCAACGGCCGCCTCGACCCCGACCGCAACCGGATTTGGGAGCGCTGGTTCGATGACAAGGGTGCTCAGGTCGCCGGCTCGGCGAAGGGCCCCTACGAGTACCTGCACACCGGCTCCTCTGTGAGCAGGTAGGTGGCACCCGCCCTCCAGGGAGTATGCGGCGTTGTAGTCCCTCGCTCCCTGGAGAGGTAGCTGTCTCCTCCCATGCGCGTCTTCTACTCGGACACCTACGAGGCACCCCTGCCTCCCGGACACCGCTTCCCCATGGAGAAGTACCGCCTGGTGCGCGAGGCCCTCCTGGTGCGCGGCGTCCTTCCTCCCTCTGCGCTCACCGAGTCCGCCCCCTGCACCCGCGAGGACCTGGAGCGCGTCCACACGCCCCGCTACCTCGACGCCTTCTTCCAGGGCACCCTCACCGATGCCGAGCTCCGCCGGCTGGGCTTTCCCTGGTCCCCCGGCCTCGTCACGCGCTCGTGCGCCGCCGTGTCCGGCACCCTCGAGGCCGCCCACGCCGCCCTCCGCGACGGCATCTCCGGCAACCTCGCCGGAGGCACCCATCATGGCTTCCCCGACCACGGGGAGGGCTTCTGTGTCTTCAACGACATCGCCGTGGCCATCCGCGCCCTCCAGGCCCGCCGCGCCATTCGCCGCGCGGTGGTCGTGGACCTCGACGTGCACCAGGGCAACGGCACCGCCGCCATCTTCGCGGGCGACGACTCCGTCTTCACCTTCTCCATGCACGGCGAGCACAACTTCCCCTTCCGCAAGCAGCCCTCCACCCTCGACGTGGGCCTGCCCGACGACACCGGGGACCGCGACTACCTCGACGCGCTCGCCCTCCACCTGCCCGAGGTGCTGGACACCGCCGGCGCCGACCTCCTCTTCTTCCAGGCCGGCGTGGACCCGCTCGCCGAGGATGCGCTCGGCCGGCTCTCCCTCACCCTCGCGGGCCTGCGTGAGCGCGACCGCATCGTCCTGGAGGCCGCCCGCCACCGGGGGCTGCCCGCCGTGCTCACCCTCGGCGGCGGGTATGCGAAGCCGCTCTCCGCCACCCTCGACGCCCACGTGGGCACGTACGAGGTGGCCATGACGATGTTCCGCTGAGCACGCCCGCCCCCGGGTCGCCTTGCCCGCGCGGCGGGGCGGACGGATGCTGGCCCTCAATGAGCCCCATGAATCCGATGCTCGCCCTCCGCCGGAGCCTGTTCCTCCTGGGCTGCGTGCTCGCCACCTCGTGCGGCGGCGACGTGCCCTTCTACCAAGTCCAGGTCGACGTCGTCGACACCGTCAGCCTCGTGCGCGGTGAGTCCACGCCCGTGGAGATAACCCTGTCCCGCACCAGCGACACACCGGGAGACATCCGCCTCACCCTCTTCAACGCACCCGAGGGCGTCACCCTCTCACCCGCAGTCATCCTGCCCGCGGGAGAGGAGACCCTCACCGCCACCCCCACGCTCGCGGTGGCAGCGAACACGACGGCGAAGCCGGGCCTCTACCGCACGCAGTTGCTGGCGGAGGACGCCGCCAATGACCGCGCAGCGGGCGCCCTCTTCTTCGTCGTCCTCCTCCCCGTCCCCGAGTCCCAGCCGGACTTCTCCATCTCCGTGGAGCCCCGCCAGGTGAACCTCTTCGCGGGGCAGAGCGAACAGGTGCCCGTGACGGTGACGCGCGCGGCGGGCTTCACGGGCCCGCTGACGCTGACGCTCGAGACCCCCACGTCCCGCATCCAGGCGGACCCTGCCACCATCGCCGCGGGCCAGACCTCCAAGCAGCTCTTCGTCTCCACGGAACGCGCCACCACGCGCGTCCCCGTGGTCACCACCATCGTCGCCACCAGCGAGGACGGACGGAAGGCCACCACCGGCCTCACCCTCAACCTGCGGTAACCCAAGCTCCACGCGCGCCGCACCCCGGCCCCCTCACGGCACGGGGCCCGGCGCCGGAGGGAAGCCCCCCACCCGGCCCAGGCCCCGCGACTGCCGGTCCCGCTCAGGCCAGGTCGAACAGGAGCGCCTCGATGGGCTCCTCGGCGGCGAGCACCAGTCGCTCCTCGGCGGAGACGGCCACGCCGTCACCGGCCTTCACCTTCACCCCGTTCAGCGAGCCCGAGCCACGCGCCATCTGCACCCAGGCATGCCGGCCCGGGGCCAGCGAGTACTCGGCCCTCTCTCCACGGCCCAGCAGCGTGCCGTACAGCACCACGTCCTGGTGCACCGTCAGCGAGCCGTCCCGGCCGTCCGGCGACGCCACCACCCGGAAGCGGCCCTGTCGCTCCTTCGCGTCGAACGCCTTCTGCTCGTAGCCCGGCGTCAGCCCCGGCGCCTTCGGGAGAATCCAGATTTGCAGCAGGTGCAGAGGCTGGTCGAAGCTGTTCATCTCGCTGTGCAGCACCCCCGTGCCCGCCGTCATCCGCTGCACCTCGCCCGGCTTGATGACCGCGCGGGTGCCCATGCTGTCGCGGTGTTCCACCGCGCCGCCCAGGACGTAGGTGATGATTTCCATGTCCCGGTGCGGGTGCATTCCAAACCCGCGCTGGGGCGTCACGGTGTCTTCGTTGATGACCCGCAGCGCGCGGAATCCCATGAAGTCCGGGTCGTGGTAGTCCGCGAACGAGAACGTGTGGTGTGAATCCAACCAACCATGGTTGGCATGGCCTCGCGCTTCACCCGAGCGAACGTAGATCATGGCCTGCCTCTCTTCCTTTCCTGGATGCAAACTGGATGCAGCAAACGCCTCGTGCGTTGCGGGGCGTGACAGCAGCGCGCCGGTGCTCAGCGTGTCCTGCCCCTTCCAGAGCAACCGCCGCGCCACGACTCAACCCACTGAAACTACTGGGCCCGCCCCAGAAAACCGCAGGCCAGAGTATCAAATTGAGAATCACTCCTCTCTGCTTGAGAGACCCTGGCCCGCCCGTCAACCCTTCGGGCAGGGGCGCCCGGGTGCTGCCTGCACGGCCGCCGCACGACAGCGGTGCACGACGCCGCCCGCGAGAGCTAGGTTGAGAGGTGCCATGAGCACCTCGCCCGCCCGACGACACGCCGCGCTCGCTGCCCTCGCCCTGGATGACGAGGCACTGCTGAAGTCCTGCGAGGTGGAGTACTTCATCGCCTCCGGCCCGGGCGGCCAGCACCGCAACACCACCGCCAGCGGCGTGCGCCTGTCCCACCCGCCCACGGAGCTGTCCGTCACCGCCACCGAGCGCCGCAGCCAGGTGCAGAACAAGGGCGTCGCGCTGGACCGGCTCCGCGAGGGACTCAAGGCTCTCACCTTCGTCCCCAAGGTGCGCCGCGCCACCAAGCCCAGCGCGGGCTCGAAGCGGCGGCGCCTCGAGGGCAAGAAGCGCACGTCCGAGAAGAAGACCCTGCGCAATAGCAAGTCCCTCTGGTGAGGCGCTGAGTTGTGCACCACCGTGGAGGTGGGCGGTGGCCCGTTGGCGGGCATCGTCGTGGAGGACTCGACCCGATGCCCAAGGGACGTCCCGAGTGGCTGGCGCGCTACCGGGCCGCCAGGGCCCGCTTGCGCGAGTCTCCTGAAACACGACGGCCCGGCGAGCGCCACGAGGGCACTGCCGGGCCGCGGTGCTACGGGTGCCTGTGACGCCTCAGGCCTTCGCCAGCTGGCGCAGCACGTACTGCAGGATGCCGCCGTGGCGGTAGTAGTCGAGCTCGTTCGGCGTGTCGATGCGGCACAGCACCGTGAACTCCTTGGTGCCGCCCTCGCCCGTGGCCTTCACGGTGAGCTTCTTCTGCGGCGCCAGGTTCTCCGCGACGCCGGTAATCTCGAACGTCTCGTGGCCGGTGAGGCCCAGCGACTGCGCGTCCTGGCCCGCCTCGAACTGGAGCGGCAGCACGCCCATGCCCACGAGGTTGGAGCGGTGGATGCGCTCGAAGCTCTTGGCGATGACGGCCTTGACGCCCAAGAGCTGGGTGCCCTTGGCGGCCCAGTCACGGCTGGAGCCGGTGCCGTACTCCGCGCCGGCCAGCACCACCAGCGGCGTGCCCTCCTGCTGGTACTTCATGGAGGCGTCGTAGATGCTCATCCGCTCGCGGGTGGGGATGTGGACGGTGACGCCCCCCTCCACGCCGGGCACCAGCAGGTTCTTCAGGCGGATGTTGGCGAAGGTGCCGCGCACCATGACCTCGTGGTTGCCGCGCCGGGCGCCGTAGGAGTTGAAGTCCTTCGGCTCCACGCCCTCGGCCATGAGGTACTTCGCCGCCGGGCTCGCCTTGGCGATGTTGCCGGCCGGGGAGATGTGGTCCGTGGTGACGGAGTCACCGAGCAGCGCCAGCACGTGCGCGCCCTTGATGTCCTGCGGCGCCTTCGGCTCCTTGGGCAGGTTCTCGAAGAAGGGCGGCTTGCGTACGTAGGTGGACTTCGGCTCCCACTTGAAGGTGGAGCCCTTGCTCACCTCGAGCTGCTGCCAGAGCACGTCGCCCTCCATGGCGTTGGCGTACTGGCTGCGGAACTGCTCCGGCTTCACGGAGGCGCGGATGGTGGTGCGAATCTCCTCGTCCGTGGGCCAGATGTCCTTGAGGAACACCGGGCGACCGTTGGGGTCCAGGCCCAGCGGCTCCTTGTCCAGGTCCAGGCCCACCTCGCCGGCCAGCGCGTAGGCCACCACCAGCGGCGGGCTGGCCAGGTAGTTCATGCGCACGTGCGGGTTGATGCGCCCCTCGAAGTTGCGGTTGCCGGACAGCACCGCGGCCACCACGAGGTCCGCCTCGACGACGGCGTTGGCGACGGACTCGGGCAGCGGGCCGGAGTTGCCGATGCAGGTGGTGCAGCCGTAGCCCACCACGTGGAAGCCGACGGCCTCCAGGTAGGGCAGCAGGCCCGCGTCACGCAGGTACTCGGTGACGACGCGGCTGCCCGGCGCGAGGCTCGTCTTCACCCACGGCTTGGGGTTGAGGCCGCGCTCCACGGCCTTCTTCGCGAGCAGTCCCGCCGCCACCAGCACCGCCGGGTTGGAGGTGTTGGTGCAGGACGTAATCGACGCAATCACCACCGCGCCGTGGCCAAGCTGGTAGCTGGAGCGGCCCGCCTTCACGGTGGCCGTCTGGGCCAGGCGCGCCGGGGGAACCTCGACCGCGGGGGCCTTGCCCTTGCCGCCCCCCTCGTCGTCCTCGCCCTTGCTCTTGCCGGCGGCGAGCATCTCCACCAGCGACTTCTCATAGCCCGCCTTCATGTCCGTGAGGGGCACGCGGTCCTGCGGGCGCTTGGGGCCGGCGAGGCTGGGCACCACGGTGGACAGGTCCAGCTCCAGCGTGTCGCTGAAGACGGGGTCCTGCGCGTCATCCTTGCGCCACAGGCCCTGCTCCTTGGCGTAGGCCTCGGTGAGGGCGACGACCTCATCCGGGCGGCCGGTGAAGCGCAGGTAGTTGAGGCTCTCCTCGTCCACCGGGAAGAAGCCGATGGTGGCGCCGTACTCGGGCGCCATGTTGGCGATGGTGGCGCGGTCCGGCAGGGACAGCGACTTGAGGCCGCTGCCGAAGAACTCGACGAACTTGCCCACCACGCCCTTCTTGCGAAGCATCTGCGTGACGGTGAGCACCAGGTCCGTGGCGGTGGCGCCCGCGGGCAGCTTGCCCGACAGCCGGAAGCCCACCACCTGCGGAATGAGCATGGTGATGGGCTGGCCGAGCAACGCGGCCTCGGCCTCGATTCCGCCCACGCCCCAGCCCACCACGCCCAGGCCGTTGATCATCGTGGTGTGGCTGTCGGTGCCCACCAGCGTGTCCGGGTACACGGTGGAGCCCTCGCGGAACGTCACGCGGGCCAGGAACTCGAGGTTGACCTGGTGGCAGATGCCGATGTCCGGCGGGACGACGCCGAAGCCCTTGAAGGCGCTCTGGCCCCAGCGCAGGAAGGCGTAGCGCTCGCGGTTGCGCTCGAACTCCAGCTCCGCGTTCTCCTTGAAGGCCGCGGTGGTGGCGAAGGAGTCAATCTGCACCGAGTGGTCGATGACGAGGTCGGCGGGGTTACGCGGATTGATTTTCGCCGGGTCGCCGCCCATGGAGGCGAGCGCCTCGCGCATGGCGGCCATGTCCACCACGGCGGGCACGCCGGTGAAGTCCTGGAGGAGCACGCGCGCGGGGTGGAACGAGATTTCGACGTCCGGGGTGGCCTTGGGGTCCCAGGCGAGCATCTTCTCCACGTGCTCGCGCTTCACGACGCGGCCGTCCTCGTGGCGCAGCAGGTTCTCCAGCAGCACCTTGAGCGAGAACGGGAGGCGCTCCACCGCGGGGTGCGCCTTGGCCAGCTTGGCCAGGCTGAAGTAGTCGTACGTGGCCGAGCCCACCTTGAGCTGGGACTTCGTGCCGAAACTGTCGGTCATGTGCGTTGCCGTCCTTCCGTGCGCGGGATGCGGG